>CAITUY010000211.1 GCA_903895695.1 uncultured bacterium
CTGTCTCCGGCTGCCATTCCAGCCCCAACTCCACCCCGCCGCACTCCGTAACACCGCCTCAAAACTCCCCGCAACCCGCCGCTCCCGCTTTCCTTCCCACTCATCCTCTCTCATTCCTGCCAAAAGAATCAGCCATAACACGGCGGCGGGCGGCGCGATTTTCAATAGCAGGCGCCGGGCTGCCCATGCTATACGCGAGCCTGTCGCCGGCATGAACGAACACTCGCTAACCGTATTAGAATTCGATCGATTCCTCGACCTGCTGAGTCGCTATGCCGTCTCGGAGCCGGGGCGGAACCAGGTGCGGGCCATCCGTCCCGGCGTAACGGAAGGCGTCGTCGCCGGCACCCGCCGTCTGTACGCCGAGGCGCTGGCGCTACGTCGAAAAGGCCTTCCGTTGCCGCCCGCGCGCTTCTCTTCACCCGAGGAGTCCCTCGCCCGGGCGACGCCCGACGACGCCGTGCTTGATGCGGAAGCCCTGCTGGTCGTGCGTGAACTCCTGGAGGCCGCGTCCGCCCTTCGCCAATTCCTTGCCGAGGAACGGTGCACGGATTCTCCGGCCCTGCAGGAGCTGGCCCGCGAGATCGAGCCCTGCGTCGGTCTGTGCCGCGCCCTGGATGCCGTTTTCGAACGACCGGAGGCCCGGATTTTGGACACGGCCAGCGAACGGCTGCACGGGGTCCGCCAGGCCATGGAATCCCTGGAGCGGCAGATCCAAACGCAACTCGAACGGATTCTGCGCGACCCGGGCCTGGCCGAGGCCCTTCAGGAAGACTTCATCACGACGCGCCACGGCCGCAGCGTCGTGCCGGTCCGCCGCGAGCTGCGAGCCCGACTCAAGGGCATCGTCCACGACCAGTCGAATAGTGGCGGCACGCTCTTCGTCGAGCCGGAAGCGGTGGTTGAACCCGCCAACCGTCTGGAAGTCCTTCGGCTGGACGAACGCGACGAGATACACCGCATTCTGGCCGCCCTCACCCGCACCGTGCGGGCCGAACTATCCGCCATCCGGCGGGACTTCGAGTTGCTCTGCCTTTACGACATGGCCTTTGCCGTCAGCGCCTGGGCCATCGAACAGGATTGCCTGTGCGCACCCGTGGGAAAACGTCTGCGACTCATCGCGGCCCGCCATCCCCTGCTCCAGCACCGGCTCTCCCAAGACGGCCGGCGCGATGCCCTGGTACCGCTGGACCTGGAGATTCCGGACGATCGCAATGTGGTCGTGATCACCGGCTCCAACACGGGAGGGAAAACCGTCGCCCTCAAGACGGCCGGGCTCCTCACCTTGCTGGCGCAGGCCGGCCTTCCGATCCCGGCCGCGGCGGGAACCGAAATCCGCTTCTTCCATGATGTATTGGCCGATATCGGCGACGAGCAGTCCATTGAACAGAGCCTCAGCACGTTCGGCGCCCACCTGCAACGCGTCGTGGCGACGCTCGCCGCCGCCCGCCAGGGCCCCACGCTCGTGCTGCTCGACGAACTCGGCGCCGGCACCGATCCCGTTGAAGGCGGCGCCCTCGCCTGCGCCATCCTGGACGCGCTGGGCCAGACGGATGGCCTGACCATTGCCACCACCCATCTCGGGGCGGTGAAACGGTTTGTGCACGTCCACCCCCGCATGACCAATGCGGCCATGCGCTTTGACATCGAGACGTTGCGGCCCCAATACCGTCTGGTGATGGGCCAGGCCGGCGCCAGTTACGCGCTGACGATTGCCGAGCGGTACGGACTGCCGGCCGATATTCTCGCCACGGCGCGCGGGCTGCTCAGCGAAGGCGACCTACGCCTGGAAAGCCTGTTGCACTCGCTGGACGCGAAACACATTCGCATGGATCGCGATCGGCAGGAACTCGAGCGCTTGCGCGACGAGGCGCTCAAGGATCGCGATCACGCCAAGCGCGACTACGAGCGCGTCAGCCTGGAGTTGGAAAGCCTGAGGAGCCAGCGCAAGAGCGTGCTTCGCGAGGCGCAGAACCAGGCGGCGGTGCTGGTCGACGGCACGCGGCGTGAAGTCGACCACATTCTTTCCGAAGCCCGCCGGCAGCCGGACCGCGACCAAGCGCGCGGGCTGCGCCAGCGGATTGAACACCGGGCCCAGGAACTCACGACCGCGCTGGAGCAAAATCGCGGGACGCCGCTGCGCCCATTCTCAGAAGGCGAATTAAAAGTGGGTGACCGCGTGTGGGTCGAGTTCTTCAAGGACCACGGGACGGTTGTGGCCTTCGCCGAGGACGGGCGCAGAGCCACGGTGGAAATCGGACGGGTACGCTTCGACCTGGCGCGGAAGGATCTGGGACGTCCGCGCCCGGGCGATGCCGCCCCTGCTCCACAAATCGAGAACAAGGGACGAGTGCAGGACTCCGTGAAACGCCGTGCCGTGCCGTCGGAACTGAACCTGGTTGGCCAGCGCGTCGAAGAGGCCGTGGCGCACCTGGAGTCCTATCTCGATGACGCCATGCTGGCGTCCTTGCCGCAAGTGCGTATTGTGCACGGGTACGGGACCGGTGCGCTTCGCAAAGCCGTGCATGCCTGCCTCGCCAAGGCGGGCGTGGCGAGTTATCGTCTCGGCGTGGAGACCGAAGATCCGGGCGGCGCCGGCGTGACCCTCGTCACCTTGTGACGTCCTTTCGGTTTGTGTCGCCCGGAGCGGGGCACTATAGCTTGGCGCCGAAGGAAATCATCCCCATGGACAACGCACCGCCTCCCATCGCAGGTTCCGGCCAGGCCGCGCAAAATCCACAGTCCCCGATTGCCGGCATCGCCATCGCCAGTCTCGTGCTGGGGATCCTGAGCCTGACGTGCATGTCGATTGTGGCCGGCATTCCGGCGCTGATCTGTGGTGCCATCGCGCTCGGCAGGATCAGGGCCGCCCGCGGTACACTCTCCGGCCAGGGGCTGGCCATTGCCGGCGTGGTCACCGGTGGGCTCAGCATCCTGATGATCCCGATCCTGGCGGCCCTGCTACTGCCCGCGCTTACGAATGCCAGGGAAAAGGCCCGGCAGGCTCAATGCCTTTGGAATGAAAAGCAAATCGCCTGCGTCTACAGGCTCTACAAACAAGACCACGACGGCAAAGCCCCTCAGACGTGGACCGATCTCCGCCCATACGGAGTCACCGACGCGATTTTGCACTGCCCGTCAGCGCGCGACCGGTCCGCCTGCAGTTACCGGTTGATTCCCGGCACCAATTCGTCGGACGTGATCGTCCGTGAAGATTTGTCCGACCATCGCCGCGGCAGCAACGTCGCCCACGAAGACGGCTATGTCGAGTGGGTGCCGGCTAATAAGCAGTAGATCCCCCGCGCGCGCACTCAGCGGAACTGCCGCCGGTACCGGGCCACTATCCCGGCATTTTGGGCGGCAATCTTGCGAAACGGCTTGGAGATCAGGGGGCTCGCCGCCGCCCGAGTCCAGAAGTTCTCGGCCAAGGCACTGGCCGCGGACCAGACGGCGATGGACTCCGGTTGCGGCGGCATGGGAGCGAACCGGCGCTCCGGCAACCCACCTTCCGCGTCCGGACGATAGAGCATGGGCAGCATGTCGTAGGCCGGCGCCAGGGACAAGGGCAGATCCCGCCCCAAGAAGAGGCTCACGTTGCCGTAATGCATGTCGGTATTTCCGATCAAGGTCCCAAACCACCAGAGCAGTTTCAGTCGTCCTGCATCCTGAGCCGAGAGCCAGCCGCCATCCAACAGACGGTCGGCTGCATCAGTCCACGGCGTCTGGAGTTGACCGAAGAACGCGGCATCCAGGGCGGCCAACGAACTCAGCCCCCGCCGGCCGTGCGCCCCAACGCGATCGAACCGGGCGACCTCCAGAAAACGGCGTCCGCCAGCTTCGAGCAACTCAGTCCCGGCGGCGGCGATTCCATTCTCGTTCAGGAGACCGGCCGCCAGGTGTTCGGCCGCCAGCAAGTCGGCCCAGCGCTGGTCCTCCAGTCGACCCGCCCGGCCGCTGAATTTGACCAGGGCGTGGCGGATTCCGCCGTTCTTATCGCGGATGCGCACCGTGAACTTGGGCTGCTCGCCGGCGGCGGACGAACCCGGCCACTCACCGCCAAGAACGGTCTCGGCATGGGCGGGATAGACGTCGGAACGCGCCCGAACCGGTAGAGCATCCCCGTCATTCAGCATACGTTCCTGTACGGCGCTCAGCATTGGAGCGCCCAGAACGAATGCGCCTTGCAGATCGTGCCCATGCCGCAGCAGCGCAAGGACAACATTGTCCGCTTGCCACGCCCGGGGATCGGTTGGCAGTCCAAGAGCGCCGCCGTGGGTGCGGGCAAAGGCCCGGCCCAGGAACCCTTGGGGTCGGAGATCGTCCAGAAACCACGGCAGATCGGGATAGAGACCGTCGCGGAACTCGTTACCGCGCAGTGTCTCCCAAGGCGTGTCCTGCTGCAGACACCACTGCTTGGCGTTCAAAGCATGAAACTGTCCCACAAGGTGGGACTGCCCCTGGGCATCAATCTCGTAGAGCGGCCAGGTCGATCCCAGAGAGACTAGCTCCCGCACCATCGCGTAGCGACTCGCCCTCGCACGCCCGAGACGTAGCAACCGGGACCTTGGGAACCGCGCCAGTAGACGGGAAACCGTCGGCTGACTGACTCCGAGCGCGGAGGCCAACTCTCCAGCGGTCAGTGCGCCCCGCTGTCGGAACTCGGCATCGATGATGGATAGAGCTTGCTGCATATAAAATGAATAGATTAAATTGCGTAGTTATGCGCTTATACATTGCTCTTGAATGTATTATCAAGATAGAAATGAATAGATTGTAGTGGTCACTAATGGCAGGTTTTCCTGGCTTTAGGCCGCTGGCCACTTCGCCTCCCTTGAGCGGCACGGGCCGTTGTGCGATAATCGCCAACCATGCACGACGCTACGGACACGATTGCGGCTATCGCTACCGCGGCGGGCGAAGGGGCCATTGCCATCGTTCGGGTGTCCGGCCCCGCGAGCCTGACCATCGCCGATCGGGTCATCGCCTGTGCGGGTCCGCGACCCTCTGAACGTGCGCCAGGCACGTTCGTACATGGCCGGCTTCGCGCCGTGACCGGGGATTGCCGGGAGATCGTGGATGAGGTGATCCTCTTGGTCTACCGCGCGCCGCACAGTTACACCCGCGAAGACAGCGTCGAAATTCAAGGGCATGGCGGCGCCACGGCCGCCCGGCGGATACTGCGCGCGCTGCTCGAGTCGGGAGCACGACTGGCAGAGCCCGGCGAATTCACGCGACGCGCCTTCCTCAGCGGACGCATCGATCTTCTTCAGGCCGAAGCCGTGCTCGACCTCATTCGCGCCCAGACAGACCGGGCGGCAGCGGCGGCCGTGGAACAACTGGATGGATCGCTGAGCCGCGCGTTCGACGAGCTCTATGGCCGTTTGGTCAACGTCGCAGCCAGCATCGAAGCCACTCTCGATTTCCCCGAAGAGGAGGTACCCGGTATCGCGACGTCCGAGACCGGGGCGAAACTGAAGTCAATCCAGAAACGCATGGATGCATTGCTGCGAACGTGGGATGAGGGCGTGCTGCTGCGGGAAGGAGCTACCGTAGTTATTCTGGGCCGCCCGAACGTGGGTAAATCAACGCTGCTGAATGCCATGCTTGGCGTTAGCAGGGCAATAGTCAGCCATATGCCAGGCACGACACGCGATACTATTGAAGAATCGATGTCCTTGGGCGGTGTCGGGATTCGTCTGACTGACACGGCCGGCCTTCGGGACTCCGACTGCGACGTAGAGAATGCGGGAATTGAGCGTGCCAAAGCACTCATGGCAAAGGCGGCCTATGTTTTGTATGTCATTGATGCATCGGTTGCTATGACTTCAGATGACCGCGACAATCTGGCTCAACTCTCGCCGGGTAGAACGGTGCTGGTCGCCAACAAATGCGACCAGACGGTCAGAATAGACCCAAACGATCTAGAAGCTTGGACGGTCGTTCATACCAGTCTTATTCGAGGCGAAGGCATCGATGCCGTGAAGGCAGCCCTTGGAACCAAAATCCTGATGGGCCCTCCGACACCCCCACATGCCGTCATTTCGGAGCGCCATCGTAATCTGATCGTCTCGGCCCGGAGCGAGATCGTCGAGGCCATTCAAGCCTTGGATGGCGATGGTGGCGATTCTGTCCTCGTGGCCTCGGGACTGCGGTCGGCGATCGCGTCGCTTGGTCTAGTAACCGGTCGCGAATATCACGAGGAACTCCTTGACGCCATCTTCACACAATTCTGCATCGGCAAATGACCATTCGGTCCCTTAATGCCTTAAGGCCCATTCCATGGATAGCAGCTTCGATGTCATAGTCATTGGTTCCGGACACGCAGGATGCGAGGCGGCTCTGGCCTGCTCTCGCATGGGGGTGTCCACAGCGTTGATCACCATGGACCGATTGGCTGTAGGTAGGATGTCCTGCAACCCATCAATCGGCGGAATTGCCAAGTCACACATCGTCTGTGAACTGGACGCGCTTGGCGGCGAAATGGCACGTAACTCGGACTACACAGGCATCCAGTTCAGAACGTTGAACACGAAGAAGGGACCTGCGGTTCGTGCCTTCCGGCTTCAGTGCGATAAAGCCGCCTATGCGGCCCGAATGCTGGCCGTTGTAGAGTCAACAGCCAATCTGACCCTCGTGGCAGCTCAGGTAACGGATATCTGTGTCACAAGCGGAAAAATTTGTGGAGTCACCACGAGCGACGGATCCACTATTCGAGCTCGATCAATCATCATCGCCGCCGGCACGTTCCTGCGCGGGATCATCCATATCGGAAAGAGTTCGTTTCCCGGCGGACGCAAAGGTGAGGCAGCCGCGAATGGACTCAGCCGCTCTCTCGAAGGTCTCGGCTTTCGGCTCGGGCGGCTAAAGACTGGAACGCCGCCCCGTTTACGAAGCGACTCCATCGACTACAGCAAGACAGAGCAGCAACCTGGAGAGATTCCTCCGTCGTTTTTATCGCGCGCAGCGCAGCGGGATGCTGATATGTTCCACGTGGAACATAGTGGCTCCGGTGGTGCGATGGCGCCGCCATTGTTCCACGTGGAACACGCCGGCAACGCCTTTCATCCCTGGCCGGTTGGCAGCGACCAGATGCCCTGTCATATCACACACACAACCTCGCTTACACACGACATCATCCGACAGAATCTCGGTGAAAGCGCCATGTACGGAGGCTCTATCACGGGCACAGGCGTCAGATACTGTCCCTCGATCGAGGACAAAATCGTCAAGTTTGCCGACAAAGACTCCCATCACGTCTTCCTGGAGCCTGAGGGCCGAAGTACGGATGAAGTCTATCCGAACGGCACCTCCAACAGTCTTCCCGAATCCGTCCAGATAGCAATGATTCGATCGATCCCAGGGCTGGAGCGGGCCGAATTCACAAATCTGGCCTATGCTATCGAGTATGACTACTCGGATCCGACGCAGCTTCTGCACACGTTGGAGTCGAAACTCGTCCAAGGCCTCTATTTCGCCGGCCAAGTGAACGGAACAACGGGATATGAAGAGGCCGCGGGACAAGGCTTCATTGCCGGAGTCAATGCCGCCCTGAAAATTCGTGACGGAAATCCGTTCGTCCTTGGCCGTGGGGAGTCGTACATAGGCGTCCTGATTGATGACCTTGTCACGAAAGGTACAACTGAACCGTATCGCATGTTCACGTCGCGCGCCGAGCATCGTCTGGTTCTTCGCCAAGATAATGCCGTCTTTCGCATGCTCACTCACGCCAAGAAGCTTGGCATAGCCTCCGAGCGCGATACATCTGAAGCTGAGACTTGGCAGCACGACATTGAACACGAGCTTGATCGCCTCAGGGGTGAGTTGGTTAGGGGCACACCACTGCTTCATCAGCTCCGCAGAACAGGCGTCCGCTATGCAGACCTACCGTCGACGCGGCCACTGGATCCAAAAGTGATTGAACAGGTTGAAATAGAAGCCAAGTACGAGGGGTACATCCTGCGGGAGCGCGATCACATTGCAAGATCGGAGCGCATCGAAAGAACCTCAATACCCGCGTGGATTGACTATGATGCGATCAAGGCCCTTCGCTATGAGTGCCGCGAGAAGCTGAAACGGGTGAGGCCAGAGACGCTGGGCCAGGCGACCCGCGTGTCCGGTGTTACGCCTGCCGACATATCCGTGTTAAGCGTCATCATCAAGAGAGGCAAGCTAAATAGCACGTCATCGGACTGATTACCCAAACAGGACCTTGCGTTCACTTATGTCTAAACAGTCCGATATCCCGGTGGCCGCTTGGCCGGTACGAATTGTGGCTTGGTTTGAAAAAGCAAATCGCCCCATGCCATGGCGTGAGAATCCTTCGCCCTATCGTGTCTGGATCAGCGAGATCATGCTACAGCAAACGCAGGTCGCCACTGTCATCCCATATTTCGAACGGTTCCTGCAGCGCTTCCCCAACGTCCAAACGCTTGCCGCGGCAGACCTTCAAGATGTTCTACGTCTCTGGGAAGGTCTTGGCTACTACAGCCGTGCCCGGAATCTCCACAAGGCGGCGCGAGAGGTCATGACCGCCCGCGTAGGGCGCCTGCCGGAGACGTACGACGAATGGATTGCGCTTCCCGGTATCGGGGCTTACGCGGCGGCAGCCATTGCCAGCATCGCCTTCGGTGAACCCGTGCCATCCGTCGATGGCAATGTCCTTCGCGTTTGCGCACGACTGTGGGGCCTCCGCGATCCTATCCGTGACCCCAAGGTCGTAAACCTCGTCCGCGAGAAGCTCCGCCCCTTGATCGGACGGGTCAACCCTTCGCACTTCAACCAGGCGCTGATGGAAACTGGCGCCCTCGTCTGCCGGCCCCGGAACCCCGACTGCGCCGCGTGTATTCTGTGCCCGGACTGCGCGGCGCATAGGGCCGGTCTCGTTGAAGTGATCCCGGTCCTGCGCCCGGCGCCGCCCGTCCCGCACTACGACGTTGCCGTAGGCGTAATCTGGAAAACGGGGCGCATCCTCATCGCACGGCGTGAGGACGACCGGATGCTGGGCGGACTGTGGGAGTTTCCCGGAGGCAAGCAGCAGGGTGACGAATCGCTGGAGCAGACCGTGCGCCGCGAGGTCAGGGAGGAGACCGGTCTGCGCGTGAGGGTGGGGGAGCCGTACGCCACCGTCCGGCACGCGTACTCCCATTTCCGCATCACCCTCACCGCTTTTCGCTGCGAATGGAAGACGGGGCAGCCGACCCCCCGGACCTCCGTGGAGCTGAAATGGATCAGGCCCGGCGACTTGCGGCTTTACCCGTTCCCGCGGGCCAACCGCCGCATCGGCGACCTCGTGATGCACGAGGCAGCCGGCAAGCGGAGGCGCTCCCGAACCGAGGCGGAAGGCGGTTCTTGACGGTCGTGCGGCCGCAATGTTATTACTTATGTGACAACGACAAGTGGGAGGGTGGCCATGGTTCTTGAACTTAAACTTCGCAAGGTCGGCAACTCGGTGGGCGTGGTGCTGCCGAAGGAAGCGCTCGCCTACCTTCACGCCAGGGAAGGCGACACGGTGTGTGCGACCGAAGCGAAGGACGGCAGTCTGCGCCTGTGTTTGACGAACCCCGACGTCATGCGGCAACTGGAGGCCGCACAGCACGTCATCCGCCGATACCGTAACACGCTCCGGGAACTCGCGAGGTGAAACCGCCGGAGTGGGTGCTGCGAGATACCGTCCTTTCCCTGCACGAGGAATTGGTGGCGGAGTTTGGCGGGTCGTCGGGCATTCGCGATGAAGGTCTGCTGGCGTCGGCTCTGGCCCGACCGGCGAATCTGCTCGCGTACGGCAAACCGTCAGTCTTCGATCTGGCTGCCAG
Source organism: uncultured bacterium (assembly GCA_903895695.1). Lineage (GTDB taxonomy): Bacteria > Verrucomicrobiota > Kiritimatiellia > CAIKKV01 > CAITUY01 > CAITUY01. The sequence continues at coordinate 9,813 of CAITUY010000211.1, forward strand.
TTACGCCTTTGGACTCGTGAAGAACCATGCGTTCATCGACGGAAACAAGCGGATCGGGTTCACAACAGCGGCGGTGTTTCTCGAAATAAACGGGTACCGTTTGCTTGCCTCGGAGGCCGACGCCGTCGTCCAAACGCTCGCGTTGGCGGCCGGAGCGATTAACGAAGCCGACTATTCCGTCTGGCTGAAAACGAAGTCGAAAAAGGCGTGATTCAGATGCGTCCGGGGTAACCCCGTATGAGGAGTGCTTTCCACAGACTCTTGTGGTGCGGACTGGCCTTGGCGGCGGCGCTAGTCGCGGCGCCGGCGGCCGCCCAGGAAGACGCTGACGTTGCGGGCATGGTCAATGCCGGCGTCACGTGGGCGCTGGACGCTCTGACACCGGACCTGCTGCAGGACGTCCCGTTGCCCTCCGAGGCGGACTGGCAGGCATTCTGGAACGCGATCGGCGACGTCCTGAACGGCGATTCGCTCGAACGGGCCGCCGCGGTGAAGCCTTATGTCGAGACGAGCATTCGATTGCTCAGTCGCGTGGAAGGCGGGGAGGAGTATGCCGCCTGGCTCCGGCAACGCCTCGATTACTTTGAAATGGCGGCGGCCGTCGTCAAAGAGTACCCAGCCGCCGCGCCCGCACCGGGTTTGCTGCCGTCACGCCGCCCTCCTGAGGTGCCGCACGGTACGGTCCGCATCCTCCCCTCGACGCCCGAACCGCCGCCCGCACCCGCCATCCGGGTGCAGCGCGAGACCGCGGCACGCAGTCCATTGCTTTGGCGCCGCGTGCTGAGCCACCGGGCGGCGCCCGAAGGCTCCATCGAGCTCATGCCGCGCCTGAAGCGGGCGTTCAAGGAAGAAGGTATCCCCCCGCAGCTCGCATGGCTGGCAGAGGTGGAATCGTCGCTCAATCCGAAGGCGCGCAACCCAAGCGGCGCCGCCGGTCTCTTCCAACTCATGCCGGCGACGGCCCAACGGTTCGGCCTGCGCGCGCGGCCGGTCGACGAGCGCAGGAATCCCGACAAGTCCGCCCACGCTGCGGCCCGGTACCTACGGTTCCTGCACGGTCAGTTCGGTACCTGGCCGCTGGCCTTGGCCGGCTACAACGCCGGGGACACACGCGTGAAGGAACTCCTGGCGAAGACGGGAGGCAAGTCGTTCGACGACATTGCGCCCCTGCTACCGTTCGAAACGCAGATGTACGTGCCAAAAGTGCAGGCAGTGATCCAACTGCGCGAAGGGGAGGATGTCTCCCGGCTCCCGCCGCCAACGGCGTCACACCCCGAGCCGTAGTCCTGGCGCGATTTCGGCATGACAGAGGCATAGAGCCCTGCTACCATTACGTCCGTCCTCGGGACACGATGCCGATCCGAGACCATCGTTCGGCTTCGCCCTGCGGCAACACCATATATGCTTCTGCATACTGCCGATCGCGTTGTCGAGCTCGCCGCCCTGGCCCATGCAGCGGCCATCGTGGGAGGCGCCGTGGCCGGCGCGGCTGCGGGCTGGATGTCCAAGCGCACCCCCATTCTCGCCTTGTGCGCAACCATGGTCGGCATGATCGGCGGCCTCTGGCTCGGATCCATGACGGGCGGTCTGGTCTACGGGCAGGATGGCGCAGCAACCGCTACGGGAATCACGGCCCTTCCCACGGCCGTCGGCGCGGGCCTGGTCGGCGCGCTGCCTGCTGCTTTTTTTGTCGGCGGGACGATCACGTTCCTCGCGCTGCGTCACGTCCGCCAGCGCCCCCCGCCTTACCGCACGGGCGCCAAGGCCTTTCTGTTCGGACTCTTCGCCGGCGTTCTCACCGCCGTGGCTTGGGTGCTGGCCTGACCGGGTCTACGCCTTCACGACGTTGCGGGCGGGCTTGTCATAAACGCCCCGCGTGTCGACGATCAGTTTTGCATGCTTCTTCAGCAGTCGGTAATCGACCCCCGAGTGGTTGGTTGCGATCAGCACGCAGTCGTACCGCGCGATCTGCCGGGGCGTGAGCGGCACGCTCTTGAGATCAAAACGGTGTTCTCGCATCTTCGGGAACGTTGGAAAATACGGGTCCGAGTAAGCAACCGTCGCGCCCCGCTTTCGCAACAATTCGAGGAGCACCATCGACGGTGATTCGCGGGGGTCGTCGACATCCTTCTTGTACGCAATCCCGAGCACAAGCACCTTGCTGCCCTTGACCGACCGGCCGCGATCGTTGAACGCGTCGGCAAGCTTGCCCACGACCCAGGCCGGCATGCCGCTGTTCACCTCGCCCGCCAGTTCGATGAAACGCGTGTGTACGCCGTACTCCCGTGCCTTCCACGTGAGATAAAACGGGTCGATAGGAATGCAATGGCCCCCGAGCCCCGGCCCGGGCTGATAGGCGACGAAGCCAAACGGCTTGGTGGAAGCCGCCCGGATGACCTCGTGAATGTCGATGCCCATCCGGTCGGCCACGATCTTCATCTCGTTCACGAGCCCGATATTCACCGAACGGTGGATGTTTTCCAGTAGTTTGGTCATCTCGGCCACGCGGGTGGAACTGACGGGAACGACCCGATCGATCACGCTCCCGTACAGCTTCACGCCGACCGCCTGGCAGGCCGGTGTCGTGCCGCCGCACACCTTGGGAATATCGCGCGTGGAAAACTTGGCGTTGCCGGGATCCTCGCGCTCGGGGGAGAACACAACGAAGTAGTCCTTCCCGACGGTGAAGCCGCGCGCCGCGATCCGCGGCAGCAGTTCCTCGTCGGTAGTGCCCGGATAGGTCGTGCTTTCCAGTGACATGATCTGCCCGGCGCGGATGTGCGGCACGAGCGACTCCACGGTCCCGACGACGAAACTCAGATCCGGCTCCCGGTGCTCGTCCAGCGGAGTGGGGACGCAGATGATCAGGGCGTCGGCGCGCCGCGCGGCCCGGAAGTCGGCGGTCGCCTCGAACCCGCCCCGCCGCGCCCGCGCGATGGCGGCGGCCGGAATGTGCCGGATGTACGATTGGCCGCGATTGAGCTTGGCCACCTTCTCAGCGTCAATGTCGATACCGACGACGCGATACCCCTCCTCGGTAAATCGCAGCACGAGCGGCAGGCCGACGTAGCCCAGTCCCACGACGCCGATGATGGCGGTCTTGTTCTCGATTTTCCCTAACAGTGTCTTTTTGTGATCCATAACTCTCCCTAGAGCACCGTGGTATTCAATCCCTTGTCATCCACGTCAAAATCGAAGAAGCGCGCCGTCGGATGAGCCGGGTGCGCTTCGAGGTACCGGCGAATGCGGCCGGCAGCGTCGGCATCGCGCGCCACGAACAGCACGAATCCGCCGCCACCCGCACCCGGCAAAACACGCCCAGCCGTCCAGCGATCGACGGAAGCCAGCAACGCCTCAATGCGCGGGTTCGTCGATCCCGGGTCGATCTGTTTCTTTAGCGTCCAGTACCGCTCGATGCCGCGCGCGAACGCATCTGTATCCCGGGCATCCAGGGCCGACTTCATCTCCAACGCCGACGCCTTGAGGGCATCCACAGTAGCCAGCGTGGCGGGATCGCGGGCCAGGTAATGCCCGACGATATTATGGAGGATGTGCCGGGCCATCCGTTTCTGGCCTGTGAAATACAACAAACAGCGGCGCCGCAGCGGACTTTCGGGGCCGAGATCGAATACCGTCCAGTTGAGACTTACAGCCTGCGCGGCGCCGGGAACCGTGCGGATGAGTTTTACTCCCGGCACAATCCCGCCAATCTGGTCCTGCCAGCCGCCCCCGGTCCTCATGCGCTGCTCCAGGATACTGGTCAGCGCAATGATCCGCTCCTGGCTGGAGGGTTCGCCCCGAACCCGCCCGAGACAGGCGATTGTGGCAGCTCCCAGGATGGAACTCGTGCCCAACCCGGACCCCTTGGGAAGCGCCGAAAAGATGGTCAGGTCCAACCCCCCGCCCAAGGCATCGAGCCAACGCTGCAGCGATTGGTCGCGCCGGCTCGGAACGATGCCGGACAGCACCAGGGCCGCCTTCGGCAGCGCGGCCCAATGCGACGGATCGCGATGATCGAGCACTTCTGCCGCGGAGCGCAAGGTCAACCGCTCGCCCAAGTCGATGCTGGCGAGCCGGATCGTCCGCTCCGTGTTGAGTTTGGCCACAACCTGGATGGGGTACTGGCCGTTCAGCGTCACCGCCGCATTAACCACGGTACCGCCCAGTTCGATGCTGATCGGCGGCGTATCAGACCAGCCGCCACCAAAATCGAGGCGTGCCGGGGTGGTCACCCACACGACCTGGTCGTGGGCGATGGCCGCCGGCCGGGGCTCGGACGCGGGCTCGAAGGCCATGGCCACGGCCCTGGCGACCTCTTCGAAGGCAGCCGCCCGGTACTGGGCCGCCGAGAGGCCGGGAATGCGGCGCTCCTCGAGGACCAGTTCGCCGAGCCGGTCGACTCGCGCCGCGAACAACGGGTCGGGCCGGCAGCGGCGGGCCTCGGCAAGCTGGCCGATCACGGTACGGACGTCTCCCGTGGACCGCACGGAACGGACGACCGCTTCGGCAGGCAGACGATCGTCGGCCACCAGTCGCTCCGCGAGCCGGGCCAGACCCACACGGCGCACGATCTCCTGGCGATGCCGCAACAGCCGCCCGTGATCGACCCGCTGCAGCAGGTCAGCCATCGCGTACCGCGGGCGCCGCCGCCAGGCGGCCGGCATCGGCTTGCCGCTGGCCATCGTGAGCGCGAATGCCATCACCTCCGGCAATGCGCCCGCGGTCCAGAGCCGGGCTTCCCACAGGTCCCGCCGCACTCCCGGTTTCCAAAGGTTGCGGGGTGCCACCCCGTTGGCCTCAATCCAGGCCGTCAAGGGGCGGTTGAGAAACAGGCAGCGGGACGGAGTATCCAGGTTTGTCTTGAAATCGTCGTCGATGCCGAAGACGACCGCGGCCCATTGCGACCGACCGATCGGCAGGCAGACCAGGCCGGTGGCTTCCGGCAAGCGCACGGCGTGCCGCAGCCCCGCAGGGAGCCCCACGAGGATATTGCTGCCGGGAAGCTCCAGTGGCGACTGCACGATGCAGCCCTCGACGAGCGACCTCGAGGCGCGGGCGCGCGGATGCTCGACGATCGTATTGAAGACGAACGACTCCTCCAGGCTGGCGCCGTCCGCCACGCAGGAGCCCGAGAGGTTGGCAAACCGGTAGGTCTGGGCGGTCCGCGTCAGCGGCGAGAAATTGACGAGCAGGTCGCGGCTGGTCCCGACGTGGAAGAAATCGCAGTAGGGGAGAACGTTCACCAAGAACGGAAGTCCCCGCACGCGCCGCCGCCAGGTCGCCAGCCGCCGCCGATGCCCGGCATTCGCGCCCTCGGCTACGTGGGCAAGGTAGCCCGCCTCATCGAGGCCAGGCGCCAACGCCATGGTCAGTTCTTCGTACAAGTCGACGGACGGAGAGAGGCCCGTCTCGATATCCCGCAAGAGCCCGGGACCGGTTAGCAACCGACCGCCTCGCCACGCGACGCCCGCGGCGTGCAGCACGCGTTCCACGGAGACGGGGTCCAGACTCAGCAAGCCCGTGTCGACCAGGACCCGGCCCACGCCGTCCAGCGCGCCGCGGGCCCGGGCGGTTGCCTCGTCGGGTTTCTGCAGGAAATCCCGCACCGGATGGCAACCTGTCTCGACGGCCGGCCCGACCGGCACAAAGACGCCGTGCTGAGATCCGCGGGACAGCGGCCCGGGATAGGCGACGCCGATCACTCCCGCTTCACTGAAGTCCACGGCGCTCGGGTCGAAGGTCAACAACACGTCGCCCACCGCGATCAACACGTGGCCGCCTGGCGGTGCAGGCAGGCTCTCCAGGTTGGAGAGAATCAGATCGAACATTGCCACGCTTTGGCCGCCCCGGGAGGCCACCGGCATATCGATGAATACCTTCCCCTGCGCCGAATAGGACGGGGTCCGCCGGCTATCCCCACCCGAATGGCAGATCAGGATGCGTTGGCCGTCAAAGAGAGAGGCCACCGAGCGCGCAGCCGGCCGCCTGCCATGGGCAAGAATGCGGCCCAGGTAGCGGAAAGCATTCAGCGTGGCGCCCAGCGACCCCACGCGGCGCCCGCCGGGGTCCGGCAGCACGTGCACCTGCGTGCCCTGCGGAATAAGCCCGTGATCACGCCGCCACTCGACTTGTGCCCGGTAGCCGCGGGCCTGCCGTTCGTTCGCCGCCGTCAGGAGAACATGGTCGAATATTTTCATGACGCATAGAAGGCGGCCATCGACTCAACCACCCAGGAGGCTTGCGCGTCTGTCAGTTCCGGGTAGATCGGCAGCGCGAGCGTCTCCGCCGCCGCCCGTTCGCTTTCGGGAAGGGCGCCCTGGCGATACCCCAGGTAGGCAAAGCACTCCTGCAGGTGGAGCGGGAGCGGGTAGTAGACCTCCGTGCCAATCCCGCGCTGCTGCAGGAACGCCCGGAGCGCATCCCGCCGCGCCGCGCGGATAATGTACTGGTTGAAGACGTGCCGCCCCGTGATGGCGCGCGGCCCGATTACGTCGCCGCTCCCGGTGATCCCGGCCTCGCGCAGTAGCAGATTGTACCGGGCGGCATTGGCCTGGCGGGCGCGCGTCCAGTCGTCGAGATGGCGCAGCTTGACGTTCACCACGGCGGCCTGCAGGGCGTCCAGCCGGAAATTACCGCCTACCCAGCGGTGATAGTACTTGGGCTCCATGCCATGTACGCGCAGCACCCCGAGTTTGGCCGCGCGCGCGGCGTCCTGCGTCGTTACCGCGCCGCCGTCGCCGGCGCCGCCGAGATTCTTTGACGGGAAGAAGGAAAAGCACCCGTAGGTTCCGAGTGTGCCGGCCCGGCGACCCTCGTACTCGGCGCCGATCGACTGGCACGCATCCTCGATCGTCACTAACCCGCGTCGACGGGCCAGCTCCAGGATCGGCCCCATGTCGGCCATCTGTCCATACAGGTGTACCGGCATGATCGCGCGCGTCCGGGGCGTCAGGACGGACTCGACGCGCGCCGGATCGAGATTGTACGTGACCGGGTCGATATCCACAAATACAGGCTTGGCCCCCAGGCGCGCCACGGAGCCGGCCGAGGCAAAGAATGTGTAGGGTGAGGTGATAACTTCGTCGCCGGGACCGATGCCTTCCGCCATCAGCGCCAGTAGCAGGGCGTCCGTGCCCGATGACACCCCCACGGCATGGGCCGCGCCGCAGTAAGCGGCCAGGGCCTCTTCGCACTCCTTCACTTTCGGGCCCAGGATGAAGTACTGGGACTCGAACACTTCGCGGACGGCAGCTTCGACTTCGCCGCGGATGGTCGCGTATTGCGCCTTCAGATCGAGAAGAGGAACATTCATGTTAGAACAGGCAACCAGGATTGAGGGTTAAACGTTGTGGTACTGTTTGTACCAGGCCACAAATTTCGGGATGCCCTCGGCGATCTTCGTGCGGGGCTGGAACGCAAGCTTGGCTTGGGCGAGGGTGATATCGGCGTACGTGGCCTCGACATCGCCCGGCTGCATCGGCAGGAGTTCCATCTTCGCCTCCACGCCCAACGCCGCCGCCAGAACGCGGATCATATCCTTCAGATTCTCGGCGTTGTGGTTGCCGAGATTGAGAACTTCGTAGGGGTTCAATTTCGTTTCGAAAAGGCTCGCCTTGACGCCCTGCACGATGTCGTCGACGAACGTGAAGTCGCGCCGCATGTTGCCGTGGTTGAAAACCTTGATGGCCTGGCCCTTCAGCATGGCCGCCGTGAACAACCATAGAGCCATATCGGGCCGGCCCCATGGGCCGTAGACGGTAAAGAACCGCAGGCCTACGGTCTGGAGCCCGAACAAATGCGTGTACGTATGAGCCATGAGTTCATTGGCTTTCTTAGTGGCCGCATAGAGGCTGATTGGCCGGTCCACGGAATCACTTTCGCTGAACGGCAGCTTGGTATTCCCGCCGTACACGCTGGAACTGGAGGCATACACGAGCCGGCGCGTACCGGTGTGGCGGCAGGACTCCAGGATGTTCAGGAACCCCTCCACGTTCGACTTCTGGTAAGCGTCGGGCCGTTCGAGCGAGTACCGCACGCCGGCCTGGGCCGCCAGGTGACAGACGACCTCGAACCGGTGCCGGTCGAATAGCGAACGCACGAGCCCGGCATCACACAAGTCGCCTTCCGTGCCGGTGTAGGCACGCCGGGCAAGCAGCCGCGCGTGGCGGTCGCGTTTGAGCCGGACAGGGTAGTAGTCGTTGAAATTATCCAGCCCGACGACCTCGTGGCCGTCGTTCATCAACGCATCGGCCACGTGCATGCCAATAAAACCGGCCGTACCGGTTACCAGGATCTTCATGTCTCTCCGATCATCCCCGCGCTGTTCCCACCATTAGAACGCGGCAACCGCGCCTTCTGGAAGTGCCGCGAGGGTGGGGGTCCGCGTCGTGTAATGCCAGCCTATGCCAATTCGCGGAAACAGGCAACAATCCGTTCAGCCGTATGCCCGTCCCACAGCGGCGGCCGATGCGCGGCCCGCTTTCCGGCGAGCGCCGCCCGGAAGGCGGTCCGTACCCGGGCAGGATCGTTGCCGACCAACACGCTGACGCCGCCATCTTCCCTCAGGGTCACGGGCCTTTCCGTGTTCTGGCGCAAGGTCAAGCACGGCGTGCCGAGGACGCAGCACTCCTCCTGCAATCCGCCGCTGTCGGTCAGCATTACCCGGGCGCCCATCGTGAGCCTCAACATCTCCAGATAGCCGAGGGGCGCTGTCAGGATCACCGCCGGGCAGGCGACGATGGCTGCCCACAGCCCGAAGGCCTCCAACTGCTTGCGCGTGCGCGGATGCACGGGCCAGACTACGGGCATAGCCGCGGCAATCTCGCCAAGCAGGAGATCGATCAGGGGGGCGAGTACGGCTCGATCGTCAACGTTGGACGGCCGGTGCAACGTTACTACCCCGAAGGCATCGTCAGTCAAGGCCGGCCAGGCGGACCGTGCCAGCCCGGGTAATGACTGGGCCTCCACAATTCGGCGTGGATCCAACGCACGGGCACGCTCGCGTTGCTGCTCGAGTGTATCGATCATGATGTTGCCAACGCGACGAATCCGCTCGGCGGGCACCCCTTCGCGACGAAGATTCCCGTCGGCTATGGCATCGGTCGTGAAGAGCAGGTCCGAAAGCCGGTCCGTCACCAGCCGGTTGATCTCCTCGGGCATGTCGAGATCGAACGACCGAAGCCCGGCCTCAATGTGGGCGAGCCGGACGTGCTCTTTCTTGGCCGTAATCGCGCAAGCGCAGGTGGCGTTGACATCGCCCACCACGACCACCCAATCGGGTTTGCGGGCCTGCACCACCTTCTCGAAGGCGATCATGGTCCGGCCCACCTGCTCGGCATGGCTGCCCGACCCGATCTCGAGATCCACGTCGGGCGCGGGAATACCGAGATCGCGAAAGAAAGACGCCGACATGGCCGGATCATAATGCTGGCCGGTATGCACAAGGCATTGCTCGAATTCCGCTGGAAAACGGGCAAACTCGCGCACCAACGGGGCGATCTTCATGAAGTTCGGCCGCGCGCCCACAACCGATAGGATTCGCCTCCGTGTTCCGCCGCATGTCATGGGCGTGTGTATACAGTCCGGGAGGCGTCATGTCAAGCCTCCGGACACTGAGAACACATGTCGCACCGGTGCCATGACCGGCGCTTTCATGGAGGAGTCCTCGCCCTGACCAACCCCATGCTTCAAGGCGTCGGCGCACTACCCCAACCCCAGCAACCGTAACACTTGCCCCGTATCGCCGAGGTCGGGCAACACGTGATCGGCGCCGGCGGCGTGAAGCTGCGCGATAGAGAAGGACCCCGTGGCCACGGCGATTGATACAGCGCCAATCGAGCGGGCGGCCGCAATGTCGAACGGGGTATCGCCAACGAGGTAGCGCGCCCGGACAGATCGCCCCCGGGGTAGGGCGGCCAGGGCCCGGTCCAAGGCCAGTCCCGCAATGCGGCCGCGATCGGCGTGTTCGTTGCCGAAAGCGCCCAGGACGAAATGATTGTGCAGGTTGAACTCGCGCAGTTTGAGGCGGGCGCAGGCCTCGATGTTGCCGGTCACGAGCGCCAGGACCACCTCGGGCAGGGCCGCTAACCGCTCCAGCAAGTCGCGCACGCCGGGATAGATGATCCGATCCCCGCCGGGTTCGGCCAAGGCGCGGTCCATCTCACCGGGCAGGTGGCGGAAGAAACGCAGGGCGTCGGTTTCTACCAGTTCACGTCCATGCGCGGCCATGACCTGGGCCAGCACGTTGAGGTCCGTGTTGCCGGCAAAGCTCACGTAGCGGATATCGTCCGGCCAACCGAACACGGCCTGGATCGAGCGCACAAAGGCCCGCCGGCCCGCGCCTTTCAGATCCAGTAACGTGCCGTCGATATCGAAGAGGATGACAGTGACGGGGGAATGGCTCACAGATGCGACAACGGCTTCTTGCCGATCGGGTACACGTTGAAGCCCAAGTCGAACAGGGCGCGGTGATTCAAGCGGTTGCGGCCGTCGAACACGAACGCAGGCTTGACCATGTCGCCATAGATGCGGCGATAGTCCAGGCGTTCGTAGTCTGACCATTCGGTCATCACCGCCAGGGCGTGCGCCCCCACGGCTGCCTTGACGGGATCGATCTCGAAGGTCACGGCGTCCCCGAGATCCGCCAGATCGCGGTGGGCATTTCCGAGGGCCTGGGGATCGGTGACGACGACCTGGGCGCGCTCGGCCACGAGACCGCGTACAACGCGGATCGCCGGACTTTCGCGCGTGTCGCCGGTATCGGCCTTGAAGGCGAAGCCGAACACCGCGATCCGTTTGCCGGCCACAGTGTTAAACATGGAGGCAATGACGTTCTGGACGAAACGGTCCTCCTGGTACTCGTTCATCTTGACGACTTGTTCCCAGTAGGCGGCGACTTCGTGCAATCCATAGTGATCGCATAGATAGACCAGGTTCAGAATGTCCTTCTTAAAGCAGGACCCGCCGAAGCCCACGCTGGCATTGAGGAAACGCGGGCCGATGCGGTTGTCCATGCCAATGGCCCGGGCGACTTCAGATACGTCAGCTTCCGTGTGCTCGCAGAGAGCCGAAAGGCTGTTGATGGAACTGATCCGCTGGGCCAGGAACGCGTTGGCCGCCAGTTTGGATAACTCGCTCGACCAAACGCTAGCCGTGAGAATGCGGTCTCGCGGGACCCAGTGCGCGTAGATACTGACCAACTCTGCCACGGCCCGGCGCCCAGAGTCCGTGTCGTGGCCGCCAATCAACACGCGGTCCGGATTCTCGAGGTCGCGAACCGCCGTTCCTTCGGCCAGAAATTCCGGGTTGGATAGCACCTCGAAATGCACGCCGGCCCGGCCTGAGTGCAGAATCCGCTCCATGGCTTCCGCGGTGCGTACCGGCAGGGTGCTCTTCTCCACGACAATCTTGTCAGTCGTCGAGTGGGCCAGGATCTCGCGAGCCGTCTTCTCCCAGAACTGCAGGTCCGCCGCGCGTCCACTCCCTTGACCGAACGTTTTCGTCGGCGTGTTGACGCTGACGAAAATGATGTCGGCCTCCGCAATCGAGCTCGTGATGTCGGTCGAGAAGAAGAGGTTGCGGTTCAGGGCTGCCTTGACGACGCGGTCAAGGCCCGGCTCGTAGATCGGCAGGCGGTCGGACTGCCACGCGCGAATGCGTTCCGCATCGATATCCACCACAACAACCCGGTATTCCGGGCATTTGAGCGCGATCATGGCCATGGTGGGCCCGCCGACATAGCCGGCGCCGATGCAAAGTATCGTCTTCATGCGTCACACTCCGTTTCGATATGGCCTCTAGGCTAACAGAAGAGGCCAGGAGTGCAAGTGAGCTTGGCCGGTCCCCCTGAATCCTTAGCGAAGCGGGGAGAGTTGCGCCGAAGGGTTAGAAAAGGGCTTGACTGTAATAACCTATTGGGTTATAAGTATCCGCATGAAGGCGCACTACCGGAAACGCAAGACACGCTATGAGTTTGAGCTGAC
>CAITUY010000212.1 GCA_903895695.1 uncultured bacterium
CTTCCTGGTCGGCAGGGTCACGGACCCGCTGGGACTGGTGAGGAGCGCCGCATTCATGGGGAAAACGTAGCAGAACCGGCGCAGAATGTCGAGAATGCACCGAAACGCCCCTGCGGGCCGGGCGGGGTATTCCCCGAACGGCCCGCAGGGGCGTTCTTGCCGTCCGGGAGGGCAAAAATAGGCAGACCCCACCTGCCGCGGGCGGTCAGTCGTTCGCGCAGGCGAGGTCCAGATCGGTGTCGTAGTCAGGGGCGATGTCGTCCGCCTCCGTCTCGCTACGGCGGGACAAGTCGAAGCACGGCTCGATGACCAAGTCCCCGGGCGGGTCGGGGCCGGATGCGACCCGGAAGCCTTGTTGCCACAGGCCGAGGTGACGCAGGATGCGTTCGATCACGATGCGTTCGTCGATCAGCGCCACGATCCTCATTTCCTTCTGGCAACGCGGGCAAAGGAGTGGATCGGCTTCCCAGACTTTCTTAATAAGTTCACGCCACTTCCGAGACGGGATGCGGCGCGGTTTGTGCTCGGATACGTCGATCACCGCTGCGGCTTTGCCATCGGGTTGGACCACAGCGGCGGCCTGCTTATCCCGCTGACCGCGCATCTTGTTCGAGTACCAGCCGTAGTACCGCACCAGTTGGAAACTCTTGTCCGGGATGTGCTGCGTAATGGCGGCGATAAACTCGCACGGAGAGAAAATCTCGAAATTGCGCTGAATCTTTGGGTTCATGCCGGAATGGTAGATGATGGAACCGTCCGGGTTGGCGCGGTTCGCCTCGGTGACTTGCATCTTTTCCACAGAGAACGGGTTGCGGATGATGTACTGGGCGAGCCGCTCCAGGTCGGCGCGCTCCTCGGGAGCCACCCGCCGGCTGCGGAAGACGTTGAAGCCGGAGTGCGTCCAGCCGCGCAGGACGCGGGCGCGCTCGGGCGGCAGCAACCCCTTCTCCACCAGGAACGCGATCACCCGCGCACGGAACAACTCCTCCAGCGGCGCGAGACTGGTCTCCGACATGACATGAAACAGGCCGTCGCGTGTGAACAAGCCGTCGGCCACGAGCGCATGCAGGTGCGGGTGGAAGTCCAGGTATTCGCCGAAGGTGTGAATGCACATGACGACACCGGGCAGTCCGTCCGGCAGGTCCAAGGCGGTCTGCATGTATTCGACCAAACACGCATGGGCGATACGGCAGATCTCCTTGAGCAGCGTGCGGTCGAAACGGAAGTACACGCGCAACATCTTGGGGATGCCAAAGGTAAAGTGCCGGTGCGGCACAGGGAACAGGATCGTCTCCGTGAGCAATGCTCCGAAAAGTTGCACCTTCTTCTGGTGGCAGGAAGGGCAGAACCAGCGGCCTTTGCAGGAGAAGGCCAGCAGGTACTCGTGGTGGCAGTGGTCGCAGCGGACGCGGGCGAAGCCACGATCCAGGTCGCCGCAGTCGAGAAACTTGCCCACGACCTCGGGGATGATCGGGCGCAGGAAGCCGTAGCGGGGCTGAAAACGGGCCTCGTAGCAGGCACAAAAGGCAACGAAGTGCCGGGTCAGGCACTTCCAGAGGGGCGAGGCGCGGGGTTTACGCTGGCGGTAGGGTTGCACCTACCAGGGTATATGCAGCCCGCCAGGGAAATCTTACATTGCCGAAGCCATCTTCTATCGGAAAGCGGCGTCGCGCGGACTACCGCTTGCCGCCGCACTCCA
>CAITUY010000213.1 GCA_903895695.1 uncultured bacterium
ACGCCGTCCACGCTCATGCCCACGCGCCTTGCGCCAACCGGTCAGTAACTGGCCACGACTCCGCAGAAACGCTTCATCCTCAGGCCCCTTTGAGTTCAAGGTCACCCCAAAACACTGCTGAATTACCGAAGGGCATTGGGGTTAATCCGACCTGGAAAGGCAATGCCTATGCTACGTCGCAAACCGGCGGCACCACCAACTACGGCGTATTCCAGTCTGCGCCGTACCAGAACGGCGCCCAAAGTTTTACCGACCAATTTGCCGTGGCTGGTTTCTGGTCGCGCGGTAACATCGCCAGCAATACGGCGTCCATCGTGGTGCGCAACCCATCCGACACCAATCTGTTCGCGCAGTTCACGCAGGCGACCTACTGCACGACCAACAACCCGAATGTCTCTGATCTCATGGGCGCGGTCGTGATCGATCTAAAGACCAACACGTGCGGGTTCGCGATGCTGACCAACACCTACAATGTCGGAACTTATCGCACACAGGGACTCAACCGCACATTGCAGCTTGCGCATCTCCTGACTGATGGCACGTATCTGGTGACGATTCAGATGGCGTATGACGACAGTGGCGTTACCTATGTAAAGGATGAGAGTAGTCTGTTTTTCTACCGCTGGAACAGCCAGTCTTACACAAATCAGTTCTGGCAGTTGGCGGTGGACGGCAACATCACCAATAGCACCTTCCCGGTCAACCAGGAACAGTTGGTCCAGGGAGCGCCGGACCAGGTCCTCGGTCATTACGGCAGCGACGCCGTCAACCACATCGTGTGGGCCAATGTGAATTACCGCGGGAACTTCGGTGTGGGCAGTGTAGTGCCGTTGGACCCGCACGGCACGGTCTGGCTCATCCAATAAGCCTGCCCACCGACTCATTGAGACCGAAATTGCACAAAGCCATAACCGCCTTTCTGTCGCTCGCGTTCGTCGCCCACCTGTCCGCGGGCGCGGAGGTGACATTCGTCCAGACGGACGAATTCAACGGCCCGTTTCCAAGTTGGCGGGACGTGAAACGCGATTATGGCGCGAAGGGCGACGGCGTGGCGGATGACAGCGATGCCATCAACAAGGCCCTGTTGGAATTGCGGAAGGAGGACCGCGAGTTCTCGGTGCTCTACTTCCCGGCCGGTGTCTACCGAGTCACCAAGACGGTGACATCGCCGCGCGCGACCCATAAGGAAGGGAACGGGATCGCGGTGATCGGCGAGGACCCCGCCACGACCATCATCAAATGGGACGGTCCGGACAAGGGCACGGTCTTCAGCTATACCGCCTGGTATTCGGAAGTCTCCCGGCTGACCATTGACGGCGCCGGGCGCGCCGGCATCGCCTTCCTCTACAACGGCGAGAGGTTCTCCACCTATAACGAGACCGCCGACATGGTCTTCAAGGATGCCGCCGTCGGCCTGCAACTGGGTGGCTCAGGTGGCGATTCAGGCGGGGACTATGGTCAGGCGGAGAACATGGTCCTGCGCTGTCAGTTCCTGAATTGCGGGTTCGGACTTCGCACCATGAGTTACAACAGTCTGGACATCTGGGTGTGGAACAGCCTGTTCCAGGACTGCGGGAGCGCGATGCGGAACGGGGCCGGCAATTTCAATGCCTACGCGTGTGTCTTCCTGCGGTCGAAGACCTGCGACATCGATTCCTCGAACCTCGCCATCTTCAGTTTCATCGACAATGTGTCGATGGGATCCGCCATGTTCCTCGACTTCAGTTGGGCGCCCGGCGGAATCTTCAGCCGCAACCCGGTTAGCATTTGCGGAAACCACATCTACGACTGCACCGGTGACAAAGGCGCCATCAGGCTTGGCGGCGGGCCGTCCCTGCTCTGGGGCAACACCATTCGGAACCGGGCGGGCGATCAGAAACCGGTCGTATTTCTGGGCAGCGACCAAGGCCTTTTGGGCAACACCTTTTGCGTGACGACACCGATGGGGGTTCTGCCGCCCGGGGGGCTCCATGATGCGATCTACCGCCCGCGGTTGGTCGTGAGCAGCGAGTCGATCGTCAAACGCGAGAGCATTCCGGATCCGAAACTGGTCCTGCCGGGCGTCCCGGCACACGCCGCCCGGCAGATCTTCGAGGTCGCCCCCGGTTGCGATGCCACGACGATACAAGCGGCCATCGATGCCGCCGCAGCCTTGAAGATTGGACAGCGACCTGTCGTGCATCTGCCCATGGGTAAATACAAGATCGACAAGACCCTCGTCATACCGGCTGGAACGGATCTCCAACTTATCGGCGACGGCTCCACCGAGAGCGGCTCCGCGCTGACGTGGGCAGGCACAAAGGGAGCCTTCCTGCTGCGCGTCGAAGGCCCGAGTGAAGCATCCCTCAGGGATCTCTACATTAACAACAGCACCGGCAATGGCGTCGTCTTCGGGAACTGCGATCGCGAGGGTGGGCGCTTCTATGCGGATAGACTCAACTCGACGGCGGGCGGCGCGGCAATATGGGTCGACGGCATGGATAAGTCCGATGTGCAGTTCCGCTGTTTGGCATGGGAAGGGGGGAGCCTGCGCGTCAGTGGCGGGACGAATCGTCCGGCCGGCACTCCCATCAAAGGAGTTACCTCAGTCTTTTGTTCAACGCCCGGGGAGTCTAAGGACAAAGTATTCGACATCCGCGATGGGGCGACGGCGATCCTGCGAACGGTCTACTACGATGCCGGCAAACCGATCCCCATGGTGTCCATGACCGGGGATGCGAATCTCTTTTATGATTCCGGCAAATGTGCCGCGGGTTCTTCCTCCAACTTCCCCACATTCAACTTCAGGGACTTCACTGGTCGTGCTCTCATGACGGTCTCCAGTTTGGCCGAGTGCAGCGGCCCCAATACCGGCCTGCGTACGAAGGTGGAAGGCGACTGTTCCAAGGGCTCCGTGCTGTTCTTCGGCAACTGCTTCGAGGCTCAAAACCGCCATGAGCTGAAGGATCTGTTCATTAATGAATCCAACCCGAAATGTGATCAAGCAGGGGATTACCTCTCGACATTCGAATGCCGCTCCCTGCCAGGAGTCCTTTTGCGGCCCGAGGACATCCCGGTTACAGGTGAACATGGCGCCGCACATCCCGCCTCCGTCATTATGCATGCGCTCGCCTCCTTCGCGGATGGCGCCCGCCCGCACACGCCCGGGATGGGTGATCGCAGCCATGCAAGAATCCACAGCGTCCTGGTGTGGGTCGGCGGGGAGACGGGCGTACTGATCCAAGGCGCCAGGTGAAGGAATTAGAATTCAGAAGTCAGGAACCAGAATTCGGAGGTGAATGCATATCACCGCCCCGCAAATGGCGTTGCAACGAATTGAAAAATGGAACCCTTTGCATATGAAGAATGAAATCCGCGGTCTCTCGCTATCGGTGCTGGCCCTGCTGGCTGCTGGCTCCTTAGTCAAGGCCGACACGCCATCCGGCGCCCCCATGATTCCCGATCTTCCCTGGGAGAAACGCTCCGACTGGATTGACGTCAAGACCGACGTCACCCCCGCGGCCAAGGGCGATGGCATCGCCGACGACACTGACGCGCTTCAGGCCGGGTTCAAGGCCATGAAACAAGGCAGCGTCCTCTACATCCCGGCCGGGACCTACCGCATCACCCGGACGCTGCTTCTCGGCAACGAGCAGAATCATGGCGGACTCGCCAACGCGGCCATCATCGGCCATGGACGCTCCACGAAGATCGTCTGGGATGGCGACGCGGACGCCTCGATGATCAAAGAATTGGGCTACACCCACTCGAACTTCATCGGTTTCCAACTCGATGGCCGCGGCAAAGCAGGGACCGGCGTCCAGCATAGTTCCTTCATGTTCGGAACCAACATGCGCTACCAGCATGTTGCCTTTCTGAACCTGACCGGCAACGGGGTGAGCGTCGGCCTTCCGCGGCACAAGGCGTATGACCGGTTCGAGGGGCTGGAAACCGCGGAGACGATCTTCGACAACTGCCTGTTCGAAAATTGCTTCCGGGGCATGTACATCGGCGAGTACAACGACTACGACTTCGTCTTCAACGGCTGCGAGTTCCGCAACTGCGGCTACGGCATCGTCAACAACTACGGTTGCCACTACGTTCGCAACTGCCATTTCGAGCGCAGCAAAATCGCCGACATTCAGGAGCATGGCTGCCACGGCAGCGCCATTTGGCGCTGCAGCTCCTACGGCTCCGGTCTCTTCCTCGACTACTCCACGCCGACCGCCCCCTACACGATGCAGGATTGCAACGTCGACGCCTGGTGCGACCGCCGGGGCGCTGTGCTCCTCAACGGCGCGCCCATTGCGATCGCCGACTGCATCATCGGCAATGCCTCGACCTCGCTCATTCCGGAAGATCTTCGGGACGGCACGCCGCTCTGGTCCGTCAAGATCATCTGCAAGGAAGCGCAGCGCGTCATCCTCTCCGACAGCACGTTCAGTTTCAAAGGCAAACCCACCCCGCTAACCCGCAAGGATTTGCTGGGGGATTGCGCCCTGGGCTTTGACACGGGCCGAGTCTATGACATCCCGGCCGGCGAACGCTCCGGCTGCCTCATCAAGTCCGCCAGGCAGTCGTTCCTGAAAACGTCCGTTCCCATGCCCGGCAAGATATTCGACGCCAAGCGCGACTTCGGCGCCAAGGGCGATGGCAAGACCAGTGACACCGAAGCCGTGCAGAAGACGATCGATGCGGCCCGCGCAGAGGGCAAAGGCACCATGGCTTACCTGCCGGCCGGGCACTATACGATCACCAAGACCCTTGAGATTGGCGGCTCAAACTGGAGCCTCGCCGGCGCAGCCGTGGCGGCAACCGAACTGAACTGGAGCGGCAAGGAAGGGGAAACCCTCATGCATGTCTCCGATCCGGACCATGTCACAATCGAAAACCTCGCCATTGGCCAGAACCCCAATAGCAAGAACGAGGAGGACATTCTCCAAACCTCCACCGGCCAGAAAGCCTCGTTCATCACGTATGACAGGATCTATACCTATAACCCGTGTTGGAACAGGAACGCGTCTATCCCTGCCGAGTACTACCGCCGCCGGGGTCTGCATTTCAAAGGCCTCACGAAGAATGACACGGTCCTGGTCAAGTATGTCGGCGGGAATGCCCATGTCGAGGACTCTGCTGCGGCGACCATCCTCTTCAATGTCCTAAGTGGAGCCATCGTGGTCGAGGGAAAGTCCAAGGAGCGCGGCGGATTCGTCGGGGCTCTGACGAAGTTCAGTTCCGACGAAGATCCGTGTATCCTCGTCAAGGACAGCCACAGCTTTGTGGTCAGCGATCTCTATATGGAAGGCACACGGCGTAACGTCACCCTCTCCGGCAACGATGGCGACGCTCCGGGCCGCGTCACGATCCAGGGTGCCAAGTACTCGCGCGGGGGCAACTGGAGCGTCAACCCCGCTGCGGAAACCGACAACTACCATGGCGAGCTGAACATCATCATGGATTCAATGTGCGACACGTCCCACTTCGTCCTCAAGGGAAGCAACCCAACGTCCGTCCTGCTGCTCGGAGACTATGTCGACCCCAACTCCGCGATCCAGAAGGACTCCAACGCGCAGTTCCTCTGCCTTGGCAACGAAGGCACCAAAGACAAGACCATCAATTTCGACTGCCCGCCGGAACTGAAGGACACGGATTTCAGCGTCGCGGCCCCGCAGGCAGCGAGGGCTTTCGATGACCTTCGGAAACTCGGCGAGACCGACCTCAAGCTCAATCACCCCGAAGCTCTGAAATGATCGCTCGGGGCACTCGAATGTGATTGAATGCCATGACTCCACAGTAAGGGGGCTCTTATGGCACAGATCGAATTCGTCCGCAGTTTGCCGGTCAAGTACGACGTGGATGTTTTCGTGGCCGGCGGTGGGCCCTCCGGACTGGCCGCCGCGGTGACGGCCGCGCGCCAGGGGGCGCGCGTTTTTCTGGCCGAAGGCCAGGCGTGTTTTGGCGGCATGGGCACTTCGGCCGGACTGCCGATGTTCTGCGCGCCGACCGACGGCGTCCATGTGACCTCCGCCGGTTTTGGGACCGATGTCTACGAACGGCTGATCGCAGCCGGCGGCACGGCGCCGGAGACGCGCGGCAAGCCCCTCGGCACGTACAACTTCTTTTTCAACTGCGAGGCGCTCAAGCGCGTATACGACCAGTTAGCCCAGGCCAGCGGGATGGGGTTTTCGTTTCACACCCAGTTCCTGGACGTGGCGGTCGAGGAAGGCATCGTTACCCACGTCATCTGCTCGGCCAAGAGCGGCTTGTTTGCCGTCCGGGCGCGCCTGTTTGTTGACGCCACCGGCGACGGCGACCTCTGCGCGCGCGCCGGTGCCTCGTTCGAAAAGGGCGACGCCCACGGCGCGATGCAACCGCCTACGCTGCTGAGCCTGTGGTGCGACATCGACTGGGAAAAGGTCAACCGCGACGGCTATGGCGTCTGGCAGCAGGAAAAGCATTTGCCCCGCGCGTTTCAGGACAAGGTCTTCACGGTCGAGGATCGTCACCTGCCCGGCATGGTGCCCGTCGGGCCCCACGCGGGTGGTGGCAACATTGGCCATCTGTTCGGCACCGACGGCACGGACGAAGTTTCGCTCACCCAGGCCCTGCTACGCGGCCGGCAATTGGTGCTGGAGTATCAACGCTTTTACCGCGAATACCTGTCCGGCTACGAACAGATGCAACTGCTCGGCACGGGCGCGCTGCTGGGCGTGCGCGAGACGCGCCGCATCACGGGCGACTACATTCTGAACGTGGCCGACTTCAAGCGGCGCGCCGTGTTCCCCGATGAGATCGGTCGTTTTTCCTATCCTGTCGACCTGCACGCCACCCGGCCAGACAGCAAGCTGTTCGCGGCGTTCCAGCAAGAGATGCACGACCTGAGCTACAAGCCCGGCGAGAACTACGGCATTCCGTACCGGTGTTTGACGCCGGTCGGCCTGGACAACGTGCTCGTGGCCGGCCGTTGTATCAGTTGCGATCGCTACATCCAGGGGTCGGTGCGCGTCATGCCCGGCTGCTTCATCACGGGTCAGGCGGCCGGTATGGCGGCCGCACTCGCGGCGGATCAGGGCGGCACCACGCGCCAGGTCAAAGTCCCCGAACTCCAGGCGTGCCTCGCGACGATGGGCGCCTTTCTGCCGAATCGGGATCGCCCATGCAGTCCTTGAAGGCATTGGCTTTGGTGATATCCATGTCGGCGGCGGTCGTTGCTTCGGGGGCCGGAGAAACGGTCGTCGTCACCTATCCTGCCCCGCAGAGCGAGAAGGCGTCGGAGGACTACCAGGTCGAGGCCGGGAACAAAAGCGTTTTCGTTTACACCGCTCCCGCCCTGCAAGGCGGACCCGTCTCCTTTGCCTATTTTGACTTCTCCGGGACGGCCACCGTTGTCGTGACCTCCCGGCAAAAGATCGAGTCTGTCAAGGTTCTCCCCACGTCGTATGGCATCGTCCCCACCATTGATGGCGACAAAGTTTCCTTAACGCTCACCAAGCCCGCGAATTTGACCGTTGAGCTGAACGGAAGTTGCGACCGCCCGTTGCATCTGTTCGCCAATCCGCCCGAGGCCGATCGCCCCGATCCGGCCGACAAGAATGTGATTTACTTCGGCCCGGGCGTGCATGAGGTGGCGACGCTCCGCCCCAAGAGCGGACAGACTGTCTACCTCGCCGGCGGCGCGATTCTGAGGGCGAAGATCCCGCCCGACGAAAAGCCAACCCAGGAAAAGAACTGGCGGGGCAACAAAGTCTACGCAACGCTTCTCGAGACCCGCGGCGCCAAACGTGTGCAGGTTCGCGGGCGCGGCATCCTCGACCTGGGGGCGCTTCCCCAGCATGCACGAACCGCGATGTGGTTCGAGGGCTCGCAGGGCATTCTGGTCGAGGGCATCGTCATCCGCGACGCCCCTAATTGGGCCGTGGCGATGTACGATTCGAAACACATCGTGGTCCGCAACGTGAAGCAGATCTGCGCCCGCGAGAATAGCGACGGGGTCGATATCTGCAACAGCCAGGACGTCCTCGTCGAGGACTGTTTCCTTCGAAACAATGACGACGAGGTTTGCGTCAAGACGCTGTCGCACTGGCCGGCCCGTGAGTCCAGGAACATCGTCGTCCGTCGTTGCGTGGTCTGGAATGACCGGGCGCGGGGGCTCGGAATTACCTCCGAGACGCGGGCGAATATATCGCAGGTATTGTTCAAGGACTGCGATATCATTCATGACTTCGCCAGCGCCAGCGATTGCGCGGCACTGGCCGTCATCGTCTGCGATTCCGGGACGATGAGCGATATCCGGTTCGAGGATATCCGGGTGGAAGATTGCAGGAACACCCTGGTCGATTGCTGGATCGGGCCGGACATGTGGAGTCGCGACGAGGCCCAGGGGCACATCAAAGGCGTGACTTTCAAAGACATCACGGTCACGGGGAAGTCCATGCCGGCGATCAAGTTGAGCGGGTGTGACGACCGGCATTTGATCGAGGATGTTCGTTTCGAGAACTTGCGGGTTCAAGGGAGCCTCATGAGGGATGCCGCGACGGCGCGAGTGGAAACCAACGCCTACGTGCGGGGGCTTGTCTTTGGGGTGCCCTAAGGCGGGCACCAGCCCGCAAGCAAACTGTAGCCGCGGCCGTTGGCCGCGGTCCGGGACCAGCGGTCGCGGCTACAGAAAGACAAAAGGCGGGACAAGAGGGAGCAAAATGCAAATTCAGATACCGGCAACGAAAGTGGATGTGTTGGCGGAGGCCGACGTGGTCGTGTGCGGCGGCGGGTGTGCGGGCGTGACGGCCGCTGTGTCGGCCGCGCGGCACGGCGCGTCGGTTGTGCTGATCGAGCGGTGGCCCAGTGTGGGCGGCATGGCGACCAACGCCTTGGTCAACTGTTGGCATTGCAGCGACCGCGAGAAGGTGGTGATCCTCGGCCTCGTCGATGAATCCGTGCAACGGGCCGACAAGGAAGGCTGGGTCGGCAAGGATTCGAATTACCCGAAAGCGCACGAGACACACTGGTTCGATCCCGAGGGGATGCGCATCGTGTGGCAGCGTATGCTGGACGAGGCGGGGGTGCGCGTGCTGTGCCATACGGCCGTCGGCGAGCCCGTGCTGGAGGACGGCCGCCTGCGCGCCGTGCTCGTCGACACGAAGCGCGGCCGCCGCGCGATCGCCGGGAAGATCTTTGTGGACGCCACCGGCGACGGCGACGTGGCGGCCAAGGCGGGCGTGCCGTTCGGCTATGGCCGCGAGGCCGACGGCTTGGTCCAAGGCATGACGCTGATCTTTCAACTCAAGGGCATCGACACAGCGCTCTCGGCAGAGCGGCAGGCGGCCGCGCCCGGCGTGCTGGAGCAGATGCGCCGGCTGCGCGACGCCGGTCAGTTTCCGCCGTTCAACGAAGGCAACTGCAGCTACTACCTCCCATGGGCCAACAACGAGACACTCTGGAACATGCTGCCCGTGGCTGGAAACCCGCTCGACGAGGAGGAGCTCTCGCGGCTGACGGCGCTCTCGCGCGAGCGGCTGGTGGCCTACCTTGCGCTTTGGCGGCGGGTGCTGCCGGGTTATGCGCACGCGGCGATCCGCCAGACCGGCTACGCGCTTGGCGTGCGCGAGAGCCGGCGCATCCGCGGACGCAAGACGCTCGACCACACGATGGTGTTGCAGGCGGTCAAGCACGCCGATGCCATCGGGCACGGCGTCTGGATGGTCGACATCCACGATCCCAAGGGCACCGGCTATACGACTTACACCGACCGCGGCAGCCGCAATATGCTCGCGGCCGGCACGAGTTACCACATCCCGCTCGGAATGTGTCTGAACGACCGCGTGCCGAACCTGGCCGTCGTGGGCCGCTGCGCGTCGTCCACCCACGAGGCGCATTCCTCCGTGCGCGTCCAGAGCCATTGCATGGTCATGGGGCAGGGGATCGGTACAGCGGCGGCGCTCGCGCTTTCTAGCGGCCGCGACCTGGCCGGAGTCGACGTGGCCGCGCTGCAGGGGACCTTACGCGCCGACGGCGTCTATCTCCACGATGTGCCGGCCTAATGAAGGATGGAGGACCATGAACGTGACGACGTATCGCGAAGCGGCGAGGGATTTGACCGTAATGGGGGAATACGATGTCGTGGTGGCCGGCGGCGGGCCGGCCGGCATCGCGGCGGCCCTGGCAGCGGCCAGGCTGGGGGCGAAGACCTTGCTGGTGGAGCAGTTCAACTGCCTGGGCGGCGTGGCCGGGGCCGGTGGGCACGGGCACATGAGCATCTACTCGAGTTGGGGCGGGAACGATCGGATCGTGGGCGGGATCGCGGCCGAGATCATTGACCGGGTCTGCGCTGAGGGCTTCGGCGACATGAACCCGCACGGAGCATGGTTCGACGTAGAGGGGCTCAAGTTCGTACTCGAAAAGATGGTCAAAGAGGCAGGCGTCGAAGTTCTGTATCACACCTTCCTGTGCGCGGCGATCGTGGAGGAGCGCCGGGTGTGTGGCGTGATCGTCCAGAACAAGGGGGGCCGGCAGGTCGTCCGGGCGAGATGCGTGGTGGACGCAACGGGCGATGGCGACGTGGCCGCCTCGGCCGGGTGCGAGTACGAGGTCGGCCGGCCGGGCGATCACCTTTGCCAACCCGTGACTCTGATGTTCACGATCGGTGGAGTGGACTGGCCGGCAGTCGAGAAATGGCGCGTTGGACCGGACGGGCAATACAGCTACGCGATGGAGCATATCTGGAAGAAAGCCCAGGCGAATGGCGACATGGAGCCGTTCCAGAAGACGATCATGGGATTCTGGTGGAACTCCAGCCAGCCGCACACCGTGGGCGTCAATTTCACGCATGTGACCGGCGCGGACGCCACGAAGGCCGAGGATCTGACCCGCGCCACCATGGAGGCACGCCGACAGGCCTACCATTGCGTGGAGGTGTTCCGGAAATACGTCACCGGCATGGAGAAATGCTATCTGGTTTCTACGCCCTGCACGATCGGGTTGCGTGAGTCGCGCCGGATCATGGGTGAATACGTGTTGTCCGAGAACGACATCCGGAACTCGGCCCGCTTTGAGGACAACATCTGTTACGGTTCCTTCTTCATCGACATACACAACATCGACGGGCCGGGGATGGACGGGACGGTGTGGCGTCCGCCGCCAGGATTCCGCTACCAAATTCCGTACCGGGTACTGGTGCCGCGGCGGATCGACGGACTACTGACGGCCGGCCGGTGCATCAGCGTCACGCACCTGGCGCTTGGGTCCACGCGCGTCATGGCCCAGTGCGCCGGCACGGGCGAAGCCGCGGGTACAGCAGCGGCGATGAGTGCGAAGTCCGGCGTGGCTCCCCGTCGGCTGGAGACCAAGGCTCTTCAGGAGATCCTCAAGGAGAACAGGGGAATCATCGACGAAGCCCAGATCCAGACCGGTCGCACCCTGGTGGCTGACCCGGAGTGGCGATCAAAGTAGGCGCCTGGGTTGCGAAAAGATCATTTCAAACAGCCCATTTTCGGTGTATTATAGTTGGTTTTGGGTCGGTACAAACTGTACGACCTAGGCTCGGAAGGGGGATCATGATGCTGACACGAACGCAGATGGTGTGGTTTGGGGTTTTGACCGTGGCGTGGCTGGGCGCGGTGGCGGAGGTTCAGGCAGCGACGCGGACGTGGACGGGCGCCGGTGCGGACGGCAACTGGTTTACGGTGGGCAACTGGAACCCCAGCGACGCTTGTCCGCAAGCCGGCGAGGATGTCGTGATCAGCAATGCGGCCGCGACCGTCGTGCTCAGCAACGACACAGCCGTGCTCAGTTCGTTGACGATCACCAATACTGCCAAACTGGTCTTCACCAACTACGCCCCCGGGGTGAGCATCATCCTTTACGCGACGAATATGGCGGTGCAGAACGGGGCGAAGATTCAGCACAGCGCCAACAGCGCTGTCAATACGAACGCACTCGGCCAGTGGGTTCCCGACAGCCGCATCTACATCGTGTGCACCAACCTGACGGTTGACGTTGGCGGCCAGATCAATGCGGACGCCGCCGGCTACATGGGTGCCACCAGCAACACCGCCTTGCGCGGCATCGGCGGCACGGTGACGCGTGGATTCGGTCCTGGCGGCGGTGGGGGGAACGGCATCGGCGGTGACGGGCGCGGAGGCGGAGGCGGGTACGGCGGCCGTGGCGGGAATGATGGTGTTCAACCCCAGTACCAAGGCATCACGTACGGCTCCACCAATGCGCCCGACCAACCGGGCAGTTCGGGCGGACTCGACCTCGACCATGCGGGATCCAGCGGAGCGGGCGGCGGGCTCATCCGTTTGGCAGTGAACGGCGCCTTGATCGACAACGGTTCGATCACCGCGATCGGCGGTGCCTGCAGCATTAATGAAGTGGGCGCGGGTTCGGGCGGCGGCATCTACATCACGTGCGGTTCGATTGCCGGCACGGGATCGATCCTGGCCAACGGTGGCGATTTCGGCGCCGCGTGGGGTGGCGATGGCGGTGGCGGCCGGATTGCCGTCCAATGCATTGACTCCTACAACTGGCGGGGTTCGATTCGGGCTGCACCGGGGTTACTCACGTCCGGAAGCCCTCAGAGCTATGTGGCCAGCAACGGTCGCGGCTCCCTCTTCATCACATCGGGCGGGTACCTGCAACGTCCGCTCGGCGGCCAATCCTATTACCTTTACGGGTTGACCAACCTGAACTGCGACAGTCTGGTCGTCAGCAACTCTGCCATCGATTATATGGAGCCGACACTTGCGGTCACCATTACGAACGACATCAGTTCACTCTCGGCCACGCAGACTTTCGTGGGCCCGGTCTCCGCACTTGCCGTGCGCACCATCACGCTCGTCGGGAGTACGCTGGATTGGGGCCAGGGACTGACGTTTACGAATCGAATAGATATGACCACCAGCGTCATCAAGGCGCGCTACAATCTCACGCTCCCGCCGAATTATGACTTGAACATCCCGACCAACTGCCAGGTGTGGGTGGGGCGGCAGGGCGACACGAACTACATGAATTTCCAGGTCAACGGCAACCTGAACATCTACAGCAACGCGGCCCTCTATGTCTTCAGCGGCATCTCGAATTCGCTCAGCCCCTATGGGGGCCTGATGTCGGTGACCGGAAACGTGACGATTCTGGGTGCGGGCACGTTGCTGCCCTATTCGCATCCGACCAATGGAGGTTCATTGTATCTAACGATGAGCAACCTGACCGTCTACCCGAATAGCTCTATCAGCGCCGCGGCTGCGGGTTATGTTGGCAACCGGGCGGGCCTCTCGGGCTATGGTCCCGGCGGCGGCGGATTCGTGAGCGATCGCGGGTATGGCGCCGGCTATGGCGGGACCGGGGGATTCCAAGCCGGTTATAACGCGCAACAGGCCGGCAGCAACTACGGTTCGGCCACGGCCCCCTGTCAGTGCGGCAGCGCGGGAGGCGGGAATAGCGGGACTCTTGGGCTGAACCCGGGTGGTGGGTTGATCCGGATTGACACTCCCGGCACGGTTACGGTGAACGGCTTTCTGATCGCCGACGGCCAGGCCACGGGCGGCGGACAGCGGGGCGGTGGTTCGGGCGGCGGCATCTACGTGACGTGCAACAGTTTCACAGGGGCAGGCTCTTTGTCCGCAAACGGCGGTGCCGATACCCAAGGCGGTTACTCGTGGAGTGGCACGGGCGGGGGTGGGCGCATTGCCGTCATTAGCCGCCAGAACACTGTCGTGGCGGGCTGGACAGGTTCGGTGCAAGCCGGGGCTGGAGCAACAAACGGAGCGAACAACGGTTCAAGTTTCCTTGGCACGACGGGCACGGTCTACTGGCCGCTGGGTCCGTACGTCACCAATGCGCCGGCTAACCCGATCGCCTTCACGATTGCCACCTTGAACGGCGGCCTGGTGGCCAACGGCACGGGTACAGCCGCGGTGGCCGTCTATTGGGGTCCCACGGACGGCGGAACCGTCGAATCCGCCTGGGCCAACACGAACCAGTTCCCGGGAACCTTTGCCGACGGCACGGCGTTGTCGACGAACGTGACGGGTCTTGTCGAGGGCGGTTGGTACTATTACCGTTTCACGGCATCCAATGCCGTCTCGAAGATGTGGGCCCCGGCCACCGCGGCGTTCCGGACCATCGCGCTGTCGGCGGTGGTATCCAACATGCCGGCGACGCAGATTACGACCACTTCGGCCACGTTGAACGGCTACCTCAGTTCCACCGGCACTTCCGCGACTACGGTCTCGGTCCTGTGGGGGACCACCGATGGAGGCGCCAGCCCGGGCGGATGGGATCACACCAATACCTTCGCTGTGGCTACCCAACTCGGGGTCGTGGCCACGAATGTGCCGGTCGCGCCGCTCACGACTTATTTCTACCGGTACAGCGCGAATAACGCCGCCGGCGCCTACTGGGAGAGCAGCGCCCAGGTCTTTATGTCCGGCGAAGTCACGGTCCAAGCCACGGCTACCAACGCGGCTGAGCGCGGCCCCATTCCGGGCGCCTTTACGTTGTACCGGCCGCCGTCGCTGACCAACCTTGCGTTGACCGTCAACTACGCCATCAGCGGCACCGCCAGTAATCTGGTCGACTACTTCCTCTCGCCTCCTGATAACCCGATTATCATGGCGCCCGGCGTCTCGAACGTGACGATCACCGTCATGCCGATCTGGGATGACATCATCGAGGGCAACGAGACGGTCGGCCTGACCGTGCTTCCCGGGGCCTACGCCATCGGCTCGGCATCGAATGCGGCTATGACGATTCTGGACGACGTGGTCTCGGCCGGTCAGAACGTCGCCACTAACGCGGGCAACTGGTCTGACAAGAATACGTGGAGTCAGGGCCGCATTCCGATCGCTGGCGATGACGTCACCGTCAAGGTCAACGTCACCCTGACAAACGCCACACGGCAGTTGAATTCCTTCACCATCACCAATGCGACCCTGACCTTCACCGACACGACCAACCTGCAGACCTGCCTGAACGCGCTGGACGTTCACATCCGGAATGCTGGCATCCTGACGCACGCCGCCAACTCCGCCTTCACGACCAACTCCGTTGGGGTATGGCCGATTGACGCGCGGGTGTATGTGGTTTGCAATACGTTGACCGTCGATAGCGGCGGTTCGATCAACGCGATCGGCAAAGGGTTCGCGGGTGGGGCCAACGGGGGGATTGGCTATGGCCCTGGCGGCGGAACCAACAATGCCAACGCAGGCACAGGTGGTGGCGGAGGAGGCCATGGCGGCAGCGGCGTGGGCGCTATTGGTGTCTTTGGCGGAACGTACGATTCTGTCACCCAGCCGGTCTGGCCCGGCAGCGGCGGCAGCGGGCGGCAATCGGGAGAAGTTGGCGGGGCAGGTGGCGGCTTGATCATAGTTCAAGCCACCGGCCTCGTGACAGAGAACGGGACGATCACGGCCGATGCGGCAAACCACACCGGTTCCTATGCGGGTGCGGGTTCAGGCGGCGGTATCTATATCCAGTGCCAAACCTTTACAGGGACCAACGGCGTCGTTTCGGCGAATGGCGGCAACTCCGTCTGGAATCAGGCGCCGGGCGGCGGCGGTGGACGCATCGCGGTGGCCTACGATCCTGTATCGCAAAGCACCCTCAATCTGACCGCGCCACCCAAGGTCCTGTTCGAGGCCAATCAAGGTGGGTGCGATCCCAGCAGCGCCAACGCGGCCAAACTGCCCGCCCGGCCGGGAACCCTGTATTTTCCGGACGCCGGTTTCTTCCCGTCCACGAATTTACAGGGCGGCCAGATCGTCATCCCCGGGTTCACGGCCTGGTCGCCGGCCAGCCTCACGATCAGTTCCGGGATCGTGGTCATGGCGGGTGGGTTCCAATTGAACGTCAGCAACAATTTGACCATTGGCGGTAGGTGCGGGGCGATCGAACTCTCGAACAGTGTATTGAATGTGGGCGGCAGCCTGATGATCTCCAACAATATCAGCCTGTTGGCAGACTCGATCTGCTACGGCGGACCTGCTGCCGCACTGGTGGTCACCAACGACCTGGTTCTGAACCTCGGCTCGCTGATCGTTTACAGCACGCCGACGAATGCGGCGACCATGCGGGTCGGCGGGAACCTGGTGCTGACGAACACGTCGGCGTTGACCCTGTCGAGCGCCATGACCAACAGCACGACGCCCTTCGGCGCGGTCGTCGACATCGGGCGCGACATGATCGTCGGCCCGAACGCCTGGGTATATCCCCAATCCCATTCGACCAACGGCGGTTCGCCGTACTTCAGGATGGCTAATCTGAATATCGCGCAGGGCGGCGGGCTCAACGCCGATTTCGCCGGCTTCGCGGGTGGCGGAGTCACCCAGAACGGTTATGGCGACACCAATGGCTGCGGTAAGAGCCATAATGGGGTGGGCGATAACAATGGAAATGGCGCCGGATATGGCGGTAACGGGGGCGGCGATCCGGGCTACTTCGGGACCACCTACGGGTCGGCCAAGGCACCCACGTCGCCAGGCAGCGGCGGCAGTGGGCGCGGGGTGACGGTTGGCCTGGGCGGCGCAGGAGGCGGTTTGGTGCGGATCCAGGCCGTCAATCAAGTGACCGTCAACGGCCTCATCAGCGCGAACGGGCAGACCGCGTACTATACCGGTGCCGGTTCGGGCGGTGGCATCTTCGTCCAATGCTGGAAGTTCAGCGGCACCTCGGGAATCCTCTCGGCCAACGGCGGGGTGACCACCGGCGGCGGTGGTGGCGGCGGTGGCGGTCGCATTGGGGTCGTGAGCGCTGCCAACTACTACACGGGTGCGACCAACGTGTTGGGCGGAATCGGCGCATCCTACAACGGGTCAACCGGCACCGTCGTGTTCACCACCATCATGGGCTCGACTTTCACCATCCAATAGGTTCAGTTGCCGCCAGCCATCGCCTCGCGCCGCGGGGGCGATGGCGGCAGCGCGGGGTAGGTCCATTCGCCGACCTCGACGCTGTGCTTGCCCGCCGTCACGCCAAAGGCCAGGCCGAACTGTGGCGTGGCGGTACCCTTGATGATCGAGTGGTCGTCGGCCCAACCGGCGTACCAGCGTTCGCCGTCCATCCGGTACATCGGCCGCACGATGCGGTCAGGGAACGTTGTGACGATCGTCCGCGTCGGCCCTTCGATGGTGCCGGTGATTTTGTCCGCTGTGAACGTCAGGTCGAACGGGCCGACACCCCGCACGCCGACATTGCCGGAGCTTAGCTTCACATAGGTGGGTTCAGGAGCGATGAAGCGAACCGTATCGCCCTCTTTGACGACCCGCGTCTCGCCGCTGCCGGCCGGCGTCTGCGGCGCAACCGCCGTCTCGCCAACCTTGATTTCGCCGGTCTTGAACGTCTTCTCGAACGGCGCTGTCCCCGTCAGCACCATGCCTTTGTAACCGATCTTGCCGCGCCCGCCGGTCAGGGCCAGGGTCACCGTGCCGTCCTTGGCCACGCGCACCGCGCCGGCGCAGCCTTCGAAGACCACGTCCCCGGCGGCATACGTGAAGGGCGACGAGGCGACGAATGCGTAGTCGATGCCTTCGGGGTGTTCGATCGTCATGACGCCCGGCGCCGGGGTCGCGACCTTGGGGGCCGGCTCATCAGTCGTGCGCGGGTAGACGAGCCAGAAATAGCCCACGCCCGGCGCGCCGGCCACGCGCAGCATGGTGTGCTTCTCCCAGAAATCCCCCTTGGCCGTGGGCGGCAACACCGCCCCGTCCTTGCCCACCCAGTTCTTTGAGAGCGTACCTTCCTTGGCCCACCAGCTTGGGCCGCTGTAGCCGGCGAGCGCCACGGGCTGACGCTCCTCGTAGAATTCGGGTTTGATCGAACTGAGCTGCGGGAAGCGCACGTCAAGTTTGACGGGCCACTCGGTATCGATCATCAGGTTGCCCCCATCGGTCTTCACGACGTCCTTCGCGCCCAGCAGGTTCAGGTAGAACCAGCTCGCGAGTTTGCCCGCCTGCCCTGAGCCGGTCGAAGGGGCCTGCCCTGAGCCAGTCGAAGGGAAGCCTGGGGTGCTGTCGCGGATGACGAAATAGTTGGGGCTCTGGGCGGTCTTGCCCTTGAGGAAGAGCACCTGGCGATCCCAGTCGAACGCGCCTTGCTTTTGCTCAATGCCGTCGGCGAGTTTGCGGACTCCGCCGGTCCCCACGGGGGCATCGACCTTGCCGCCGAACTCGGGCGTGGCGCCGGGCTGGATGTACCAGTCGGGGAAGCCGACGCTGGACCAGGCATAGTCCACGGTCGGGCCAAAAGCATGGTCAAGGATGTTGGCGTCAGGCCAGGCGTGCGGCATCTTGTTTTCCGGATGCCCGAAACGCAGCACGTTCTTGTCCTCGAACGCCTTGTTTTGAACGCTCCAGTATTGATACGGCTGGAACGGCAATAGCGTCGCGCCGCGGCTCATCAGGATCATGTGGCCCTGGTCCTCAGTCCAGTGGCTCCAGTTGTTGCCGGCGCGGAGAAAGAGGTAAGTCTCATCCGGGCCCTGATGGGCGCGGAAGATGATGCCGACGCCGGGATAAATCTCGCTCTTGAGCGCGGGCTCCCGGGGCGTCAACGCGACCGGGGCCAGGATGCCGTTCATGCCGTGGATCGGGTCGCTGCGGTCGTTGGAGCCGTTGGCCAGCCACGCCCAGTACAGGTTGGCGGCCAGCTCGGGCGCCCGGTGGGACAACTCGCCCGCGGCCTCCAGTATGTGTTCGGTGTAGCCGGGCGGACTGTTGGCCATGCCGGGGATCACGCGGTATTTCCAGCGGCTTTCCACCGGCGTGAGCAGGTTCATGTAGTACGACCAGTTCTGCCGATCGACGTCGAGCAAATGCGGGGGCACGGTTGCACCCGAGGCGGCGAGGGCTGGCAGGTTGTTCATCACGCGGGCATACCCGTGCATGTGGTAGGCTGAGCCATACTCGAAGTAACCGCCGCCCGGCGCAGTCTGGGTGATCGCCTTGTAGCCGAGATAGGCGCCCATGTGGGCGCGCCATTTCTCGAACATCGGGTGATCGGGCAGGAGCGCCATGAACGCCACCATCGAGGCCGAGCGCGCCGTGCCCATGTTCGGATTGCCGGGGTGCGAGCCGTCGGCGTAATCAATGACATCGCCTTCTTCCCAGAGGTAACAGATCAGGGCCAGCCGCGCCCGCAACTCAGCCCGCAACGCCGCGGGCAGGTCGGGCCACGCCAGCACATCGTCGGCGGCCGCCGCCGACAGGTAATTCCCCGCGGTCGCGTGATGCCCGATCGTGGGGGACACGAACGGGAAGTTGTCGAGGTAGGCCAGGTTCGTCTTCAACCAGTCGGCCTTCTTCTGTGCCAGCTTCGGGTCGTTGTCCAATACGTACCACCCGTCGCGCAGCTTCTGCTTGAATTCCGCCGGCAAGGACGCGGTGTCGAGGGCCTTCTTGTACGCCTCGACCTCTCTGACCGTGAGGTAGAGCCGCGGGTACGCGGTCTTGGCGTCGGGCCAGTCGAGTAGGAAATCCTTGTAGCGGTCCAGCCCGACCGATCCATAGAACATGCGCGCTTGGTAGAACGGCCCGGCCTTCTGGCCGCTCTCGCCTGTGCACTCGCGCGCGGGCTTCGCCAGCATCAGCCCCCACGCGCGCCGGCCATACGTCGTCGGCAGCCCCGGCTCGTGCTCCTGCATCGAGAACGGCGAGGTCTCGCTCGTGACTTCGCGCAGCCACGAGGCGTGCCGCACGCTCATCGGGAACTGCGCGCGCACCTCCTGGGGCGAGGGTGAGACGATCCCGATCCCGTTCATCCGCCGCCAGTCCCCCTTGTGCAGCGGCACGATGCCGGCCATCGGGAAGTCGTTGGAGTTGGCCGCGCGCTGGGCCTCCTTGAAGAGGCCAAGCAACGAGCGTGAGGTGTCGCCCCAGGCGCTGCCGGGCACTAGATACCACGTCGGCCTGGCCTGCAGGTCGGTCAGCGGTGCGACGGCCGTGACAGGGCACTGGCCGTTCCCGACGCAACGTCCCCATTCCACGCGGTCGGGCTGCCAGCCCTTGACCAGGTCGAGTTCCCAGAAATCGTTGCCGTCGAGCAGGCCGGCGTCGAATTCCTCGCGGACCTTCGCGAGCGGCACCCGGTCTTCCACGCGCACGGTGGCACGGTAGAAGCCGCCGGCCGCGTATTCGATTTCGTAGCGCGTCTCCGCAAACACCGGTCCCTTGGCTTGGAGGCGGACGCGGAAGGCTTTCACTGGACGTGTTGACAGTATTTTGCCGCCACCCAGCCACGGACCGGCGCCGCTGCGGAACCCGAGGATGGGCGCCGGTAACGTGTTCGCGGCAACGGGTTCCTTGAAGGTCTTCTCCTGGTCCGGCGGCACGCGCACCGCCAGCAAGGCATTCGCCAGCATGAGCGTTTTGCCGTCCTTCTCGACGCGCAACGCGCTGGTCCCGCGGTCGCCCTGCGCTTGCCCTGAGCCCGTCGAAGGGTCGTCGCGCAGGGTATAGGCAAGGTTGGTGTTGGCGGGCAGGTCGGCTACGAAGCTCAGCAAGCCGTCACCCACTTGCAGCGCCACTGGCTGCCCGTCAGGCCCGACCAGTCGCAGGCGATCGGCCTGTTTGCCTTCGAACGCGTAACTCACCACGTCCGGCGCAAAGCCGCGCCCCGTGTAATCGCGCAGGGCGAGCTCGCGGACCGCTGCGTTCGTTTCACCCATGAGCCCCAGCCCCACTGCGGCACCGGCCAGGACTTTGAGGGTCCGGCCCCAGTTGATCATGTTCATTTTCATCATGTTCCTTCCCTTTCATCGGCCTGCTAATCCGTCGCTCGGTCCAGCACATGGCGGACCGCCGGGTTCGGTTTGAGTACATCCTCGGGCTTCCCCACGATCAATGACGGCAGAGCGCCAAGGCGCTCGTGGACCTCCAGACGCCAGGCACTGTCCGGCGTGTCGCCGGCGATATTGGCGTACGCCATGCTCTTGCAGAGGTCGCCGTACAGGAAGTCGCCCACCGGCACCGGGTCGAGCTCCGTAAAATGCGGGTTGCTGACGTGGTGGCTCTCGAAGAGGTGGGCCTGGGCAAAGGTCTGGTAACGCACATTCATTTCATTCAGGCCTTCGCCGCCCACGGCCAGGGCGCCGTTGAGTTCGGTGAGTTCCCGGGTCAGGGCAACCATGCCTTCGGTCATGGTCAGCCCTTCCACGAGCGCGTTGTCGAGGTTCCAAGTGCACAGGGTCTGGTCCACGAAAACCGTCGACAGCTTGTGCTTCGCGGCGGCCGTGGCGATGCGTTCCGCGAGCAGTCGGCGCCAGGCGCTGGCGCCGGGGTGCAGGTAGTACATCAGTTTCTCGTCGCGCAGGTTGGCCAGCGTGCCGAAGCCCTGCGGCGGCGCCGGACAGTGCCCGTCTTTCCATCGCCACGCCATGAGGCGCTGGCTGCCGAATTCGCGCGCCACGAAGTCGGTCAGGCCGGGAAAGGCCGGATGGTTGGGATCGATGGCGAAGAAGTTGAAGTGCGGCATGACGCGGAAGCCCATCTCGCGCCCCTTGCGGATGAAGGCCGCGCCATCCTTGCAGGCGTGGTATTCAGGATAGTTCACGTCATAGGGGTCGGAGCGCCAGGACGCGTGATGGATCAGCACCTTCGACGGTTCGATGACCTTCGCCACGGCGTCGAGAACGTTTCGGTTGTTGCCGGCCCACTGCAAGGCCAGCCGGATATCGCCGGCCCAGGCCGGCCGCAGGGCGCGGAGCTGGTCGGCGCCGGCCTCGTGGCGCAACCACTCGCGGTAGGCGGCGGCGGGCACCTGCCAGTCGCCGTCGTGGGTATCGATCACCCACTGGAGCGAGCCGACAGCCACGGTGTCGTGCGCCGGGCCGTTGAGGAGGGTGTGGAAGTCCAGCGAACGGGCGGTGTCGCCCGCGCCAACGCGCAGCGCTTTGGGATGATTCTGGCGATCGTAGCACGCCACGCTGAAACCGCACCGCGTGTCCTGCAAGATCGCGACGGCCGCCTCCCAGCGGTGCGGCCATTCCCAGTACTTGCCGGCGACGAGCGGGTGCTCCAGATCCTGCCGGCAGCCCTGATAGAAGGGGGCCACCAACTTCAGCCGCCTGGCGATGCCCGGCAGACGCCAGCAGACCGAGGAAAGGTTGCGGCGAATGGTATGGGCCGAGGGCTCGATCACCAGTCGGTCTTGATCGTCGATCAGCAGGCGCAGGCACGCATCGCCGTTCTCGTCGGCCACATGCACGTGCGCCACGCGGTCGCCCACCTTGACCACGTGGACCTGGGCATAGGCGCTGACGCAAAGGGGCGTTGTCTCCCCGTTGGCGAATCCCAGCGTCAGGGCGGGGGACGGCTTTTTCGAACGCCCGGCCAGGAGCTGGCCTTTCGGATTGCGCAACTCGACCAGGACCGGGCCGTCGAAGATGGCGGACAACCTGGCGGTGGTAATCTTGATGGTGTTCCCGGTTGTGCGGATCGGCATGGTTGGTCTCCTCGGGATCGCAGGTTGGGAGGTTTCAGGGTTCTGCCACACGGAGCGGAGCCGCTTCCGGCTCCGGCCGCTCGTGGTGGGAGTGGTCGCGACGAACCGGCGCGGGAAGCCGCGCCGCTCCCCGGGAGGCAGACAGGCCCTTTGAACAGAACTCGCGGTACACCTCCAGCATGTATTCGTAGTTTGCCAGCGGCATGCCGGGGAAGATCGTATTGGAGGTGCCGAAAATGTACCCACCGCCCGGCGAGGCGTTCTCCAGGCAGTACCGCGCCGATTTTCGGATCGCCTCTCGGGGCCCCTCCTGCATTAGATTGCACTGCACGTTGCCCATGAGGGCCATCTTCCCGTGGCAGCGCCGTTTGACCTCGGCGATATCCATCCCGGCCATGGGATCCACCGATTGGAAGCAGGCCGCCCCCAGCGACAGGTAGTCGTCGAGAATCGGCATGATGTTGCCGTCCGTATGGACGAACGGGATCACGCCCAGTGCCCGGATCTCCTGCACCTGCCGGTGGAGGTGGGGGGTGATAAACTCCCGGAACTGCGCCGGCGAGATGAAGGGGCCCGCGTTGAAGGCCACGTCGTTCACGACATGGATGAAGTCGGCCCCGGCCTCGGCTAGTGAGGCGAAGGTGGCCAGCGCGACTTGTGTCCTGCGCTGGGCTTCCGCATGGATCGCCTCAGGCCGCTCGGCCAGGTCCAGGGCGAACTGCATCCAGTCCTGCATGCCCTCGATGGACCAGATCGTGCCGCCGACAATGCTGCCGATCAGGATATCGTCGCCGAAGGTCCGTTTCGCCGCCCGGACCCCATCCGGGTCGCTCCACGGAAAGAACACCGCCAGCGCGTCCCATTGATAGCGTTCGACGATTTTTTCGTAGATCCCCATGCACTGGCCGATCAACCGGTCCTTCCCGGCGGCGGTGCATGAGCCCCAGAGGTGGTTGTCTGGAAACTGGAGCCCGAACGCCTCCTTTTCGAGTTGGAACATGATCTCGAAGTGCGGCGGCCGGTCGGGTTGCTCGAACCGCAGTGTCTTCAGCATGCGTTCTTTGCCGGTCATGGCTGTCCTTCCGGTTGTGCCGATCACTCCGGTTACCGGGTCTCCCGTGCGATTTCGAGCAGGGCTTGAACGTTGGCCACCGGGACGTCGTCCTGGATCCCCTGGGCCGGCGAGAAGATATAGCCGCCGCCGGCCGACATGAGATCGCGCACGCGACGGGCCTCGCGGCGCACCTCGTCGGGCGTGCCGAACGGCAGCGTCTGTTGCGTGCTGATGCCGCCCCAGAAAGTCAGCCGTGCGCCGAAGGCATTTTTGAGAGTCGTCAGGTCCATGCACTCCGGCTGCACCGGGTTTAAGACGTCGAGCCCCATCTCGATGAGGCGCGGGATCAACACCTGCACGTCACCGCAGGAGTGCACCCAGACGTCCTTGCCGTAGGCATGGACCAGGTCGTACTCGGCCTGCTCGCCGGGGCGGATCAGGTCGTCCCAGACTTCCGGCGACATCAGCAGGCCGCGCTGGCTGCCCCAATCGCTGCCCAGCAGCACGCCGTCGATCTCCGGGGTGGCGAGCACGTACTCCAGCATGGCCATGTTGCGATCGATGATCTGCTGGTGGAGGCGTTTCGCAAACGGATAGTCCGCCGCGATGTCGGCCATGAGGTTCTCGAAGCCGCGCGCCGCCTGGGCTTTCTCGAAGTGGCTGCCGTAGATGCGGACGAGAAAATATTTGTCGTTCGTGTCGCGCAGCGCCTTGATCGAATCGGCGAGCGTGTCGTAATTGCCCCAGGCGCGCACCCGCTGCCGGGAGGTCGGCGTGTCGGGTCCGCGCCAGTCCGCGCCCAGTTCATGCCACGACCACCAGGGGATGCCCACGTCCTGCACGTCGTTGTCGAGAAACGCCTCGCAGGTGCGGCCACCCGCCGTCGGTTCGATTTTCGTCCAGGCTTCGCCGCAGAGATCGATCAGGTACGGCGCCCGCGGCGTGTCCTGATGCGCAATCGCGGCCTTCACCAATTCGCGTCGTGTCATACCCTTGGCCTTCTTTTGTTTTCCTCGGCCCTCAGCCGGAGACGATTCACTCACCACAACGGAAAATCGACTGTATGGTTGTTGGCCCCTTCCTTCTGGCCGTACCACACCGCCCCGAGACGGCACGGGGACCACGTGCGCTGGTAGGCGGCGGTCTCCACGGGCAAGTCCTCGGGATTTCGGCCGACGGGGGACAACCGTACCTGATCGCCGGGCGACAGGCGAACCGTAACCATGGCGTTCTTTGTCCGTTCGCCTGCCGTTCCGTCGTTGCGCCGGAGATCGGTTTCGCCGTCCCACGGAACCGCCACCCGGCATTCGCGCGCCGTGCCGCCCACGGCCTCGATCGAGACACACGCAGGCGTTGCCTGCCCCGGCCGCCGTTCGCTCGAAACGCGGAAGGCGCCGCGCGCCATCAACGTGAAGCGCGCGGGCCAGTGCCCGGGGGTGGCCGGGAACACGCGGATCACGCCGCCATGGCTTTGCAGCAGCATTTCGTTGACGGACGTGGCAAAGATGCCGCTGCCCTCCAGGTAACAATGCAGTTGCGCCCGGTTGGCCGGGTATTCCTTATCTTTGTTCCCCTGCACGCTGTAGTAATTGAACAACCCTTGGTCAAAGCACTGAAAGAACTGCATGAAGTTGAACGCGGCCGCGCGCCACGCTTCAGCATCGCCCAGCCGCGCGGCGACCACCGGCAGATACTCGTGCCCGGCGTCGGCGTTGAAGCGGTATCGCGCAAAGGTGCGCCGGGCCACCTCCAGCAGCGCGGGATCCGTGTCCTGCCCGATCACGCCGTAAGGGTAGACGCCGGAAAGATTCGGCAGCTGCCACTGGAAATGCTCGGGCGGCTCCGGGGTGCCGTCGTCCCGAATGACCACGCTGAAGAGTCCGTCCTGGACCGGGTAGGGCGGCGGTTTGGCCAGGCGCTCGCGCCAGGCTTCGGCCTGAGGCTCACTCAAATCCAGGGCCGCGGCGGCGTCCAGCGCCATGCGGAAGATGGCGCGCCAGGCGGCGCAGTCGGAGTGCGAGTCGCGCCCGATCGGGCGTTCCTCCCACGCCTGGCTCGGCGCCAGGTGGTAGAGCCCGTCGGCGCCCAGCTTCCCGTAGTCGACGTAGAACCGGGCCACGTCGCGGATGACCGGATAGGCGCGGCGCAGGAAGTCCCGGTCCAGCGAGTGCTCGTACCGATCCCACAGCAGGGACGCCAGGCGCGTGCCGGTGGACAGGATGTAGCACATGTAAAACCATTCCGCGGGGTTTCCCTTCCAGCGGGTGTCGGGCTCCGGGACGCGATAGACCTGTGACATCGCCTCCGGGAAGAAAACCCCCGCACAGCCGAAATACTTTTCCGCGGTCTTCACGGCTTCCGGATGCATGCCGATGATCCAGTCGTGGAAGTTGTCGGCCAGGCGGCCGAGCCCGGCGGCATAGAGCGGCAGGTGCGTCGAGTGCTGGTTGTGGAAGGTGTAGACCTCGTTCCAGACGCGCTCGTGTTCGCCCCAGAGGTTCAGGCCGCCGTTGAACTTGGCCGGCACGCGGCCCCGCGAGGAGATTCCAAGCTCGTAGAGTGCCATGTGATAGAGCGCGTTGGCATAAGGATGCCCGGCGTCGACGAAGAAGCCGGCCCAGAATTCATCGATCCAATACCGGAGCTGGCGGTCGAGCAGCGCGGTCCAGTCCGCGGCCAGGGTGTCGCGGGCGAGCGCCATGGCCGCCGTCGTGGGGTCGGTCGCCTCAGCGTTGGTGACCACGGCCACCGCGATGCGGCCCTCATGCCGAAGCGCGGCAGGCACCCGCAGCTCCAGGCGCAAGTCCCGGGCGTGCCGCAGTTCGGCGCCGGTGAAACCGATCGCCGCCAATGCGACGGCGAACCGGCTACAGGCGGTGGCTTCGCACGGCTCGAATTCGAGCACAAGACACCCATCGCGCACTTCCGCGCGGGCGGCGTCGCCCCAGGCCGGCTGTCGCCAGCGTTCCAGCACCACGGTCAACGGCTGCGCCACGGTATGCTCGGCCCGATACCGGATGAGCAGTGCGTTGCGCCCCTCGGGCACGAACGCATCGGCTTCCATGGTGCCGCGGTCGGCATCGGTCGGGGGGCGGGGCGTCGCGTAGTCGCCGTGCCAGGCGGACGTTGGCTTCGCCTGGCCGTCGTAGCGCACGCGGGTCACCGCCTCGCCCAGACTCAGGCGCGTTTCCAGTCGGCCGATGCGCTCGGCCACGGGTATGGGCGTTTCCAGCTTCACCCGCGCCGCTTGCGGCGCCTTGCCCGAGATGTCGTTCTTGTTCAGCATCCAGGTGAGATGGTCGGGCTGCCAGTGCACGGCCGCCAGGTCGCCGTTGCCCACCGGCACCGCGTCGTATCCGTCGCGGATCGGGCGCATGAAGACCGGGTCAAATTGCCGCAACCAACCCGCGTGGTCCACGTGGAAGCGCGCGGTGGTCGGGGAGGGGGCATCCGTTCTGAGTTTCGATTTCATAACCGTGAATCCTTATTTCGATGCCGCCAACCAGGCCAGCACCCGGTGCATCAGTTTCGGCCATTCGGGCCATTGCCAGTAGCCGGGCTGCCCGGCTGGTGGGATGCCGTAAGGCGGGGCCGTCAGCACGGCCACGCGGCCTTTGCCCACCTGCCACGTCACGAGTACCGGCAGGCCGCCGGCCTGCAGTTCGACCTTTGCGCCGTCCTTCGCCGTTGTCCTGTGCATCCACCCGATCGCCGGATGGAGGCTGAAATCCAGGCCCTGTGCCAGTGCCGCATTCGCGCCGACCGTCAGCGCCTCGGGCTTGGCCAACAGGCCCAGCGTCGGCTCGTCCGCCAGCATCACGGGCAACAGTTCGCCCAGCAGGTCGCTCTGTTGATAGCCGCCGCGGTCCAAGCCGAACATCCCGCCGGTGACCAGGAGCCCGCCGCCCGCCCGGACGAAGGCGGCGATCGCCTGGCGGAGCCGAAGATCCATGATGGCCCAGGCCGGCACGTCATGCAGAATCACGAGGTCATGAGCCATCAGGCGGTTCTCGCCTGCCGCCGGCCGTGCTTTCGGGGCGGGCTTTTCCAGCGAATCCGACAGGGAGGGCGGCTCATCGCCCGCCGTCGCTTCGCCTTTGTCGCCCAGGACGGATGCGACGGCCTGGGCCTCCGCCTCGTGGCCCGAGGCGAAGTTGGTCGGGACGCTGCCGCAAAGCGTAAAGGTGCCATGGTTCGACGACAGCCAGGATTCCGTGACCTCCGCCTTGAGCGCGGCAAGGGCGTCGGGGATGCCGGCCTCCTTGGCAAACAGCCCTTCGGCCAGCCACACCTGCAAACCGGGCTTGGGAATCAGCGTGGCATTGGCCGACAGGGTGCCGGCTCTTTCGAGAGCCTGCCGCTCCGTATAGCGTTCCGTCATCTCGATATCCATGCGGTCCACCACCAGGCCTGGTGTTCCGCTGAAGTTCATGCGGATCGAACCGTACCCCGGCAGTTCGACCGGGCGCACCACCGACTCGTATACGCCCGGAGTAAATGACGACGCCTGAACTCCCCAGAACCCGCTGCTGTACCCACCCACGTCCCCGAAGAGATTGTCCTGCCCTTGCTGCGTCCGCTTGACCCGGCTCACGACCCTGTAGCGGCCGGGCGGCAGCAGTTCGCTGCTCAACGCGCCTCCTTCGCAGTCGGCAACCTGCCCGTCGCCGGCGCCGGGGTCCGGCAGGCCCGTGGCTTCCACGCGCCATGTCTTGAGCGGCGCCGGGCAGGGCGCCCGCTCAAGGAGCTTGAGTTCCAACCGTTCCAGCCACAGGCGGTCCGCGGTGCTGTTATCGCCCGTGAAGAACAGGACGTGCTGGGGCGGCTTGATCTCAAGACTCGCCACGAAGTCCTGGTAGACGTTCGCACTCTTGAAATCCTGCGGAGCGACAGTCAGCGCTGATTCCGAGTAGCGCTGCTTCTCGGTCCAGTCCGCACCGAGGTGCAGAACGCCGAGGCCGACGCTGCCTGCGCCCGCCGTGCCCCCGATTTTGAGTCGGGCCGTCAGCCGGTACTTGCCGGGCGGCGCGCTGTAGACATGCCAGCGGAACGTCTGCCGCGCATTCAGCAGCACGGCTTCGCCCGTCTTCGTGTCCTTGTCCGTCACGACCGCAGGGGCAATCAGGTCGGGATCCTTGTTGGTGAACTTATTGGTGAGGTTCGCGCCCGGCCAGTAGCGCCAGGTGTCCTGGGCTTCTTCGGCCAATGGCTTGTGCGCGCCCCCCCCTTCGGCGGGCGGCGCGGGCCGTCCGGCAGTGACTTCCGCCGGCGGGGCGACGAACGCCTCGGGGGCCTGGGGGAAGCGCCTGGTCTTCGCGCCTTCAAACACGACCACCGACCAGACGGCGAGGTTGGGAACGACCACTGCCACGCCGCCTGCCGTGGTCTCGACCGCAAGCGGCCGGGCGCCGACACCCGG
Organism: uncultured bacterium; assembly: GCA_903895695.1. Classification (GTDB taxonomy): domain Bacteria; phylum Verrucomicrobiota; class Kiritimatiellia; order CAIKKV01; family CAITUY01; genus CAITUY01. The sequence goes on from CAITUY010000213.1 coordinate 28,881, forward strand.
GTCCGCGCTCAGGACATAGGCGCGTTTCACCTCGAGGCCCGCCGCACCATGGAGCTCGACGCGGATGTCGGTCTGCGGCGGGGGCGGGGGCATGAACTCCCGCCGTTTCGCCGTCGAGGCCGGCGCGGTGGTGGATGACTGTGGCGTGCTCTCGTGCGGACCGGCCCCTTCGGTGGCATCCAGGTTCGGCAACGTGACTTTGGCGCTGGCCTTCTCGCTATACTGCTCGTGGTGTGGCGCGTTGATCAGGTGAACGATGAACTGGCCGTCCGTGTCGGAAGTTGAACGCGCCCTCACGAACTCCGTCCACCAGACCGGGTCTTTGGAAGTGACGGCGACGAAGCGTTCCGGCTGGTCGATCCAAATCAGCCCATCGTCGTAGAAGAGCTCGGCGTGCCGGACGTTCAGCCGCACGTAATCCAGCAGCGATTCATGCGGCATGAAACAGCCGTGGGCGCCGCTGGCATAGGCGATGGCCAGCAGGGCATGCGCGTCGGCCGGCGAATCGTCCGGCCCGCCGTTGATCCCGATGACGTACGGATAGCCGCCCGCGCGGCGCACGCCACGGCAGCTCGTGTGCAGGAAGTTGAGGACCTCGGTGAATTTGGCGCCCGTCCCTTTTTCAGGATGAACCCAGCTATTAAAGCCCTCCTCCATGACCAGGCCGCCGGCGTGCGCTTCGGCCAGCATCTTGCGGGGCGCGTTTGCCAGGTTGGCGCCCCATCCGATGCCAATGTTGTCGCCGTAGATGAACCGGGGATTCGCCTTGCCGCAGTCGGCCCGGATCCGGCGCACCAGATCGGCGCCGAGAATATCGGGATCGGTTTGACCGTCCGGATAACCGTGCCGGCCGAAGGCATTCCGCGGGTCCGCGTTCCTCACCACACCGGCATCCCAGCCGCCGCTATCCAGCCGGATGCCGTCGAAACCGAACAGCCGCATGCTGGCCGTCATCTGGTCGATGCCGTACTCCGCCACCTCCGGCATCGTCACGAGCGGCGTGATGGACATCAACCCCGGTTGGCCGCCCTTGATCGCGTCCTGCCAGGGCAGCGCCCAGCGCTTCAGCGTTTTGACATTCCAGACGCTCCCGTACCAGTTCGAGTCCCAGTAGAACCAGTCGGGATGCTGCCGGGCCAGTTCGAACCCGTAGGGCCCGTAGATCCACTTGGTGCAATAAGTCAGCGCGACCATGCCTTCGCGGTGGGCGGCGTCGATCATCTTCCGCAGCGCAGGGCGGGACATGCAGTACATGGTCTGACCCGACAGCCACCGTTCCATGGGCGGGGCGAGCAGGGCGAAATCGTCCGCATTGCCGGCAAACTGCTCGACAACCCCGAGGTAGGAATCCCGGAACCGCTGCACCGCCTCGCCGCCGCCGCCTTCGGAGTCGGAGCCCGGCTTCATCACGCTCTCGTTGAACGCGGTGTGGAACACCAGGTGGCTCATCCGCACCGGGTTGTCGGTGACCAGACAGTATTCGCTACCCGTGATACACGTCCCATCAGCGGCCGTAAGTGTGGCCGCGAGTTCCCGCCCACCTTCAGTCCCACCCGAGTTGAAGGGGAGGGTCACTATGACCGTCGGATCCTCGGCCGGCGGCGGGGCAAGCTCCCGGGCCGCCAGCACCTGGAAATTCGTCAGCCCCGAGCGCAGTTCCACGGCCAGCCGTCCGCTCGTCGCGACGCCGGGGTTGCGCACCGTCACGGTGCAGGTGCCGGTGGAGCCCGGCACGTAGATAAGCCTGTCGCTCCGCACGCCGATCGTCCAGGCCGGCGGCGCGGCCGCCTGCACCGGCGCCGCCGGCCCCAGGCCGCTGAACAAACCGAGCGCGGCCAGCACACCCGCAAGTTTCTTCATGGGTAACCTTTCAACGGGCATCGCCCACGTTCCGACGGCTGGCGTCTCGGAAGGATCGCAAACGGCCTCTACCGGCGGAGGACCGCCGGCTCCAGGCCGGTTTTGGATCGTCTTGACTGGATCGCGAATGGCCTCTACCGGCGGAGGACCGCCGGCTCCAGACCGGTTTTGGCTCGTTTTGGAGCCGGCCGTCCTCGGCCGGTAGCAATCGTGAATGCCCATGGGACCTAAGTCCGACAGTCTGCCAGGCCACTTCACCAATGCTTCCGCAGGTAATCCATGAACTCGAGGCACCGTTCGTCCGTGACATTGGCCGGGATGTGGTTGCCCACCGCGAACATGTGGCCGGGCAGTCCCCGGGTCAGCGCGAGCGTAGCGTCAATCTCGGCTTGCACCTGGTCCCACGTCCCGAACGCCAGGGTTCGGCAGTCCGACTTTCCGCCCACCAGGCAGTGGCTGCCGCCCAGGGTGCGAACGATCTTATCGAAGTCGTTGGACGGCTCGAAGATGAACCCATCCGCGCCGCAGGCGGCGATGTCCTCCATGAACATGTCCACCGTGCCGTCGGAGCAGAAGATGATCTTCTTGCCGGCCGCCTTGACCGGCTTCCACAACTCGCGGTAGATGGGGAAGATCACGTCGCGGTAGAAACCCGGCCGCATGAACGGCCCGGCCGTCCACATGATGTCGTCGTGCTGGATGTAGACGTCGATCGTGGTTTCCGCCCAGGCCCGGGCATGGTGCAGGGTATAGGCCCCGAACCGTTCCAGCACGCGGGCGAACTTGGTCTCGTCCGCGGCCGCCACGAGCAGCATATCCCAGCCGAACGTCTGGATGGCGCCCGAAATGACGGTCTTGTAGTAGCCGCCGGTGCAGACCTGGTTGGGGAACGCTTTCAAGCGTTGATCGTAGTCGCGCTGGTAGGCGGCCTTCAGCTCCGCGAACGGCGTCAGTCCGTATTCCTTAACCGGGTCAAAGGCCCATACTTCCTCGGGTTCGGTGAACGGGCACACGGCAGGCTCGCGCTGGTCGCTGCCGTCGGCGGCGTAGATGGCGTGGCCCATATCCGTGCAGCGTCCAGCCTTGCCCCAATCGACGAAGCCGTCATGGGTGCCCCACAGGAAATCGAAATCCCACGCGTCGTAGAAACGCCGCGTCGCATCCGGCGGCAGGATGTTGTAATCCGCCGCGTGTTTCGACACCCCGCCGGGGCCGGTCTCCGCCCCGGTGACCTTGCGGATCAGCGACGTGTGGTACTCCAGCGAGTATTCCACGTGGGCCGGCCGCGGTGTCGGCCGGCAGTTAATGCAATCCATGCCCAGTTGTCTGCTCATGATGTCTCTCCCGTCATGCCCCGTCTTGCGCCCCGCTACGCGGGAAATTCGGGCTCCGTCCCGGGGAGCAACCGCTCCGCAGGAACTTCAAAACAGGCGAAAAGGCCCCAGCCCCGGCCGTCGGCGCGGTCGAGGGCGATACTGATCTCATGCTCGCCCGCGGCCAACGCCACGCGGGCGGCCGTGCGGGCTAGAGGCGCGGGATTGACCGTGCCAGGAGTGGCCGCGACGGGCCGGCCATCCACGAACACGCGCGCACCACCGTCGTGGCCGATGTGCAGAGTCCATTCCCCGTCCCGCGCAGCGCGCACCCGGCGCGCCAGGTGCACGATTCCGGTCGGCCCGCGCAAGTCGTGGATGCTGACAAACCCCTGGCCCTGCGGCACCGGCGTCCACCCGGCCTCCTGGGCAAGACCGACATACGGCGCGGTCGCGATGTCGGCCGCCGGCAGCAGGCGCGAGACCTGCCAGCCGTCGGTCAGCCAGGCGGACGCGCGGCGGGTGTGCGGCCAGGGAATAGGCAACTGTGCGGGCTGGACCCGGCTGTCGGGAGAACTGACTCGCACCGTCAGTGTGCCGGTCCAGTTGCTCGCGGCCGTGAGGGAAGCCGTGGCCGACAGTTCATGGCAGGCGGCGTCCCCGGGCGGGAGGCAATAGGCGAGGCGCGTATCGCCGGTCAGCACGGCATCGACGATGCCGCTGCATTCGGCCACAAGGGTGCCGCGCGCCGTGACGGCGCCGTCGTTGCGCACCAGCAACCGCAGGCGGACGGGTTTGTCGGCCGCCGGCGTGGCCTGCAGTTGCAGGGCGGCGCGGACGCGCGGCGGAATCGACGTGCGGTCGCGATCCACGACCAAGCCGATTTCGTCCAGGGGAATCGGCTGGAACCCCAGTGCCCAGGCCGGCGACTCCGGGCGAAGGCTCAGGACGCCGAAGGCCTCGTCGGTAAAACCGGGATCCACGCCGACCAGGTTGTTCCGCTCCGTGACGCCCTTATCGGGTTCCTTGGGCCAGCCCTTGGTGATCCAGGTGTCGCACCGCCAGCAGATATTGCGTTCCACGCGGTTGTTGGCGGGCGGCACGCCCTTGCCACCGGCGAGGTACGGATCCACGTCGGCGATTTCCGGGTAACGCACGCTATAGGGAGGCTCATGGTGCCGCATGGCCTCGAGGCTTTTGCGCATGGTCTGATTGACCATGTCCTGCCAGACGGGGCTGGGATCGACGCCGCGGGAATCGGCGCTGATCGCCGGGCGGCAGCCCACGAAAACGTTGTTCTCCACCACAAAGTCGCGCCCGCCCCCGAGCATCAGGCCGTACTGGCAGTCCCAGAGGATGTTCTCCGCGATGGTTGTGCCGCTCACGCAGTCGTCCATGTAGATCGCGATGCTGCCCATGCCGACGCCGCCCATGTGGTGGATGAAATTGCGCCGGATCACGTTGCCGCGGAAGGTATAGTCGCGGCCGGTGTAGATCGCGCCCGCGTCGCCGGTTTCAAGGCAGACGCGGTGAATCTCGTTGTTTTCGATCAGGAAGTCGTTTCCCCAGAAGAGAATGGCGTTGTGCGGCGCGTCGTGGATCAGGTTGTTCGCGAAGCGCATGCCCACGCCGGAGGCGCCGATGCCCGCGACGTAGCAGCGGCTCCAGCGCGCGAAATGATGGATGTGGTTGTTGAGCACGGCGTGATTGCACGGCTTGAGCGTTGCGCGGTCGCCGCCGTTCACGCTGATGCCGCCGTCACCGACGCCGTAAAAGTCGCATCCGGCCACGGTATGGCGGCTGCCGCCGGTGATCTGTACCGCCCAGGTGCCGCAGTTACGGATGACGCAGCCGGCAATGGCCAACCCTTCGCCGCCCTCGACGCGTATGCCGCAGTCGCGGCCGGCTTCCAGGGTGAAGCCTCGGAACTCCAGATGACGGGCCTCCTTGAACGCCAGCAGCGGCTCGTTCAGCAACGAGATTAGAATTTCCGCCCCGGCGAGCGGCGCCGGCGGCCAGAAGTAGAGGATGCCGCGCTCGCCATCCACATAGTACTCGCCGGGTTGGTCGAGTTCTTCGAGGACGTTGAGAAAGTAGAACCGTTGGCCTTGGGTGAAATAGTAATTGCCGTGGGGTGGGACGGTCTCGACCACCCGTTCCACGGGATCCAGACGGCGGACGCGTTCGTAGGAGTTGGCCCAGTCGTAGGCCCAGTAGCCGTGGACCCAGATGTTGTCAGAGGGCGCCCACCGCCGCGGCCGGTCGCCTTCATAGGTGAAGCCGCCCGTCAGTTCTCCCGATGGCGCGCCCCATTCGGTTTTGATGGGCTTAGTGGAGCCGGTGATCGTGGCGAACTGGCCGGCATCCGGCCACTGGGCCACGACCATCGGCCGGTCGTTGAAGAAGAGCTCCAGGTGCGAGGGGACGGTCTTGCGGCTGAAACCGCGGGATGTAAACGCGCCGCAGTCGGTGATTCCCTGGGCACGCAGGTCGATCTGCACGACGTGTTCGCGCGCCTGTTCGCTCAGCCGCGCCCGGACAGCGGAATCGGTCACCGGCATAAAGGCCACCGGGTCGAGACGCGCGCCCCCCATCAGGCGGACGGTCGCACCTTCCTCGGCCCGGTACACGATGGGCGCCCGCTCGGTTCCCGAGTCCTCGCTGCCGAACATCAGGCTTTCGGTCAGCCGGTACTCCCCGCTCCCGACCCGGACCGTGATGCCGGCTGGCGTGTCCTGCGCATCGCGAAGTTTGCGGATCGCGTCGCGCGCGGCCTGCAAGGTTGGATAAGGATGGGCGGCGGTGCCATCGGCCTTACCTCGGGCCGAGGCCGACACGTGGATGCAAATGGTTTGTGGCATGTTTTCCCTATCGCGTTGGCGTCGCGCCGCCTGCCGGGACAGTGGCGTCGGCGGGCGTGGCAGTGAGGAACTGAAAGGCCTCGACGCTAGAATTTGTGGGCGAGTTCCGGCATGGGTAACTTCCCAAGTGTATGATAAAGCATGACTTCCAACACGGCGAACGAGCGATAGCCGTAGGCGCGTCTGGTGACCACGCGGCATTTGTTGTTCAGCC
>CAITUY010000214.1 GCA_903895695.1 uncultured bacterium
CCTCGACCCCTACAAACTGCGTACCCTCATCGACGCCAAACGACACGCAATCCTCAGCCAGCTTCGGTAACACCAATTATGGCGCAACCATCACCCAGCTCACCCGCCCTTCGGTAACCTTTTATTCTGGCGCAACTCGCGCGGAGGTGCCGCCCTGCCTTTCGCCTGTTAGGCAAAACGCTGCCAGGAACTACTGAATGCTGAACACCGTGCCCGGCGCTGACCTTGTGCCCCACACCACGGTACCGGTCGCCCCGAAGACCAGGCCGCTGCCGCCGCCCACATTCGTAGTGATGGTAGAAAACATGTCGGCTGACCGCCAGATCGCGATGCGGCCGCCGCCGCCGCCGCCGCAATAGTTGTAACCGCCGTATCCACCCACGGCCGAGAGTATCGGAGCGACGCCGCCGAAACGCACGCACCTGATGTAGATGCCGCCGCCCGAGCCGCCGCCGCCGCCCCAATCCGCGGCGCTTGCGTTCTGGCCGTCGGCGCGGATCGTGCCGTTAAGAGTGAGGGTGTTGTCGACCTCAAGGTGAACCAGCCCGCCGCCGCTGCCGCCCGCGCCATGGCCGGCCAAGCCGCCGCCGCCGCTGCCGGGGTCGACCGGCGCATTGGATGAACCATACGTCCAACCGTACGTCGTCGCGACGGCGAAGCCGCCCGTTCCGCCGTATCCGCCGCCGCCAACCGACGATGCGGCTCCCTTCCCGTGACCTGGCCCATAGCCATCCAGGGCGGTATTCCCCCCCGCATATCCGTAAGTGCTGGCATTAAACCCGGCATTCGTTGCAATGGTCACCGACTGCGCATGGAACCATACCGACCCCCCGTTGTACGGATCCGAGACCGGGTAGATCCAAGAATTGGTCCCGAGCACCATGCTGCCCGCCACGTCCACTTTGGCGCCGTAGTTCGTCCACGTGGGAGGATTCGTCGGCCCGCTGTAGATGTACATCGTGGCGCTGTTCGTCAACAAGAGACTGCCGCAGTTCAGTGTCGCCAGATTCCGCAGCTCGAGCCGCCCGCTGCTGCCGGACACCTGGAGGCTGTTTGTCACTTTGAGCGAGAACCCGTCCGGGAAGCGGATCCAGGCATTGGCAAGGGTGAGACTGTCCACCGACCAGTTGGTCAGGTTGGGAGCCACAACGAACGCGCTGTCCTGCATCGCGGTGTAGGGATAGAACCCGATGTCCGGCACATAGACCGTGCCTGGTGCGCCGCTGCCGAGGCCGATCCCCGGCGCTGCTGAGAGCCGCGGGGCAGGGGAAGGACTGACCGTGCCCTGCGCGGTCGGGTCGTACACCACCGCGATTCGCCCGCCGCCGCCCCCGCCACCCGCCTGCGAACCGCCGGTGCCGCCATCGGCGGAGATGCGTCCTAGCGTGGCGGAGAAGGTGCGACAAGCCAGGTAGACGCCGCCACCAGAGCCGCCGGCGCCACCGTAGATCAAGTCCCCGGCGTCGCCGCCTCTGGCGGTGATGCTGCCCTCGATGCCGACATTGCCCGAAGCCTGGATGATGACCAGTCCGCCGCCGGCGCCGCCCAGCCTGCCTGAGCCGCCTCCGCCGCTGCCGCCTCCGCTACCCGGCCAGGCCGGGGCGTTGGTCGGTCCGTAGACCGCAGTTCCGTTGCCGCCCACGCCGCCATAGCCGCCGCCCGCGGCTGCCGTTGATCCCGCCCCGCCTCCCGGTCCATAACCGGTGACGAAGGTGGCCGGAGTTCCGCCGCCGAAGCCCATCTGGTTCACATTGATCGTACCGTTCGTGGTCAATGTTAGGTTCGAGCAGACGATGAAGACCCGGTCGTCAATGGTCCACGGCGCGTTGGTCACGGTTTCCGGGTTGTGTGTGACCGTGCCGGCGATAAAGACATTCGTGGCGGTCAGTACGGAACTGGCGCCGGAGAACACGAGGGTGGCGTTGGTGGCCAGGGTGAAGTTGGCCAGCGAGGCCGAGGCCGAAGCCAGCGTGGCCGTCCCGCCGGCAATCGACACGTTCTGCCCGCCGAACGGCTCGATGGCGTCGCTCCAGTTGGCTCGATTGGTCCAGATGCCGGCGCCGGTCCACGTGTTCGTGGTCAGTGGGGCCACATCCTGAATCGTGACGGTATCGTTGGACGGCGAGCCGATCGCGTAGGCGCCGGACGTCAAGGTCAGAGCCACCCACTTATTCGGGGTATCGAACACGGCGTCCATGATCGGGGCAATGGTGATGGTATTGCTGGTCGCGCCTGCCGGAATGACCGTGCTGCCCGGCAATAGTGCGTAGTCCACGCCGTTGCTCGCCGTGCCGCTGATGGCGTAGTTCACGGTCACCGGCAGGTTGGTCACGGCCGCTGGCCGATAGACGGCGAAGATGCCGGAGTTGTTCGGGCCGTTTTCCACGGCGTTGGGTTTCGTGGCCACGAGGGTCACGCTCCCGGCGAAGAACGGCACGGATGGCGTGGCCCATACCTCACCCCCGGCGTTCGTGGCGTAGAACGTATAGTAGTAATAGGAGTTCGACACGCCGAAGGTTACATTCGTGGCGAACGATCCTGCCCCCACGTACCCGGCGAAGGCATTGGTATTGGCCCACGCCGTCATGTTGGTGCTGCCATCCGTGGGACCCCAGAAGACCGACACCATCGTGGGTGCCGTGCCCGTGGAAATCAGACTTCCGTTCAGCGTCGCGGCGGTCAGCGAGATCCCCGTGGCGCCGGACACCGCATTCGAGACGATGGGCAGTGAGGCGGGGGTCGAGAAGTTGGTGGTATTGACGGCCCAGCGTTCGGCGACGGTATTGGAACCGTAGAACCGGTAGAAGTAGGCGCTTCCTGGGGTGAGTCCGGCTAGATTCGTGGAGAGTGCCGTGCCCTCGACCTGGCCCCCGAAGTCGATCTCGTTCGTCCACGCGGTCTTATTCGTGCCGCCGTCGGTGGGACCCCAGAAGACTGACACAATAGAAGACGACGTCCCGGTCCTGGCCAGCGTGCCGTTGAGGGTCGCCGTGAAATAGGTCATGCTGCAGGCACCTGTGGAGTTGTCAACCGTCGGCCCGGCCGGCAGTTGACCCCAGACGAGCGTGCCGTTGCCCCCGGGTTTCCCCGCGGTACCGCCGCCGACGGCCACGATCCAGGCCGAGGGGGTCGCCTCGTCATACGCCCGCCAGATCGCGATGCGGCCGCCGCCGCCGCTGCCACACGTGCCGCCCGTGCCTCCGTTGCTCCCGCTGGCCTGGACCGTGCCGTTCGTGCCGCCCAGCGTGTCGCACCGCATGTAGATGGTGCCACCCGCCCCGCCGCCACCGGCCCACGTCGTATCGGCGGGCGGGTTCCCGCGCGCCCGCACCGTACCGTTCAGCGTGAGCCGGTTCGTGATCGACAGCCACACGACTCCGCCGCCATTCGCGCCCGGCCGGAAACCGCCGCCCAAGCCGCCGCCGCTGCTGCCGGCATCGACTGGGGCGTTGGACGAACCATACGTCCATCCATAACTGGTCGCGACTGCCATGCCGCCTGTCCCGCCATAGCCGCCGCCGCCCGAGTTGCCCCCCCCCTGTCCCTTGCCGCGGCCGGGACCGTAGCCGTCCGATGTGCCCTGGCCACCCCGGTAGCCGCGGGCGTCCGCGTCGAACCCGCCGCCCGGTGCAATCGTCAGATTCCGCATCCAGAAGTAAGCCGATCCGCCGTTGGTCCCCTGAGAAAAGGGTTGAATCCAACTGCCGGCGCCAATGAATACGTCTCCCGCCACGTTGATCGTGGCTCCGTAAGGGTTCGTGGTGTTGGTCACGCCGCACGCAATGTAGAGACTCGCCCCGTTGGTGAGCAGCAGATTCCCGCCAACGCTCACAGCCAGTCCTGTCGTCATGCTGCTCGAATAGCAGTCCCAAGTGTAGTTCTGGACATTGCAGAGCGTCCGTTGCCCGAGTTCCAGTCCGGCCCCCGCGCCGGTGATCTTGAAGTCGTTGGTGACCGTCAGCACGAAGCCTTCGTTCGGGAACTGCAGCCAGGCGTTGCTGATGGTGAGACTGTCCACGCCCCAATTGGTGCAGCCCGGGATCACGAGTTGGCCGGCGTGCGTCATAAGCGGCGTCAGGAATTTAGCGTCGGGGAAATAGAGCGTGCCGACGTCGCCAGTGCGCGACCCCCCTGTCCCGCCGGCCGCCGTGAAACGCACGGCCTGCGTGACTAGCGACGTCTGCGAATTGACGTCGTACACGACCGCAATGCGGCCGCCGCCCCCGCCGCAGCCCGAGGCCGGCGACCCGCCGGTCGCACTGACCACGCCGGAGGTGCTCCCGGCAAACGTCCGGCAACTCAGGTAGATGCCGCCGCCGGACCCGCCGCCGACATAGCCGTCGCCCGCGCTGCCGTTGGCCCGGATGGTTCCATCCACCCGGATTTCACCCGTCGCGTTGATCCGCACCAGGCCGCCGCCAAAACCGCCCGGGTGGCCGCCAAAACTGATGGCGCCGCTGCTGCCGGGATACCCAGGAGCGGCGGCCGTATCGTAGGTGAGCCCCAGGCCTGATGTCGAGTCCGACTGCCCGCCCCGGCCCCCATGGCCGGCGCCGATAAACCCTGTCCCCCGCCCCGGCCCCTGTTCCCGCGCATAGCCTTTGTCGTTCAGATCGATGAACCCGTTCGTCACCACGGTCAGGTTCGAGCACTCCATGTAGACCATCTTGTCCGGATTCCAGGGGGAAGCCGCGGCCGTGTTCGGGGTATGGGTGAGCGTGCCGTAGATCGTCACCACTGTGGCGGTCACTACGGTGTTGCTGAACCCGTCGAAAGTCAGGGTCTTCCCGCTATTGACGGTCAGCGAGGCCAGGAGCGCCGTAGCGCCATTATTCGTGCAAACGCCGTCGATGATCGCGGACTCGCCGTTCGTCGGCACGAGCGTCCCGGTCCATCGGTTGGGATCGCTCCAGTACCCAGCGCCTGTGAACGTCCTGATGTCGGCCTGCACGGCCAACGCGCCGAGCAGGTACACCCCCAGCACCCCGAGTGCGACACCTCTGACGCGGGTGGGCCTTCGGTCATTCCGCTCCGTCTGTTGTGGATAGGCTTTCATGCACTCCCCCCTTCGCGCAACATGGTATTCCCACGACTCTTGCAGAACACAACACTCCAAATATGTTAGTCCACCTTCCGGCAGAAATCTACCTCTCTTGTTGATACTTGCGTGCCATACGCATAGACAACGCCCTGTCGGGCACGCTTTGTCCCCCGGCTCACCCGGCGGGGCGTTGGGCTGAGGCGGCAACCGGGGTCAGCTCCAAAACCAGCCCCTTGTCGTCGAGTTCGCAGTCCACGGCAACCTGCTGTAACTTGATCTTGGTGAGTTCACCCGCCTTCAGTTCGAACGGCTCGCCTTCGTAGCATTGCGCGGCCTGGCTTTGCGACAGGACGAACTGGCTCGGGATAGCGCCGATCGTCAATCGGTACCCGGCAGGGGCGCCTCCCTGCGGCCGGCGCGCCACCAGTCGCCATTTGCCGGATCGCTTCGGCATGACCAGCCACTCCCGCCCGGTGATGTACTTGCGCAGGCTGTAGTAGTCATTGCCGGTCATGCGATGCCAGGCCAGGGAGGATGCCGTGGGCAGTTCCGTCGGTTGGGCGAGGTCGATGGCAAGTGTCTTTCCGGGGAGATAGGGTTGGTCCCCCTTGTAACTGACCGTCACCACGGTGAGATAAGGATCCAGCGAGGCCGAGGGCAGGGCAATGGCCAGCGAGCCTTGCTGAATGGAACAGGAGAGACGGGAACGCCCGCCGTCGAGAAGCGTGGCCTCGGGCAGTTGCGTGAGCCACCCCGGCACGCGCAGTACGCCATCGGCCGGCGGCGTCGCGACGTAGAGGTATAGCTTTCCCGGGGCGCCGGAGGCGTAGCCGAAGTCGAGTTTCAGATGCGGCTCGGGCTCGGAGTCGTAGACGGCCTCGCCGTGGGTCTTCATCCAGCGGCCGATGCCTCGCAGCACGTCCTGGTCGAACTCGACCAGGGACCCATCGCCGCGCGGCCCGATATTCAGCAGGTAGTTGCCGCCCTTGGCGGTCACGAAGGCCAGGTCGCGGATCTTCTCGCGGATCTTGTCTTCCACGTTGCCGCGCTCCTGCCAGGAGCGGTAGCCCCAGGTGTCATGGAAAAGGGTGACCGACGATTCCCACGCCCCTTCGAAATGGAGATCCGGCGTTTCGTTGTCTCCACATTCCATGAAATCGTCCTGGCCGTTCCAAATCCGGCCGCTGATCATGCAGTCCGGTTGCAGCGAATGCACCGTCCTGGCGAACTTGAGGCTTTGCTCCAGCGTGGGCTTGCTCATGTCGAACCAGATCTCGCAGATCGGCCCATACCCGGTCAGCAACTCGCGCAACTGGCCAACCGTGTATTCCTCCAGCGCCGGCGTGATGGGGTCGGAGTTGTGATCGCTCATCGGCAGGGCGCCGGGGTAATGCCAATCGATGAGGGAGTAGTAGAGGCCGAAGTTCAGCTTGTGGCGCTCACAGGCATCGGCCAGCAGCTTCAGCACATCCTTCTTGGCCGGGGTGGCCTCCACGGGGTTGAAATCCGACAGCTTGGTGTGCCAGAGGTTGAAACCGTCGTGGTGTTTGGTGGTGATGACCACGTACCGCATTCCGGCTTCCTGGGCCAGGAGGACGATCTGATCGGGATCCCATTTGGCAGCGGTGAAGCCCGAACACAGCCCCAGGTAGTCAGGCCACGAGATCTTGGCGCGATGCTTGATCTGCTCGTTATAGCCTTCAATGTGTTTGCCTTGCCAGACTCCGCCGGCCACGGAGTAAAGACCCCAGTGCATCATGAGGCCGAATTTCATCTTTCGCCAGGATTCAACGTTGGTCATTTGGGCCTGCATGTGGTGTGCGCTTTCCGTCGCAATGTAAGTTATGGCGCGAACTCTGGGCAAGGATGAACTGGAGCCTTTGTGTTGGTAGCTGACACTTTGATGCTGTATATAGGCCCCCCATCAGCAACCGGCAATGAAGGTCATGGGAAATATTCGATGAAGAAGGTTGTTCTTGGACGCACCGGTCTCGAAGTGAGCCGGCTGGGATTGGGCGGTCTGTTCGTGGCGTCATTTGCCGCGCAACTCGATGAGGCCAAGCGCGCCGTGCGCCGCGCGATTGAACTGGGCGTCAACACCATCGACACCGCTCCCACCTACGGCAACAGCGAAGAGGTGCTCGGGCAGTGCCTGGAAGGCGTTACCGCGCCCCTCATTCTTTCAACCAAACTGGGCGGCCGCCCGCAGCCGTTTCTGCCCCAGGACAAGAACTGCCTGATGGCCTCCGTTAAGGAGAGCCTGCGCCTGCTCAAGCGCGACCATGTGGACATGCTGATGGTGCATGAGCCGGACCGGCCCGGCCAGTACGATTGGTGGACCGACTGGCAGGATTTGCACGGGCCGGTTCTGGACGTTCTCGACGACCTGAAGCGGCAGGGAGTGATCCGGTTTGCCGGCCTTGGCGGAACGACCGCCTACGAACTCGCGCACCTGATTCGCACCGATAAATTCGATGTGGTTCTCACGGCCTACAACTACAGCCCGCTCTGGCGCGAAGCCGCGATCGAGATCCTGCCGGCCGCGAAGGAAAGGAACATCGGCGTAGTTGTCGGTTCACCGCTCCAGCAGGGAGCGCTGGCGTGCAAGTTCGAGGCGACGGTCAACGATCCGCGGGTGTACTGGCTCTCCAAGCCGCGGCGCGAACAGTTCCGCGCGCTTTACCGGCTGGTGGATGAAGCCGGCATCTCGCTTCCCGAACTGGGACTGCGGTTCGCGTTGTCCAACCCGGACATTCACTGCGTCCTCATGGGCGCGCGGTCGGTGGCCGAGGTGGAACAGAATATCGCGGCCGCCGAGAAGGGCCCGTTGCCGGCCGAATTGCTGAACCGCCTGGACGAGATCGCCGCACAGGTGCCTTTCCGGCCCTTCGGCGAACCGTTCGGCATTGGCTGGCTGATGGGATCGCCACTCAACTACCGCGGGATGGGCCAATAATCATGAAAGCTGCCATTGTTGAAAAATACGGTTCGATCACGGTCCGCGACGTGTCGGAGCCGACTCTGGGCGACTACACCGCCTTGTGCGAACTGCTCTGCGGCGCGACCTGCGCCGGCACCGACACTCATCTCATCGAAGGGCACGCGCCATTCTGCAACTGGGTGAAACTGCCGTTCATTCTCGGCCACGAAAGCGTGGGGCGCGTCGTCAAACTCGGCCGAAAGGTGCGCCACTACAAGCTCGGCGACCTGGTGACGCGCGTTGGCGCGCCGGCCGAACACGGCCTGAACGTGGGGTGGGGCGGCTTCGCGGAAATGGGACTCGCCTGCGACCATTGGGCGATGGCCGCCGACGGCTTGCCGGCTTCCGCGTGGTCGGGGAGCCGGGCCAATCAGATCGTGCCGGCCGGGATTGACCCGACCGTCGCCCCCATGTTTGTCACCTGGCGCGAGACGTTGTCGGCAATGCTCCGGCTCGGTGTGTCGGCCGGCAGTTCCGTCCTGGTGGCCGGCTCGGGCGGGAATGGTCTGGCCTTTGCCGTGCAGGCCCGGAATCTCGGGGCAGCCTGTGTAGCCATGGTCGGTTCGCCGCGGTTGGCCGGCAAGGCTGGCGTGGACTGCTACGTCGATTACACGGATTCCGACTACACGAAGGCACTCAACGCCGTGCGACCCGACGGGTTCGACTTCATCATCGACGCGGTCGGCCGGGCGGGCGTGGCGGATCGTCTGCTGCCGTGTCTCAAGGCCGGCGGCCGGTATCTGACCTACGGGCTCGATGATTGCGACGCGATCACATTCAACGCCGGTCGCGCCCGCGGCGCGTTTACGGTCGCGGCGTGCAGCTATGACGAGGCGGAGACCCACCCGCAGGTGTGCGATGCCGTCCGGACGGGCAAGCTCGACGCAAGTCTGTGGTATGACGCCGCCGCGGCGTTTCCGCTCGCGCGGATCGCTGAGGCCTTTGCCGCCGTCAGGAACCGGAAATGTGTCAAGTGTTTGGTCCGCCTGCATGCTTGATCGAAGGCACTCGCGAGGGGACGGCGCAATCCGGCGGGTGGGGCGTTGCGGCCAGGCCGGGGCCTCGCCCTTCCGGCCATCATGCACATCTGAAAGGCATTTGGGGTCAGTCTTGACAAACGAGAGCGAGGAGAAACATGAAACAACCCACGCGCAGGACATCGATGAAGAAATGGAATAGCCTTCTAATAGCATTCGTCGTGGCGGCGGCCGGCAATGCGGCTCTGTCAGAGCCGGTCGCTGCCGCAAGCGACAGTCCGGCCGACGCGGCTCAGAAGGCGCTGGTGACCTCCTACGTGGCGGCGGTGAACGCCAAGGACCTCGATGAACTCAAGGCCGTCATCCATCCCAAGTGTCTGGCGGCAATCAATGATGACAACCGCTACATGGTATCCAGGATTCTTGACGGGGAACTCCTGGACGCCATTCCGGCGGATTACCAGGTATCCGTAGAGCCGGTGCGAAAGGATCAGTTGGAAGGCACGAAGGGGTTTGCCGTTTTTCCTGTTCAACCAACTCACAACATTAAGATCAACTGGTTTCCGGCCAAGAACACACTGAAGTCACGATGGCTGTTCGTTGTGAGAGAAGACGGCAAATGGCTGGAAGTGCTTGCCATTCCCACGCCAGAGACGGTACAGCGCTTCCGCGCGCAGCAACAGACGGCCCCGAAGAAACCATAAAGTGTCTGTCGTGGCACGGGCTTCCAGCCCGTGCCACGAGGACGAATGCGACAGGAGCCACAAGACCCATGACAACGCCCCCGGATTTGAAGCAGGAAGTGCAGCGCACGCACCCGGACTTTATCGTCTACATTCCCAACAGCCAGGATGACTCCCTGGCCGACACGGGCAACGAACATTTTCTCGTGTTCGACGGGCCGGACAGTTCGTTGATGGCCGTCTGGACGCAGAGTTCGGTGGAGAACTACGACCCGAGTCTGCCCGGCGACCAGCACATCACCTTCTCCCGCAGCGCCGATGAAGGGGTGACGTGGGCCAAGCCCCGCATCATTGCAGGACCGAAGAAAGCCGGCGAGTGCCTCATCGCCAGTTGGGGCTATCCGCTGGTCAGCAAGTCCGGCCGGATCTACGTGCTCTACTCGCAGCACGTTGCCAGGTTTGACACGTACTTTCATCATACCGGCTGGCTGCACGGCATCTACAGCGATGACCACGGCCTGACCTGGTCGAAGCCGCAGAACGTGCCTGTCGCGCGCAGCATCAATGACAATTCCGATCCCAGCATGCCGCCGAACATGCTTTGCTGGCAGAAGCCGCTCCGCCTCGGCAAGGACGGGCGCTATCTGGCCGGGTTCACGCGCTGGACCAGTTTCGCGGTCCGGAAACCGGCCACGGATTCCTGGATCTCCGCCGATGCCCGGGTCGAGTTCATGCGTTTCGAGAATGTGGACGATAATCCCGAGCCGCAGGACCTGAAGATTCGCTGGTTCGCGGCCAACGAGCAGGCGCTCGCCGTGCCGTTCCCCGGCCACCCCGAAAACAGCGCCTGCCAGGAACCGACGATCGTCAGACTCCCGGATAACCGGTTGTTCTGCGTCATGCGCACTTCCTCCGGCAGTCCGTTCTGGTCTGTGAGCTCGGACGGCGGGGAGACCTGGATTCAGCCGCGCCGGCTGCTCCGGCGCGACGGCGGAGCGCCGCTGCAGCATCCGCTCTCGCCCTGCCCGATGTATGATGTGGGCGGCAATACGGCTGGCAGCGGCGACTACGTGCTCTTCATCCACAATCACGACGGCCACTACAAGAATTTCGGGCCGACGGAATCCCACGGGCACCGCCGCCCGATCTGTCTTGTCCGCGGTCATTTCCAGGCTGGCGCGGAGCAGCCGGTCTGGTTCGATGAGCCTGTGCTGTTCATGGACCACACGGGCGTGGGACTGGGCAAACCGGGCACCGGGGGGCGGACCGACCTGGCGCTTTACTCCAGTTTCACGGTACGCAACGGCCAGGCGGTGCTGTGGTATCCGGACCGGAAATTCTTCCTGCTGGGCCGGAAGATTGCGCGCAGAATTCCCGCAAACGGGGAAGACGGCTGTGGCTGACGAACGAGTCTTCCACGCCGCCGTAACGAACACGCAGGTCCTGCTGCCCGGCAGCGACACGCTCTGCCTCGACGGCGGCGGGCGGGCCTGGCGTCCGTTCCTGCGCGAAGGCCTGCTGCGGCGTGTCGGGCCGGGCGAGTTACTCATCACGTGGACGACCGGCGGCGTTACCGAGCCTTCCGAAGGCAATGTCACGCGGATCGCCCGCAGCACGGACAACGGACAGACCTGGCAGGACTTCGGCCTGTTCCGGCATCCGCATCGCGGGCTCTTCACAACTGAGTTGTTCTGTCCGGACGACGGACCCGAAGTGCACGCGTTCATCAATACCTATGCATTCGGTTCGTGGATGACACAGTTGCTGAGTTACCGGGCGATCAGCCGGGATGGCGGTCGGACTTGGGCGGGGCCGCACTCCATTCCCGGCGGCATCCAGGGCGTCTGGCCGAACCGAGGCATCCGGCTGGCATCCGGTGCATGGCTGATTCCGATGAGTTGGGCGGAACTGATAGGCGAGCAGTGGGCGGAACCGGCGCATGGCCGGGCTCCCGTGCCGGGGCAGGCGGGAATGCGGATCGTGCCGCAGACGGAAGTGCCGTTCGGTTCGGATACCTATCATCGCTACCACAAGGGGAATGAGTGGGCGGATAAGAATCACCGCTACTGTGTGGGCGTCATGCGCTCTGACGATCACGGTTGCACCTTCCGCCTCCACGGGCACATCACCGGTGGCGTCGCGGGGCATCTGATCGAGCCGCGCGTGGTGGAACTGGCCGATGGCCGCATCGTCATGCTCATCCGTTCGCAAAAGGAAGGGTTCCTGCTGCGCAGCGAGTCGCGCGACAGCGGCGTGACCTGGACCCCTGCGGCGCGCACGGACATCGTGAACCCGTCCGCCAAGGTCAACCTCCTGAAAGCGCGGGATGGCCGCATTTTTTTGATCCACAACCCCGTGGGACACCAGGGGAGCATCATGGGCGGGCGCAATCCGCTATCGCTTTGGATCAGTGACGACGGCATGCAGACTTGGCGGGTGAAGCTGGACCTGGTGAAGGATTCCCGACCCAACGTGAGCCTGAACTATCCCGACGGCTTTCTCGACGAGGAGGCCGGTGAGTTGGTGTTCTGCTGGGAGGACACGGAGAAGCTGTTCGTCATGCGTGTTCCTATGAATGTGAGAGAATGTTGAACCCTGTTGCATTGGACGAGTCCGAATGACCTCGATACGAACTATTGGCAATCGCCGCGAACTGATGGTGGATGACTGGCTGATCGACCGGTTGGAGAATGTCCGCCCGAAGCTGCATGAACCCGTGTCGGGCAGTGTGGCAATCCAACTCGACCGGCCTTGGGAAGGGCCGGCCAATTTCGGCGTAAGCGTTTTCGCGCACCGCGGCCGGTACCTGTTGTACTACCGCGCCATGACGGTCAACCAGGGTGACGACCGGGGCGTGTTGTGCGTCGCGGTCAGCGCCGATGGCAGTACCTGGACCAAGCCGGCCCTGGGGCTCGTGGCGAGCGCCGGCTGCCGGGATACCAACATCATCGCCACGGATGCCGGCAAGGCGGTCTTTCAGTATAACGGATCGCCGTGGCTCGATACCCGACCCGGCGTGCCGGAGAACGAAAGGATCAAAGCGCAGGTCATCGAACCGCTCAGCGGAGCGGAGCAGACCGCTCTCAACGATCCGGCGGGGCCGAAGCGCGTCGTTTTTTACGGTTCGGGGGACGGTTTTACGTTTCACAAGGTGGAGCCCCAGCCGGAACTCGTGAGCGATCTGCCGAACTGTTTCGACGGCGGCAACACGATGTTTTGGAGCGAGGTCGAGCAGGCCTACGTGTTTTACTACCGGTATTGTGACGTCTATGAAGGGGCGAAAGGTATCTTCCGGCGCTCCATCGCCCGGACGACTTCCGCGGACTTCCGGCACTGGTCCGAGTCCGTTCCGATGACTTACGGCGATACACCGCGCGAGCAATTCTACATCAACAACACGCAGCCGTATTTCCGCGCCCCGCACCTCTATGTTGCGCTGGCCGCCCGCTTCATGGAAAGACGACAGGCGATCACGGAGGCACAGGCCGCGGCCATTGGCCTGCAAACCCTCGGGCCGCATCGCTTCTTCAAGGACTGCTCCGATGGCGTGCTGCTCACCAGCCGCGCCGGGTCAACCCGCTACGACCGCGCCTTCATGGAAACGTTCATCCGCCCCGGGCTCGGCGCATCGAACTGGGGCTCGCGCACGAATTATCCGGCGACCGGTATCCTGCCTTGCGGAACCGACCGGATGATGCTGTTTGTCTCACGCCACTTCATGCAGAACTCCTGGCACATCGAACGGATGCTGTTGCGCACCGACGGCTTCGCTTCAATCACCGCCCCGTGGCACGGCGGCGAAATGCTGACCAAGCCGGTCATCTTCACCGGCAAGGAACTGGCGCTCAATTACCGCACGAGTGCCCCGGGTTTCGTGCGCGTGGAACTCCAGGATGCCGGCGGTCAGCCGATACCCGGCTATACGCTGGACGATTGCCCGGAGATCATCGGCGACGAGATCGAGCGGTGCGTGGCGTGGAAACAGGGAACCGACGTGAGCCGCCTTGCCGGCCAGCCGGTGCGCCTGCGTTTCACCATGAAGGACGCGGATTTGTTTGCGTTCCAGTTTCGGTAGGAAGATGTGCCGAACCCACGGAAAGGCAGAATGAACATTCGTCTCTTGAACGGGCTGGAATTCGGTCTGGGATTTGTGCTTTCAACCGCCGCTTGCGCCGCACCACCGCCGGCCGCCGGCCCGCAGCAGAACGTGTTGCCAGCCGACGGGAACATCACGATCACGGACTACGGCTATCGCGACTGGCCGGCAAGTCTGTTGCACTACACGGTGCCGGCCGGAAAGATGAAACCCGGGCCGGTGTGCCTGGTCGATGCGGCTGGCAATCCGGTGCCGGCGCAAGTTGACGGCGACACATTGGCGTTCGTGACATCCCTCGCAAAGGGCGGCACGGCAACGTTCGCGGTCGGGACCGGCAAGCCGGCGGCCCCCAGTCTCCGGATCACCAAGGGACGTGACGCGCTCGAGATTGCGAATGAGTTCTTCGCGCTGCGGTTGCCCCCGCCCGGCAAGAAGTTCTTCAAACCGGCCGCCGAGGCTGCCAAGGTGCCGGGACCGATCACAGCCTGGCAGCCTGCCCGCGGCTCGTGGATGGGCGCGACGCGTTTCGTGACCACGCGGGCCATCGTCTCCATGGAAGCCAGGATCATTCGAGAGGGGCCGGCTGTTCTTGAGTACGAGACCCGGTATCGTTTTGAACCGGCTGGGGAGTACATCTGCCGCGTCCGGGTCTGCCCAGGCATCGATCACGCGGATTTCGCCGAGGAATACGACTTCGGCGCGCTCACCGAGGGGCATGACTTCGTCATGCTCGAACTGCAGAAGGGCTTCACCCCGGCCACTCTTGGCCGCACCTTTGGCGAGGATCTCCAGGTGGTGCGCGAACCCTTTGACGCGTTCATCGCGGAGAAACTGAAGGGCGACGCCGTTCCGACTGCGCCGGTCGGTGGCCAGGGAACGACACCCGCATCCCCGAAACCGGAACCGGACATGACGCTGCTGGATAGGATACTGCCGGCCTGGCACAACGTCGGATGCGGGCTGGTGGAATTGCGCAGCGCCACCAATGCCGGACCAGCCGGTGCGGTCGCGCGCGTGACGGTCGTGCCGATCCACGCCGGCTCCTGGCGGCGCGCCCTGGCCCAGACGATCTGGAACAAGCCCGGCGTGGGTTTGTGCATCGCGATGCCGATCAGCACTCGCCACATCACCTGGTATTCCGACTCGGCCGACGACCTTTCGCCCTTCTCCTCGCATGAACACGATCCGGGCCTGAAGCCCACTTACGGTCGGCGCGAGTGGGCGCTTTGCTTTGGCGAGAAGACGGACGGCTTGCAGGGCCGCATCGGCACGATCGGTCTTGACCGGTACAAGGACTGGATTCTCGACTGGCCCGAGAGGGTCGGCGCCACGAACTTCCCGCGCGCCTGGTACACCAAGGCGCAGGTGGAACACCTGAAGAAATCCCTCGACAAGCATCCCGACCGCGAGGTGCTCAAGAAGTTTTTCGTTTTCAGCGGAAAAAAAGAAGACGCGACCGCGAACGGGAAGACTGCCCTCACGGAGATTTTCGTATGGATCAAGCAGCTCGACAACTGGAACGTCAGCGGCCTGTCGCTCTTCCGCCAGATGCAGTGGTTCGCGGGGCCGCTGTCGCTCGCGGATGATGCGCTGGCCTGTCCTGGTCTCGAGCCCGCGCTCCGCCGCGATTTGCGGCGGGCGCTCGCCGTCATTGCCTACCAGATTTCCGACCCCGACCTGAACCCGCGCGGCGCGGGTGTGCATCTCGGCAACAACAACATGCCGATGTCGCGGACGGCGCCGCTGCCGTGCAGCGCCGGGCTTCTGCCGGATCATCCGCTTTACCGGTACTGGATGGACCAAAGCGCGGAGTTCTTCGCCTACAAGAACGGCAGCTACATCGCGGCGGATGGCGCCGCGCTGGAGGCGCCGATGTACCAGCTATACGGCCCGTTGCGGTTCATGTCCGATGCCGCGACAGTGGTTCACAATACCGGCGGCCCGGATCTGACCGCTCCACTGGTCGCCAATGGCTGGTACCTGGCCAACCTGACCATGCCGGACCCGCGCTTTGACGGCCGTCGCATCCTGCCCGGCATGGGCAACTCCGCCAACGATCTCGAGAGCTGCTACGGGTTCCTGATCGCCGACGCCGAGCGCCTTGATCCGGATCTCGCCGCGCGTCTGCAAGCGGTCCTGCACAAGGCCTGGCCGGTCGAACCGATCAGCGCGGGCTTTGGTAACAACAAGGGCATGGCCTTTCGCTATCTGTCGGAAGTTCCTGACAGCCCGAAGCCGCTGGTCTCGATGGTCATGCCGACCTACGGCGTTGTGTTCCGCGCGCACCCCGGCACGCCCGACGAAACGGCGATGCTGCTGCGCATCGGCAACGCCTGGGGGCACTGGGACCCCGATCCGCTGAACGCGATTCTCTACGGCAAGGGCGCGCCGCTCTCGCCCGGCACCGGCTACCAGTACTACTTCGGGGAGGCCAACAAGAATAACGCCATCTATCACAATCAGGTCAAGGTCGGCCGGCCGGACCAGCAGGAGATCTTCGGCCGCGTGGACAACGAGCTTCGCGACTACGGCTTCGGCTCGAACGCAGACTATGCCGTGGCCTCCCGTTACTACCCGCCGGAGGTTTTCGAGGACAAACCGGACGAGCTGGAATGGCACCGGCATGTGCTTTTCCTCAAGAGCGCGCAGCCAGCCGGCGCCAACTATTTCGTCATGCGAGACACCTTCACCCCTTCGACAGGCTCAGGGCAGGCGAGCGCGACGCCGCGCTCCACTTGGTGGACGTGGCTCAACTTGGAAGGCCCGGAGCGGCTCAAGGTGGACGGGCAGGCGTTCAAGAAGGAGGATACGACCCTTAACCAAACGTTGCCCCCGGCGAAACTGGTCGTCAAGGAGGGGCAGACGCTGGAGATGGCTACCGACTTCGGCGCGAGTACCTGGTTCTGGTTCGACGGCAAGCGGCAATTCCGGCCCCGCATCACGTTCGACTACGATGTGAAAAACTCGGCACGCCTGGGGATGCAGGACTGGATGTACCCTAAGTTGCCCGGACAGGAAACCAAGACGGTTCTGGAAGGTGTCGGCGCGCCCGGGCAAGAGTGGTTCTATGTCGTCTTCCCGCGCAAGGGAGGCGAGCCAACGCCGCAGGTCGAGAAACTCGCCGCGGGCGTGCTGAAGATCGTCACGGCCGAATCGACCGATTATGCGTTCGTGAGCGACACGCCGATCGAGTTCAAACGCGACGGCGTGGAATTCGCCGGCAAAGCCGGCGCCGTGCGCGTGTTCGCGGATCATGTGGCGCTTTGCCTGAATGCCGGCGTTGGGCGGGTCGGCTATAAGGGTGAGGTCTTCTCCGGTCCCGGGCCGTTCGAAGCGACTGTCGCACTTGCCGGCCTCCAAACCGGCGAGACCAAGCTGACCGGTGAGTACGAAAAGAAGTGGCAGACCGTCGAAATCGGCGACGGGCTGACGGTCCGGGGCGAGGGACCGTTTACGGCCACACTGGATGGGGGTTCGGCCTCTTCGACAGGCTCAGGGCAGGCCTCTTCGACAGGCTCAGGGCAGGCGGGGCTCACCACCGGCAAGAGGATTCGTATCCAGACGGATGGGCGCACGCGCCAACTCTTCGTCACCAAGCCGGTCTGGACCGATTGGGTGCAGTTCACGGTCGACGGCGAGCCGCGCATGGCCTGCTGGACCGACTATCCAGCCAGTGGGTGGGGGAGCTACAAGAACACGCGCCTCATCGCCCTGACCGTGCCCGCCGGCAAGCATGAATTGGCGATCAGCGACTTCGTTTATCCGGCCGTCTGGACGCGGCCTTTTGTGCCGAATATCAGCGGCGTTGAACTTGACGCTAAAGACTGACTCGCGTTGGTGATGCGGTCGAGTTTCTCGCGCGCCTGTCATCCCTTCGGCGGCAGGTTCAATGGGTCGGCCCACACGGGTGCGATCTCGGTTACTGTCGGAACCGATTCTCCATGCCGCCGCCTCTGGATCAGGCTCACGCAGGAAGCAAGTACTTCGCGTACGTCGAACCCGATCCGGTGGCAGGGCACATGACTTCGGGTTGGAGACGGGAAATTACCCATGGCCACGACGTCGATCCGACCCGTCGGGCGCCCGCCATCATCCCGCAGCGCGGCGGTAGCCGGCTCGACCAGGCTGTCATCGGCGATGAACAACCCATCCGGAACCTCCCGTCCTTCGAGTAATAACATCACCGTTCCTCGCGCCGTTGCGCTGGCCACAGCAGGCACAAACTGCATCCAACTCGGTCGCGTCGCGAGACCGCGACTGGCCAGTGCTGCCCGGATGAATTCCCATTTCCCGGGGCTGTGATCGAGAATGGCGATCCGCCGCCGGCCGTGAGCGACAAAATAATCCAAGGCCTGCTCGATCATCTGGTCCTGATTCGGATGCACGCGCAGGAGGCGGGGTCCCGCTTTGGAACTGATTGAAACGATGGGCAAATTCACTTGCGGGAAGTGTGCCAGCGGCGTGTTGGCGAACATCGCTGGATCCATGACGATCAACCCCGCCAATTGGCAACGCCGCAAATCGTCGGCCAGTCGCTGGAAATTCGGATCGCGCGTGTGGCCCACAACATCTCGATAGATATTCAACTCCAGGTCGCCGCGCCGGCGCCGGCGCAAGGCCTCAGCCAGCAGCGCCGCATAGAACGGTTTGTGCGAGACGAGATCGGTGCGATCGGACAGCGGCGGGATGACCAGGCCGCATCGGGCCAGATGCGGCAGTCGCTCGGCGACGAAGGCGCCGCGTCTCCCGTCGGCGACCACCAAGCCGTCGTGCGCCAGTTCGAACAACGCGTCCTGCACCGTGTTCACGCTGACGCCGTGGCGTTTGGCCAGGCCCCGGCGTGTGGGCAGCCGCTCGCCGGGCTTGAGGCGCCCGGCAACAATCTGGCGTCGCACCGCTTCGGCAATCGCGTTCTTCTTGACGGGGCGTCGGCGTGGGATGCTCCCGGCGTGATCGTCTGCTTTTGGCGTTGCCAATCTCATGGTTGTATCAGTATATTACACGCGATAAGTAATACAAAGAAGAATGTGCCTGCCGTTCACAGCAGCCGTATCTTATCAGAACAGTACAAAGGAACGAGCCGATGCGATCATTACGTACCCTTCGGACAATTGTCTTCGCTGGTGGGCTGTGGCTAGGCGCTACGGCGTCGGCGCTGGCCGCCGACCCGGCGCCTGAGACCCTGACGCTTGACCGGTCGCAGACGGCCGGGATCAACGGCCAGAACTGGGACAAGACTTACACCAACGCGCTCACCGTCGATGCCGTGAACCGCATTGTGCTGGTGCGATTTCCCGGCGCCGCGGAAGCGATCAAGGCGAAGCTCGAATCGGGCCTCGCGATCGAGAGGGCGGAGTTGATCCTCGAATACACCGGCCACGAACTCCAGCCCCTGGGTTACATCAGCCGGGGTGGAATGATGGAACCGAACTTGAAGGCCGATCCGCCCAACTGGCACGTGACGGCAACAGCACTGCGCCGGCCATGGATGGCCGACGCGAAAAGTGGGCCGACCTACAATGCGTATCTGGCCGGCGCGGGTTATTGGACTCGGTACGGCGCGCAGGATCCCCAGACTGATCGGTTTCCCAACCGGTTCGACCCCGTCGAGGTGACCCAAGCCAACCCCACGGGCAAGGTCGATGTCACCGCCGCGATGACCGATCCCGCGTTCGGGAGCGAAATGGGCCGGCGGTTGCGGGCGTTCGAGGAGCAGGGGTTCCTGTTGCGGAAACTCGAGACGTACGACATCCGCTACAAGGATCCGCCCGGTAACGCTTATGAATGGGCCGTGCCCACCGGCGGCAACGGGCTGAGCTTCAAGCCGCCCAAGCTCGTGATCACGTTCAAGCCGGGGCCGAAGACCCCAATCGCGCTACCGCCGCCGACCGACCTGGCGGCCTTGGCCCAGAAGCTCCAGGCCGATGGAACGGGTGGCAAGCCCACGGCCGTGATGCCGTCGCCGGAGGAAATCCGAAAGTTTGCCAAAGAGATTGCCGTCCACCAGCCGGCCTGGATGCCCGACTGGCAGTGGCAGCACGTGCAGGACTTGCGAAAAATCGGCGGCGGCGTGGAGTTCGCCGATGGGTTTCAATCGGGCGACCCGAAGCTGTTCGACAAGGCGATGCAGTCGATTCTCCGTACCGTGCCGCGGTACTTCAAGGGCTGGACCATCCAGGACGACCTGTTGATGTGGAATCTCTACGGGCAGATCCTGCCGGGACCGGTCAAGGATCATATCAAAGACTATTGGACGGCCTGGCTGATGCCCGAGCGGCTCACGAAGGACCTCATCCATCCCATGGCCAAGGAACAGCTTGCGTACTGGCAACGCACTCACGACTGGCAGGGCTCCGCCGCCTTCTTTCGGGCAGGCTTCAACTACGTGATCAGCACGATGAATTTCAACCATACCGCTGCAATGGGCGCGCTCCTCGGCGGCACAATCATCGGCTCCGAGAACGCGATGGCGGATGGCCGGCACGGGCTTGAGTATCTGCCGCTGCGCTTCCACGCCTGGGCGGACGGCACCACTCAGGAATCGATCGATCATTACTACTTCGCGATCACGCTGAGCGGCCAGAAGATGTTCGCCGATTTCGGGCCGACACCGCTCGACCGGTTGATGGGGCAGGCCGTCCTGGCCAAGTCGATTGACGAACTCACCTCCCTGTATCATCCCGGCCTGCGTCACTTCATCAGCACCTCCGAACGCACGGGCATGAGCTTCCTGTTCGTCACGCAGGGCGGGCTTGAGCATGTGATGCACACGCTTTCGCGCCAGGGCAGCCTGCACGATGTCGATAACCCCGATCTCCATGGGATGCGATTGTTCGACAAGAACAACGCGCCGGCGGGCCGGATCGCCTTGCAGACCATGGCCGGGCCCTGGGCACCCGAGTGGGTGGCGAACATGGTTGACGAGAAGCCGTTGCCTTACGAACTGACCGCCGCCTCGGTGGTGCACGGCAATTTCGCCTCCACCCCGTTATGGAAGCGCGCTTTCCTCGGGCACCACTACGGCATGGCGAGCATCGATATCGCCCGCTCCGGGAGCGTCCCCGTGCTGGTTCAATGGCGGCGCACGGCCGAGCCGGTGAGTTCGCTGCAGCAACTCGGAACGCTGCTTGTCCGGTACGGCAACAATACCACCCGGCTGCTGACCGAATCCGCCGGGTATGTCGATTTCCAGGGCGGCAACCTGGCAACGGTGCAGCACAGGAACAAGATGATCGTCTTGAGCAGCCCGCTCGACCTGCGCGATCGATCGGACAACCTCCACAAGCTTGATCCCGCCGCCATCACCAACATGCAGACCACCATCGGCCTGTTCAATTTCGAGTCCAACGCGACCTGGAAGCTCTACATCGATGAACAGCCGGTCACCGCGTTGCCGGCGGCGGTAAAGGCCGGCCAGCGTATCACCCTCAAGGATGGCGTGAGTTACCTCGGCTTTATCCCGCTTCCGTCGACCGACCTGGGCCGTACCGCGGAGGTCGTGATCTCCGCCGATGCCCCCGAGGAGACGCTGATGGATGGCGCCGGCAAGGTGAAGCCGGCGCTCGTCATCAACCAATATAACCGCAAGGCCGACAGTTCGCTTGCTCAGGCCAAGGCCGACCTGGCGGCGGTCGACCGCGCCTACGGCGGGTTCGTGATCGAGGTGAGCGACGCGACTGAATATGCCGACTTCACGGCGTTTCAGCAGCACATGCGGGAAGCGCTCCTGAAGACACAGTGGGACAGCCGGACGAACGCGCTCCAGGTCGGCTACACCAGCGGGACGGACAGCTTCGACTTGGCGTTCCGCCCGGAATATCAGGTCTATGCCGTGGATGCCGTTCCGACCGACCAGTGCTTCCCGGTGCGAAAGGTCAATGGCCAGTGGCCCTACCTGCCGCCCCGCATCGATCGTGATAGCACGCTTACCCAGCAAGGCTCGACCGGTCGCCTGGAGAAGAATGGGGCCACTCTCTACAGCGAGCCGGGGCACATGACTTACCTGCAGACCGAGCCGGTCAGCGGGACCTATGCCGGGTTCAACCCACTGCCGGACCTGACGTTCTGGGCGCTCAACCTGCCCGGAGGCGTGAGCGTCAAGGCCGACGGCCGGGTGGGTCTACTGCGCGTGGCGGTTTGCCCCCGCGAGAACAAAGTGTGGTTCGACTACGGCCTCAAGCCCGAGCAGCAAGGCGCGGGGATGGCCACAGCGTTGCTCGTTTTCGGGATGAAGGCGGCGCCGGCCGTCGAGTGCAACGGGAAGCCTCGCGCCGGGAAGCCGGTGGCCGTCACCATCGACGGCCAGGCGGCCTGGGCCATTCCGTTGCTGGAGAACGCGGCGCTGCCCGCAGCGAACGTCCTTGAGACCCGGTGCCGCAGCGCGCAGGCGGCACGCGCCGTGCTCGGCGAAGTCTTGAAGGGCAAGGTTTTCTTCCAGGACTGGCTCGTGGTCGGGCCGTTCGCCAACGCCAACTTCCCCGAGACGCTATGGACGGGCGAGGCGGTCGCGTTTCCGCCCGAGCAGAAGGTCGATCTCAACGCCATTTACACGGGCATTGGTCCACAGGAGACTGCCGACTTCGGGAAACTCCTGATGCAAACGCAGACGGTGGTCACCGCGGCGATCCGTTGGAAACGGCTGCTGGCGCCCGATCAGCCGCCGTTCGCAGAGGGCCCGGCTGATCTGGGGCCGCATATGAACCCGAACAAGTGCATCACGGCCTACGCGTACACGACGATCACTTCGGACCGGCAACGGCCGGCGACCCTCTATCTCGGCAGCGATCAACGACTCACCGTCTGGGTGAACCAGCGGCAGGTGTATGATCGGCATGATTACCGCCTGGCCGCTCCCGATCAGGATCAAGTTCCGGTGCGCCTCGAACAGGGCGAGAACACCGTGTTGCTGAAACTGGCGAACGGGTACGAAGGGTGTCAATTTTACTTCCGCGTCGGCGATGAGAACGGTCTTCCCATTACCGATGGACTGCGCTACGGAGCACACCAAGGAAAGATCCCGAAATGAAACGCCGAGCCTCTTCGCAACACTCACAGTATGCCATCGCCCCGTGGCGTGGGAAGCCGACGCTGATGCGCGACGGACAGCCGCTGCCGGCCGTGACGTACAGTTACACTCATGATGTCAGTGTCCCGGGCTCGGACGAAATCCATCAGAAATTCGCCGCCCATGGCTGGAAGTGGTACATCCTCCAGGTCCGCGGCGGCGTGGATGGCGACTGGTCCACTACGCCGTATTGGACCGACGATAATGTGTTCCCCGAAGTCAGCGGCGTCGCCGCCTCGGAATCGGCGATCGTGCGCCAGGCGGACATGACGCTCAAGCATTGTCCCGACGCCATGTTTTGGGTGCGATGCAACTGCAGCCCGCCGTTGCGTTGGCGACGGAAGTATCCCGATGACCTGCTGCTCAACAGCTACGGCCACCGCTACGAGGAACCCTCCCTCGCATCGGACCGCTACAATGAGCAGGTCGGTCCCTATGTGGAAAATTTGGTCCGTTTCTGCGAAGGCCAGCCCTGGGCCGACCGCATTGCGGGTTACGTGGTGTATCCGCTCGGGGAGGGGACCACGCTGTTGACCTGCGAAGGGTTCCTGTTCGACTGCAGCCCGTCGATGCAGGGCGCGTTCCGCCAGTTTCTGCAACGCAAGTACGGCTCCGATGCCGCCCTGCAGGCGGCTTGGGGTCGCCC
Organism: uncultured bacterium; assembly: GCA_903895695.1. Lineage (GTDB taxonomy): Bacteria > Verrucomicrobiota > Kiritimatiellia > CAIKKV01 > CAITUY01 > CAITUY01. Next base: position 23,488 of record CAITUY010000214.1, read on the forward strand.
CGGCGTGTCCCTTGACGCCGTGACGGTCCCGCGGGACCAGGATTTCATGGAGCGCGGAAGAACTCGCCATGATCAGGTCAATACCGACGGCATACACGTGGCCGCGATCCCGCGCCGGCTGCACTGGCCCGAGCCGGCGGAAACGGCCGCCGAGCGCGACTACTGCCTTTGCATGCGGGAGCTGACAGGCCGAAATTTCAAGAAGCTCCTCGCCTCGGTGAAGCAGGCGGCGCCGCACAAGTTGGCCGGTATCGACGCATTCAAGCAAACCATGCTCGGCTGGCCGCTGATTGCGCGCTGGGTGGGCGATTACCAGACGCACGGCGGCGCCATGCACCCGGTCTCGGGCGCGTTCGGCATGGCCGAGCTGCTCGATCTACCCGAACTCGACGTGGTCGCCACCCCGCACGACTACCTGCACCGCGGGATGGGCTTCGGCTACGAAGGCGAAGGCATTGGCGATTCGGTCGTGGTACACGGCAAGATGATGTTCGTCGAGGAGGATCAGCGCACCTTCGCGTTGACCGCGGAAGGCGGCCGCTGGAACCCGCTCCAGCGCGGCAAGGAAGTCGACGCAGGGTTGTGGCGCAACCTGGGTTCGTGCCTGTCGCGCGGCTACAACACGTATCCGATGGATGTGTGCGGCCCGAGCTTTTTCGGGCACGAGGAGATCCAGGCCGTGCTCAAAGCCCGGCGGCTCGTCAATGAGGCGGCGCTCGGCTGGGACCGGCGCGAGGTCCCATCGATCGTCATGGTGGTGGATGACTCGAGCGTACTCGACGAGGACTTCACCATCGGCTACCAGTATCTCGCGGTGATCCTGCAGCGGATGTATGGCCTGTCGCGGTGCGGTGTTCCGTACCGGTTGCATTTGTTCGAGGATTTGGCGCGGGAGGACTTCCCCTACTGCCACAAGGTGTTTCTCTTCCCGAACCTGTTCCGCGTCACTCCCGAGCGGCTGGCTTTGCTGCGCCGCAAGGTGCTGACCCACGGCAACGTGGCCGTATTCGGCCCGGCCAGCGGAATCAGCGATGGCGCCCGGCTGTCGGCCGAGTCGGCGACGGCCCTTACGGGTATCCCGCTCGAACTGGTGCGCAAGGAATCGCCCCGTCTGGTGACCATCGATCGTTTCGATCATCCGATCACGCGGAGTCTCGGCATGCGGATCGACTTTGGCGACTCGTTCGCCTACGGACCGTTGCTGGTGCCGCTGGAGCATCCCGACGTGACACGGCTGGGCGGCATCCAGTGGCCGACGGCACGCGATGGGGCCGGCCTGGTCATCCGGGAGTTCGGTCGCGGGGCGACCGGCAATGGCCGGTCCGGGCCGCGCGGGGTCGGCGACTACGCGGCGATCTTCTCCGCCGCGGTCCCGCTCCCTGACCCGTTGCTGCGCGAGATCGTCCGCTACAGCGGCACCCACGTGTATGGCGAGACGGACGACCTGATCTTCGCCGATTCCTGCACGCTCGCGGTGCATGCCGTCCGCCCCGGGCCGCGCACGGTCCGGCTGCCGGCGCCTAGCACCGTCTGGGACCTGGTCGAACGGCGGCTTCTCGGCGCGGGCCTCACGCAGATTCAGTTCGACGTCGATCCCCCGCAGACGAAGTTGTTCTACCTCGGCGAGAACGATCCTCTACCAGGAAAGGCGACATGAACGGACCCGGCGCCGCAACGTGGGTGGTCGACATTCGCGCCTCGGTGAACCGCGGTCTCTCAGCCGCGCCGCTGCCGCCCGGCCGGGAAGAGCCGGCCGGCACCAGCAGCAGTCTCGAGGGGCTCAAGCCGGGCCGCATCGAGGTCATGGGGCTTGAGTTCAGCGTGATTGATCCGGCAGCCAACCAGGGCAAGGCGCTCTTCGCGCTGCGCAAGGACGATGCCGCGTTCGTGGAAAGCGTTTCCGTGCCCTTCGACCGGGCCTGCGACTGGATCTACCTCCTGAATGGCGGCTTGTGGATGGATCGGCATGGCGTTGTGGGGCAGGTGCAGATCGTCTACCAGGACAACACCGAAGCACGCATCGACATCGTCGAGGGCGTGCACATGGCCTATGTCTGGCAGGGGACAGGCACAAGTGCCGCGGCGCGGATGCGCCTGCACGGTGTCGGCCCCGCTAGCGGTGAATGCTTCCTGTATGCCGCGGGGCTGAAGAATCCGCACCCGGCGAAGCGGATCAGGGAGCTGGTCTTCCGTGCGGCCGAAGGAACGCCGCAAAGCCCGATATGGCTGGTGCTGGCAGTCTGTGCCGGGACCGGCGGGAATGCCATCAGGGGAGATGCCCCCGCCTATAGCGTGGACGTTGCGAAGACAACCGGTACGATCAGGCGGCTCCATGGCGTCAACCTCGGCCCGCCGCTTAATCATCAGGCGGCCGGCTGCGATATCACCGGGCACCTGCGTGACTTGAATATCCCGATCATGCGGCTGCATGACGCCCCGTATGAGAGCGGGAACGTGGTCGACATCCACAACATCTTCCCGCTTTTTCATGCCGATCACACCAAGCCGGAGAACTACCTGTTCGGCCCGACCGACGACTACATCGCCAATTGCCTGGCGACGGGCAGCAAGATCATGTTCCGTCTGGGCGAGAGCATCGAGCTGAGCCGGAACAAGTACTATGTCAACCCACCGAACGACTACCGGAAATGGGCCGAGATTTGCGCCAACATCGTGGCGCATTATAACGAGGGTTGGGCGAATGGGTTCCACCACGGGATCGAATATTGGGTGATCTGGTGCGAGCCGGAGAATTTTCCGAAGCTCTGGACCGGCACCTGGCAGGAGTTCATGCCGCTCTATACGACGACGGCGAAGCTCCTCAAGGAGCGGTTCCCCGGCATCAAGGTGGGCGGCTGTGGCTTCTACGTTTCCAGCACCGGCGTGATCAAGGAGTTGCTGGCGGAATGCAGGCGAGCCAACGCGCCCATGGACTTCCTGACCTGGAATGTCTATGCCAGCCATCCCGACGCCGTCATCGACAGCCCGGCCCGCTATCGCGCGATGCTCGACGCGCTGGGATTCAAGGATACCGAGCTCGTCATCAGCGAATGGCATCATGCCGACTTTGACTGGCCACGCTACGACCGGGGCGGCGACTATCGCTACGAAATCGACGGGAAGCTCTCGAACCACGTCGATGCCGCCGTCTACATCCCCGCCGTGTTGTGCGGGCTGCAGGACACCCCTGTCGACATGGCCACTTACTACGCGGCGACCACCTTTGAATGGGGCTTCTTCGATCGAAGGATCAAGCCGAACAAGTGCTACTTCGGGATGCTCGCCTTCAGCCGGCTGGCCGAATACCCGGAGCGCCTGCAGGTGACGGCGGACAAGCCCGGCTTCGTTGGGGTTCTGGCCGGGCGCAAACCGGATGGCTCGTGCGCGGTCCTCGTGTCCTGCTACAAGAGCCCTGCGCGCGAGATATCGATCAGCTTCAAGGGGGTGCCGTTGACCAAGGATGCCTGTTCCGTGCGGGTGCTCGACGCTGAACGCAATCTCGAACCGCTGGAGACGCCGGATGTTTCGGGCTCGACGCTCAAGTTGACCGTGCCGGCCGGATCAGCGGCCTTTTTGGTGGAAGTGACGCCGGGGTGAAAGAAACGTCCAGGATCTTCCGCGTGGCCGTCCTGTTGGCCGCCTTGGCGGCCGTGGGTTCGACCCGGGCCGCGGAGCCGGCCTGGACCGAGATTCCGGTCAGCCAGTGGCAGGGCAGAACCCGTTGCGAGGTTCAGCCGTTGAAGACGAACTGTGCCGTGACGATCGCCTATCCGGCCAAGGCTGCCACACCCCTGGTCTGCACCGCGGCCGGCGCGATGCCACCGGGCCTTTACGAGGTTCGCCTGACATTCCGCCCTTCGCACACGGCCGGCTGGATTCCGTTCCACAGCGGCCTGCGCATCAAGACCGACGGCCGTGTCCAGCCCTTTCCAGGGGCTGGCAACGCGGTCCAGGAGCAAGACTTTCCCGAGGCGGGGAGCAACCAGGATCAAGTCGCGTATGCCGGGCGCTACTTCGCCCGCCCGCATCAGGCGGAGACGCGGAGTTTCCGTTTCGCCCACGAGAAACAGGCGCCGCTCACTTTGACCGTCGCCGCCTTTGCCGACCCTGAGGAGTGCGAGAAGGCGCTCGTCGCCAACCAGTTGAAGGGCGCCGGTCCGGGCACTGCCATGGATGAATTGGCGGGCGGGGACAAAGCCAGGGACGATTCCCTGGACAATTTCGGACTGACCCTGGATCCGGGCCGATACGTCTATGTTGTGCTGGATAAGGTGGAACTGCGGCGTCTGTGCAACTCCGGAACGGTAACCGGACTGGAGATCGACAAGATCCGCTACACACCGGGGGCTACACTGAAAGGCAGCGCAACCCTGGCAGGCTTGGGTGGCGCCGGTTGTGAGGGAACCCTGAACCTCTACTTGGAGCACGATGTCGCAACGCGAGTCCAGATGACGAACTTGCCTGTGAAGCTGGCCGCCCGACCGCAGGCGGTGGCTTTTGAAATGCCGCTTCCGAAGGAGGAACTGGGCTACGCGCTGGTGGTGGAGTTCGTCCCGGCCGTCGGTGAGGGCGCCTCCGAGATGAAGGAGTTCTTCAACATCGCCTCAAATTTCAACCGTGTGGCGCAGTTCGGACTGGGCTCGGATCTGCTGTTCGATGAAAACCTCTCGCTGCTGGAGCCGAAGCTACGGAAGGCGCGCTCCGAATACTGCAACGCCTGCGAGTGCTTTGCCTGGGCCGAGGACGACATGGTGGGGATGGCGCCGGAATCGGACTACTGGTTCTCAGGCCAGACCCGCTACCACATGTGCAAGAAGACGATGCAGGAGGGGATCCGGATTGCACACGAGAATGGCATCGCCATGGTTAGCTACGCGAAGTTCCAAATGTCAGGCTATCTTGGCTGGAAGACTGCCTTCGAGTATCCCAGCGACCACCGAACCCAGTATCTATACCCCGTTGGCATGTGGGAAGGCGTCAACGTCCTCAATCTCGACCGGTTCCGCAACCAGGAGTTCGTGGCCCACGACTCCCTCCCGGGCCTGCGGGGGAATGTCTTCTCGTTGAGCTGGTCGGGAGACCTGTTCATCAGTCCCGACCCCACGCCTCACATGACCCGGGTGGCGGCCGACTCGATCATGAAATCCGCGGCCATGTTCGGCTGGGACGGGATCCGGTGGGACGGCCATATGCGCGGCGGCGGGCCTTGCGGCGGCGACACCAGGGGGAAGTATGATCCGCTGGCGTCCCGGCAGACGCAGACGTTGGTTCGTTACCTGAAGGATACGGTCAGCACCCGGTACCCCGATTTCGGCTACGGCTACAACTACCTGACTGTTCAGGATAACCCTAGTTATGACTGGGCTTACGAGGATTTCGAGTTGGACGAATTGTGCCGCGGCGGGGGCCTGCTCATGAACGAGTCGCTCCGGAACTGGTCGTCGGGCCGGACCGTCGAGAACATGGCGCGGAATCTGCAGGTGGAGGGCGACCTCTGCCGCGAGCGGGGCGGCTATTTTCTCGGCATCGGTTTTGCCCGCACGCCGCGCGACTCGGAGATCGAGGCGGCGCTCTGGTCGGCGGCCGGCGCGCGTCCGTACGGCGGCTCCACCCTGGCGGCCCGGCGTTATTGCACGCGCTACTCGCAATATACGTTTGACGAAACGCTGCGCCGTCTGGCGTCGCCCGAGAAGGTGCTCTCACCCCGGGCTGACACGAAGTTGTGGTGGCAGCCTTTCGTCTACGAAGCCTGCTCGCCGGCGGGCAAGCGGCAACTGGTGGTGAACCTTCTCAACCTGCCGCAGTCGTTGCGGCTGCCGTGGCGCTTGAGCAAACCCAAGCCCGAATGGGACATGCTGCCGGGAACCGACCCCGTCGCCATCACGCTTACTCTGCCTGCTGGGATGCGCGCTACGGGTGCCCACCTCATCGACCCTTACACGTTGGAAATCAGGCCGCTGGCCTTGGACAAGAACGGCTTCGAGGCGCCGGCCGTCGCCATATGGGCCGTGGCCGTGATCGACTTGGAGGCCGATGCGGGCGCCCCGACGCTGGGTTCCTTGTTCGGTCCGCCCAGGACCTTCGGCGTGCCGCGGCCGAGCTACAAGGGCGAGCGCAAGGGCGCGGTGATCCTCGATCCCACGCGGGAGATCGTTGAGGTCAACAAGGACATGAAGGCCCTGTCGCCTCCGTCTTCCGGGGAGAGCGCCGGGGCGCAGGCCGCGCTTGACGCCCTGCCGTGGGACGAACGCAACGCCGCCGTGCTGAAAATCCGCGATTCCCACCCGCCGGAAAGCACGATCACGAACTGGTGGAAGGGCGGTTCGCTGCCGGCCGACTTGGCGCTCAAGGATAAGCCGCGCAACTTCGGCGATCTGGCGCCGCACCGGAACGGGCGCTTTGACATTTACCAAGCGCGGGGCGCCATGGATTACGTCCTGCGGCTGCCCCGCGCCTTTGCCGGCCTTGACCGGTTCTTTGTCCAGGACGCCCCCCTGCAGGGCACGCTACAGATGACTCCCAACATGCATCTGGGCGGCGGCGTGCCGTGGAACCGGTATCCGGAATTCGACCTTGTGCTCTTCACCGGCGTCCCGCACTGCGCGCTGGGCGCCGAGAACGCGTATGCGCTGGTCGAGTACGTCAAGGCCGGCGGGGCGGCTCTCTTCACCGGAGGGGAGTATGCCTTCGGCAAGGGCGGTTACAGCGGCACCGTGCTCGACCGTGAACTCCTGCCCGTGACCGCTGTGGAGGAGATCGATACGCGCTACGCGGAAAATGCGCTGGTGCTGGAACCGGGCAAGGATTTCGCCGAGCTGGGCGCCAGACTCGACTTCTCGGTCAAGCCGTCCTTCTGGGTCTGGAACCAGGTGGCGTTGAAGAGCGCGCCGGGGATCAAGGTTTTCCTGAAATCCGGCAATAGGCCGATCCTCGTGGGCTGGCAACTGGGCAAGGGCAGGGTGGCGTGCCTGCTGCTGGATAACCGCGGCAAATCGGAGAACGGCAGTATCGCCTTTTTTTTGACTGGCAGGACTGGCCCGCGTTGATGAAGGCCGTCTTCACCTGGCTGGCGCCGGACGCCATGCAGAAAGAGAACGCCGTTGCCGCGCTATCGGCCGAGGAGCGAAAGAAACTGCTGGGCCAGCTTGACCAGGCCAGCGTGGGCGACTTGATGCAGGCGACTGCGCCCGAGGGCGGCGCGTCGGCGTCCGAGCTCAAGGGGGCGGCCTTGACGGGGCGCGTTCGTGCGATCGACGGGTTGCTCCAGGGCAGTGGCAAGGACATTGCGACCGTGCTGGCAGGCCAGTTGGGAAACGTTGCGAATCTCTCCCTCGAGACGCGTCTTGCCATCCTGCGCTTCCTGCGCCGTGATCCGCCGACGGACCTGGGCGCCACTGCAAGGAAGTACGCGGATAGCCGTGTGTCGAGTGTTTACGGCAGCGGCTTGCATCTGTTCGGCGTTGCCGGTGATGCCGACAGCCTGCGGCGCGAACTGGCGGGCGAGGCGCCGAGCGCGGAGATGGATAAGGAAGCACGCCAGCGCGACCTGGCCCTGGCCGTCAGCCTGCTCGATAAGCCCGATCTGGTAGAAGAAGGCAGACGGCGGGTCGGGGCCTGGAATGCGCAGGAAAAGGCGTTGCTGGACGCATGGACCGGCGGCAAGCCCTTCTCCCTCGCCAGGTCGGAGATGCCCGGCCTGAATGCGGACGATCTCTTCCAGCGTGTCGCCTGGCTCGCGTACCTAGTGCGGCACGAGCCGACAACCTATGGCGCGCAGTTCGCCCGCGAATGGCTGTTGACCGCGGAATACCAGGATTACTGCAGCCGCAGCATCGACAACCTCTATCCCAGGATGGGGGAAATGTCGCCGGCGGACAAGAAGCGGGCGGCGGTCAAGGATCCCTCTTGGCGCCGCCTGTCGGTGTACCTGGAGACCCTTCGCGCCATCGCGCAGCCGGATATGGAACTGCTGCTGGTGAAGAACCCGGAAGTGGCGGCGGCGGGGCTGGCCCGTGCGCATTTCACGCTGGAATTCCGCGCCACCATGAATCTCTTGGGGGCAATGGATCGTGGCTCAGAGGCCGGTATCCTGGAAAGACTCACGCATGCGGAAAATCGCGACCTGGCCGACTTCAGCGCGGCTCGGCTGCGGTGACAAATTCCGGAACGTAAGTCCCGCCTGACCTTGCGCATTAATAGTGGTCCCCCGATGTTGGCGATGCTCCAAACAGCGCGTGAGGATACGGCCCACGTCTTACCGCTTCACGAGCCGCAGGCTTTGGGTCCCGGCCGGCACGGTCAAAACCCATTGCCCCTTGTCGTTACGGGCCAACTTCGCAGCCCCGTCCGTTTCCACCTTCCACGCGCCGGGCGCGTCGATCGTGACGTCCCCGCCCTGATGACCCGCCGTGAAAGCCACGATCAATGAATCGTTTTGCACCCGCAGGCTCGCGGCCATGGAGGCGGCAAGCGCATAGTCCTTGAACGCCACGGAACCCTCGACGGGAAGGGTAAGTATGGTGAAATCCGCGCGTTCCTGCACGCTGCCGGCCGTACCCCCGAACGTGGCGCCATCCGCCTTGGCCTCGACGGGGTCAAGGCTCAGGAATGCGTAGTCCGTGCCAAAGACGCCCGCCACTTTCGTGACCGAGCCATCGGCGAACGCGGTGAAGACGGGCGGCGCATCCTCGCGCTGCCGGGGAAAGAGCGCGACGGCGTAGGCGCCGTCGCCAGGCAACTGTAAGTGCAGCAGGTCCTGGTAATCCGGGATACTCTTATCCGCGATATTCTTATTCCAGGTTTCTCCGTAGCGCAGGGTGTGGCGCGGAGTTTTGGCGGGAGCGGCGATGAAATACTCCACATCCACCCCGAACTGACCGAGCGCCGTGTACCGGTCGCCGGGCGGCAATTCACGGGCGGGCAGGTTCGTTTGGCCGGGTTGGTCGGCCAGAAACGTCGACGCATTCTTCGCCTGTTCAGGCGTGCCCAATTTCTCGGAAAACGTCCAGAACTGCCAGGCGGTGGGTTCGCCGCCGCGGGTCGTATCCCGCAATGCCAGCCAGGCCGGACCGGCCGGATCGGGATCCTTCACGAAAAGCAGTTGCCGGGTCCACACCAGGTTCGTGCCCTTGGCGGGCGTGACCTTGGGGAAGGCGGGCAGGTTCTCCGGGAACGAGTCGTTGTCATTGTTCCGGGTGTTCTCGAAGCTTGATCGCACGTAATCGGCCGAAGGCAACGCGGCGAAGGCGCCGAATCGAGTGATGGTGTAGTGGCCTTAGGGCATTTGCTTGTCCTCCGGGGTCCCCCAGTTGCGGGCCAGGCGCACGCCGTTGCGCAGGAGTTCGTGTTGATCCTCGTAGCCGTGCTTGTTGAAACAGCCGCCCAGCGGCTTTCCGCGGCCGAACCACTCGGTAATGGCCCCGACCTGCGGCGTCTTGCAGTCCAGGTTGCGCGCGGTTTGGATTGAGGAGAGCACGAGGATGAAGCTCTCGTTCGGCGTGTTGAACCCGGATCTCAGGATCGCGCCCAGTTCCGGAAAGAGTTCCGAACCCCAGACCGGCGCCGCCGCGGGAAGCCGGCGATCCGTGTAATAGGCGTCGAGGCGGCAGAGCCGGTGATCTTCCATGGAGACGGGGTAGCCGTTTTCGCTCCACATCCACTGCAGGGTCCGGGACAACTCGGGGTCGGCTTGCTTGAAGAATGCCGCGGCCACGCCGAAATCGGAGAGGCGCTCGCCGCCGATACTGCGGCCGTAGACCGCGGTGGCGCGCAGATTGTTGCGCCTGACGTCGCGGGCGGTGTTGAACTTGGTGAAGTAGAGCACGAGTTTTTTGAACCGCGGGTCATTCGAGAAATCGTGGAAGCCCGCCCGCCGGGCCGCAACGACGTAAGCGATCATGTCCGCCAGGGTCACGTGGCCGTAGTGCGAGCCCTCGGAGATCCATTCGCCGTTGGGACCCACTTCGTCCGTGAGCCACTGCTCCATCCACTGCGTGGCGCGATCGGCCCAGCCTTGGGCCGCCGGATGATCGGAGAGCGCGCAGGCGATCACGCCGAGCGAGAGCGTGTAGGAACAGCTCATGTTCGGATTGCCGGAGCAATAGCCCCGTTCCATGGACCAGCATTCCGGATCGGCCATAAGGTAGCCCAAGTAAGCCATCTGCGCGCGGAAGAGCGCCTTGTCGGAAGCCGAAATCATGTCGCTGTCGATCAACGTGTCGTACAGCCCGACCGTGGGGATGGCCCGGCGCATGACGTCGCCATTACCCATGCGGCCCAGCCCCTCCCGCAATCCCTTGACCGCCTGCTGCGCGGCGTCCGCAGTCCTGCCACGGGCCCCCGTCCGTATCCGCTGGTCCGCCGTCTGCATCAGAAGCGGCACGATGTTCGATGCCTCCTCGCCGGCCAGCGTTTTCGCAAGTTCAGGGTCGGTGGCGGCGCGTGCCCGCACTTCCTTCATTTCCGCCAGGTCCACAAAAAGGCGGGGGTGGGGTTTCGAGGCGTCGGCGGGCCAGTCGAGGACCATCTCCTTCACGCGCTCCAGCGTGTCGCCCACGCGCGCGGGCCCGGCGCTCACGGTCCATTGGCGATGGCCCGGCGTCACAGCGCCGGCCAGCAGGATCGCGCCATCGGCCGCCACGCTCACAGGCAGGCTGGCGCGCCGCCAGCCCGACCACATCCCTTGGATGCCGTCGAGATACCAGAACTTCATGCCGCCGTAGGTCCGGGGCACGGGCACCACCCAGTCACGCGGCTCGCGGGAGGCCAGCGTCAATTCCGGACCGCCGGCCGCCGCCGCGAGGCGGACGATGGGCGGGAAGTTGGAGGAGAGATTGACGATGCTGGTGTTCGGCGCCAGGCTACCGAACGGCGCCCCGCCGGGAACGATCGCGGCCTTGCGGTCCTTGGCCCATTGGCCATAGCCCTTGGGCAGATCGGCCTCTTTCACCCCCGGTACAGGCGGCAGACGCAAGACGAAGCCGGCGCCCGGAACATCGGAACCGGACGCCTCCCAGCGTACGCCATTGTCTCCGGCCACGACCGTTGCCGCCATCATGAGCCGGCCGCTGGGCGCGAAATCATAAACCGTTTCCACGCGGGCGAACACGGGACCCGCATCGGTCAGGCGGGCCGACCATTGCGTCACCTTCACATCGCCGGTGAGCGAACTGCCGCCCGTCCAGGCGTCGCCGCTGCCGCTTAACCGCATGGCCTGCAGGGGGCCTGGCGCCTTGGAGGCGTCGACCGGCTCCTTGAAATTCTCGCGGCCAAGTGCAAGGCGCACGCCCGTCCGCGAAGTCGTGATTTCGACGGTCTGCTTGCCGGTCTTGACCTGAATGTCGGAGGCCACAACCGGCGCCTTGGACGCGCCGGCTGAAGGCGTGTAGGTGGCGGAGGATAGGGGCTTCAGCTCATCGACAACGAAATACACGCGCGCGGATTTCACAAAGGCGCCACTACCAGGCCAGAACTCAATGTCGGCCAACTGGGCCGCGATCGGTCCATTCGGGCCGACGAGCGTTACGCCTTCAGCCACGCATTCCTTGTCTTTGGCCGAAAACGGGACGCTGATCAGCTCCGGACCATAAGTCTGGTTGAGCTGTTCACGCACCACGATCGGGCTCGGAGCACCGGTCACCTGGAGGGCCGCCATCATGACTGTGCCCAGCGCGCCAAAGAGGAACGTCGTTCGATGTTTTTCCCAAAAGAACCGAGTGTCACAATACATGAGGGTTCCTTTCTGCTCTCCAACGTTCATTCATAGCTGTCCGCACGGCTCGCGCGTAGCCGTGCCAACCGCTCGACGCGCGTTTTATTCCTTCACGAGCCGCAGGCTCTTGGTCCCAGCCGGTACGGTCAACACCCATTGCCCTTTGTCGTTGCGGGCCGTCTTCGTCGTCCCGGCCTTCTCAGCTTTCCATGCGCCGGGTGCTTGGATCGTGACGTCTCCACCTTGATGCCCTGCCGTGAAATCCAGGGTCAGCGCATCCTTTTCCACCCGCAGGCTCGCGGCCATGGATGCAGAAAGCGCGTAGCCCTTGAAGGCTACCGCCCCCTCCACCGGAAGAGCAAGAATGGTAGTACCCGGACGCTCCTGTACACTGCCGGCTGTGCCCCGGAACGTGGCGTCCACCGTCTTGGCTTCGGCGGGGTCCATACTCAGGAACGCGTAGTCCGAGCCAAAGGCGCCCGCCACTTTCGTGACTGCGCCTCCCGCCAGCGCAGTGAAACTGGGCGGCGCCTCCTCGCGGGGCCGGGGAAAGAGCGCTACGGCGTAGGCGCCGTCGCCGGGAAGCTGTAAGTGCAGAAGGTCCTCATAGTCCGGGAAAGTATTATTCCAGATTCCTCCGAAGCGGAGTGTGTGGCGCGGTGTCTTGGCGGGAGACGCTATAAAGTATTCCACGTCCACCCCGAACTGGCCCAGCGCGGTGTACCGGTCGCCGAGCGGCAGTTCACGGGCTGGCTGGTTCGTGTGACCGGGCGCGTCGGCCAGAAACGCCGCCGGGTTTCCGGCCTGTTGAGGCGTGCCGACTTTCTCGGAAAACGTCCAGAACTGCCAGGCGGTCGGATTTCCCCCGCGGGTCGTGTCCCGCAGGGCCAGCCAGGCTGGACCGGCCGGATCGGGATCCTTTACGAACAGCAGTTGCCGGGTCCACACCAGGTTCGTGCCCGTGGCGGGCGTGACCTTGGGGAAGGCGGGCACATTATCCGGGAGCCAGTCGCGGTCGTCGGTCAGGGTGTTCTCGAAGCTCGAGCGCACATAATCGGCCGACGGCAGGGCGGCGAAGGCGCCGAATCGGGTGATGGTGTAGTGGCCGTAGGGCGCTTTCTTGTCCTCCGGAGCTCCCCAGTTGCGGGCCAGACGCACGCCGTTGCACAAGAGTTCGTTACGATCCTCGTAGCCGCGCAGGAAAAAACAGGCGGCGAGCGGTTTGCCGCGGCCGCACCACTGGGCGATGCCGCCGACTTCCCCCCTGGCGCAATCCAGGTTTCTTCTGGATTGGACCGAGGAGAGCACCATGATGAAGCTCTCGCTCGGCGTGTTGAAGCCGGCTCTCAGGATCGCGCCCAGTTCCGGAAAGAGTTCGGAGCCCCAGGCGGGCGCGGCGGCGGGGAGCCGGCGATCCTCGTAATAGGGTTCCAGTGCGCCACATCGGTTTTCGTCCATGGAGATGGGGTAACCGTTTTCGCTCCACATCCACTGCAGCGTGCGGGAAAGCTCGGGATCGGATTTTCTGAAGAACGCCGCGGCCATGCCGCGCCAGCCCAGTGGATTACTGCTGACGCCGCGGCCATAGGCCCTGCTGACGCCGCGCCGATTGTCGCGCCAGGCGTCGCGGGCTGAACTGAATTTGGCGAAATAGAGCAGGAGTCTTTTGAAGCGCGGGTCGTTCGAGAAGTCGTGGAAGCCTGCGCGCCGGGCCGCAATGGCATAGGCCATCATGGATACCAGGCTCACGTGGCCGTAATGCGAGCCCTCGGAAATCCATTCGCCGTTGGGACCCACTTCGTCCGCGAGCCACTGGTCCATCCACTGCGTGGCGCGATCGGCCCAGCCTTGGGCCGCCGGATGATCGGAGAGCGCGCAGGCAAGCACGCCGAGTGAGAGCGTGTAGGAACAGCTCATGTTCGGGTTGCCGGAGCAATAACCCCGCTCCATGGACCAGCATTTCGGATCGTCCATGAGGTAACCCAGGTAGGCCAACTGGGCGCGGAAGAGCGTTCTGTCGGAAGCCGAAATCAGGTCGCTGTCGATCAACATATCGTAAAGTGCGACCGCACTGTTGGCGCCGCGCATGACGTCGGTGTTGCCCATGAGCGCGAGCCTGTCGCGCAACTCATTGACCGCCCGCGCGACGTCTGCGGGGTAGCGCTGGGCCGCCGTCTGCATCAATAGCGGCACGACGCCCGCGGCCCATTCGCGGTCGGCCAGCGTTTTCGCAAGCGCGGGGTCGCCGGCGGCACGATCGCACACGTCCTTCATGTCCGCCAGGTCCACAAAAAGGCGGGGGTGGGGCTTCGAGACGTCGGCGGGCCAGTCGAGTACCATCTCCTTCACGCGCTCCAGCGTGTCGCCCACGCGCGCCGGGCCGGCGCTCACGGTCCATTGGCGATGGCCCGGCGTCACGGCGCCGGCCAGCAGAATCGTTCCATCGGCCGCCGCGCTCACGGGCAGGCAGGCGCGTTGTAAGCCCTCCCACATCCCCGGGATGCCGTCGAGGTTCCAGAACTTCATGCCGCCATAGGTCCTGGGCACGGGCACCACCCAGTCGCCCGGTTCGCGGGAAGCCAGCGTCAACTCGATGCCGCCGCCCGGCGCGGAAAGCCGGATGGTGGGCGGCATGTTGGACAATATATTGACGATGCTGGTGTTCGGTGCCAGCCGGCCGAATGGCGCGCCGCCGGGAACGATCGCGACCTTGCGGTCCTCCGCCCTGATCGCCCATTGGCCATAACCCTTGGGTAGAAAGGCCTCTTTCAGTCCCGGCACGGACGGCAGGCGCAGGACGAAACCGACGCCCGGGACCTCGGATCCGGAGCGCGCTACCCAGCGCACGCCGTTGTCTCCGGCCACGACCGTCGCCACCATTACGAGCCGTCCGGTAGGAGCGAAATCATAAACCGTTTCGACGCGGGCGAACACGGTGCCCGCATCGGTCAGGCGGGCCGACCATTGCGTCACCTTCACATCGCCGGTGAGCGAACTGCCGCCCGCCCAGGAGTCGCCGCTGCCGCTTAACCGCATGGCCTGCAGGGGGCCTGGCACCTGGGAGGCGTCGACCGGCTCCTTGAAATTCTCACTGCCAAGTGCAAAGCGCACTCCCGTCCGCGAAGTCGTGATTTCGACGGTCTTCTTGCCGGTCTTGACTTGAATGTCGGAGGCCACAACCGGCGCCTTGGACGCGCCGGCTGAAGGCGTGTAGGTGGCGGAGGATAGGGGCTTCAGCTCATCGACAACGAAATACACGCGCGCGGATTTGACAAAGGCACCACTGCCTGGCCAGAATTCGACCTCGGTCAACTGGGCCGCGATCGGTCCGTTGGGGCCGGCGAGCGTAACGCCTTCAGCCACGCATTCCTTGTCTTTGGCTGAAAACGGGACGCTGATCAGCTCCGGACCATAAGTCTGGTTGAGCTGTTCACGCACCACGATCGGGCTCGGAGCACCGTTCGCCTGGAGGGCCGCCATCATGACTGTGCCCAGCCCGCTCAAGAGGAACGTCGTTCGATATGTTTCCGCAAATGTCTTAGTTTGGTGGCGCATGCAATTCTTCCTCTGCTTTGTCAACCGTATCCACTCAATCGGCTGGTCGGGGCGAGCGACACGCGTATCCTTTTTGACCCCATCGATGCGAGAGCTATCACGCAAACGGCTGCTCGCCCAGATAAAACATGCGTGTCTGGGGAGGCTTGATCTCCAGTTCGATGCTCGATGTTTGCGTTGAAACCTGCTTCCGCTCGATGACATCCCACACCGGGCTGGGCGAGGGGAGCCGGATCGTTCCCCGGGCCGTTTACTCTACAGTTCTCCGCCACAGGCGGCCGATGGTCGGTAAAGCCGGATTCCCGTTCTCCGGCGTCGCGAGGAGCCACATCTGCTCCTCCGGCGGCCCGGCCCGCACCGTCAATTGAAAGCTCACCGACGCTGCCTCGCCGGGCGCCAGGTCGTATCGCAGGCATGCGTCCCCAGTCAGGTCTCCGGCACCCGCCGGCTCAATGGCAATCCGCGCTGTCCCCGCGCTGCGTATCTGGCCGACGTTGTGAACCTGGTAGGAAAACCGCGTCGGTACGCCGACGGGAACGGCGAGATAGGGCGGTTCGGTCACGACCGACTTGTCCAGCGGCTCGGGATCGCCCGGACAGAGGCTGGGCACCAGCAGTTCCGGCAGGGGCACCCGGTCGTCGTACGGCCACTCGTCCAGGGTCGCGGGGAGCGTTCCGCCGGCCAGTCGGCGCGGGCCGACGCGGTCCGGCAGGGACAACAAATCCGCATAGTCGGACAACGGCGAGTCGTGTCGCAGGCGGATCGCGGCGCCGCCGCCGATGTCCGTCACGCCGGGATCGACCTCACGGCTGCCGGTGTCCATGCCGCGCGCCATCCACGTGGTGAAGTCCCGGCATTCGAAACGGCAGGCGTGGCCTTCGATGTGGCCGTACAAATTGTCGCGGAAGAACTTGTTGCCGTGGCAGGAGGCGATGATCTGGGATCCGGCGGTCAGGAATACGTTCTCTCTGGCCATATAGGACAGGCGTTGCGTGGCCATGTTTTCCTGGATGAGCGCCACCTGGCCGGACCGTCCGTAGATCAGGTTGCCCTTGATGACGAGACTCTCGGCGTTGTTGCCTCCCACGGTGGTGTTGGGCGCGCCCAGCATGATGTTGCCCTCGATGCGCATGAAGGAGGAGCCTTGGTCGGGATAGATGCTGTTGCCGCCGTAGCCGCCGCAATGCACCGGTTCCACCACGTTGCCGCGCACCACGGTGCCGGGCTGGCGGCCGAGCAGATAGATGGCAGCCAGATCGTGCAGCAGGTCGCTACGCGTGATGTCGTGCAGGCGATTGAACTCGATGCGGTTGGCCATCGCGAATGCGGGGCCGAAGCGCCAGTTCCAGCCGACCGAGATGCCGCTGTAGTGGAGGTGATGAATATGATTGTGGCGGACGGCATTGTAGCCGCTGTCGCCGATCCAGATGCCGCAGGCGGGTGGGAACACTTCGCCGCCGTCATGAATGTGGCAGTCGGAGACGATGTGGAACCCGCCGGGCACAGTATCCAACCCCGGCCGGGGGCGACCGCCGCCGTCGCGATGCAGCGATACCCACCCCATGGCCACGGGGTCCATGCCTTCGAAGGCGCCATCGTTCACCTCAGGATGCGGCTTCAGTCCGGATTCGTGGTTGATCTTGACGCCACCGGCGCCGAGGTCGTGCAAATGGCAGGCCACAATGCGCGTGCGGTGACTGCCGCGCTGAATCTCGATGGCGTACTGCCCAATATGCGCCACCTCGCAAGCATAGAACGCGCAGTCCACCGCGCCACGCAACTGGATGGCGCCGGGCACAGTGAAAGCCGCCTGGATGGCGCCGGGATTACCCACCGGCAGGTGCCACTCGGCGTGCTGGAAAGAAATATTTTCGAAGCGAACGTGCGCGACCTTGTCGCCGTCCGGCGCCTGGCTGCCTTCGAGCCTCACCAGCGTTTCGAGGCACGGGGCCACGATTTCAGGCGGCGGCATTTCGTCCCGGCACTGCTCGAAAGCGGTGGGCAGATAGGTCAGTTCGCCGGTGCGTTCGTCCAGATGCCATTCGCCGGGTTCGGACAGCGCCTCCTTCACATTGATCAGGCGATAGCGGCACGGTTTGCCGTTGTCGTCGAGCGTATGCCAGCCGCGGGTCTTGAAGTGGACGATGCGTCGCTCCCAGTCCACCTCGCGGATTCGCAGGTGGTTGGTGAACCACATCTGGTAGGTGACGAGTTCGATTTCGTCCGGCCGTTCGAACGGGCGGATGTCTCCGGCATAAAACTTGCCCGACCCCACACGATACCAGAAGGGGTGCTGACCCTCGGGACAGGCTTCAAAGCGGTAGAAACCTTCCTTGGGCAGGACCGGGCGAAAGCGCCGCGCGCCGTTGACAAAGAGCTGCTGGAAACGCCACTGGCCGCGCGTCACATCGTCGAGCCGCACGCGCCAGCATGCCCGGCCCGCGTGCTCGCCGCGCTCCCAGCCGGTCAACCGCCGGCCGCCGCTGAGCACAACTTTGCCGCCGGGCGCTGCCATCCAAGTGACAGGCCCGACCGCCGTTCCAGAGTCCTCGGGCGTGAGCACGAGCGGCTCGTCCAGTTCGTACCAGCCCGGGTGGATCAACACGCACACCGGCCCCGGCAGTTTCCCCTCGTGCGTTCGCTTCAGTTCCCGTATCGCCTCGCGGGCACGGTAAAGCGTGGCAAAGGGCCCCACTCCGACCGGCCCCGGTTTGGCAGCCAGCCCCGTCCAGGCATCCTGGCCAGTGGGCGAAACGTGAAACGTCAGCGTCCCGGTGGGGTCGCGGGGAAGCGATTCAACGACGGTCTTCGAACTGCCATCTGCCATAGTTGAATCACTTGATTCTGGAGTCAGGCAGTAGTTACGTGACTCACAACTCAGTCGACCGTTCTTGAGTAACGGTCGAGGATGGCGGGACGGTGGCCCGGCTACGGAATCTTCTCGATGCTAACGATGGTGCTGACGTTGACCAGCTTGCCGACCTTCTTGCTGACCGTCTCCGTGCCCTTCGCGGCCACTTTTACGTTGGCGTCGACGTAGTCGCCGAGGTTGATCAAATTGGCCATGGCGGCGGGATCCTTCTTGCTCGCTTGCGGAGTTGGCAGGGCGATCTTGGTGCCGCTAGCGTCATTGAGGAAGTACTGGGTGACCATCGCGCCTTTCTTATTCTGGACTTCCTCGCGGGTGACCTTGCCGGTCAGCGTAAGGTCCTGCAGTACCACTTCCTTCTTCACCTTCGGCGGGATGGTCGCGGTCGGATTTGGCGCGGGGACTTGGTTGATCACGACCGGTTGCGACGGAGCCGCCGTCGCTCCCTGGTCCTCAGCTTTTGCGGCGAGAGTGGGCATAAGAATAGCGGCACCAACAACCCCAATGACAAACAACGATTTCATACGCGTCAATCCTCCTTCTTTTGGAATATAAACTACCACGACTACGATACCGGGGCAATAGCACTGTGTCCGCAAGGTAAATCCTATGGCGTGTGCCGACGGCATGCGCGGTCCTCGACGGGCCGCGTGATCATCAAACCGTAAAATAGAACGTTGCCCCTTCGTCTACCTTGCTTTCCACCCACGCGCGTCCACCATGACGCCGGATGATACGCTGAACCGTGGCAAGGCCGATACCGTTGCCGGGAAACTCCTTCTCGCTGTGCAGACGCTGGAAAGCACTGAACAATTTGCCGACATAGGCCATGTCAAACCCAACGCCATCGTCCCGGAGGATGAGTATCCCGTCCTGGGCCGTTTCGAAAAGCCGTCGATATCGCGTTTCCGAAGCCTCCAGCGCATGCCGAGTCGCCTCTCTCTCGGCATAGTCGACTTCATAGCCACCCCGCGTCAAGGCAGACACCAGCAGTTCAGCATCGTCCTTTGAATCTTCAACGATCAATACACGCAAGGGTTTGCTCATCGGTGCCTCCCGTCGGGTGTATCCCGTTCGCATCTCGGATACCCCACACATCGGCCCACAACTTCCTGACCGGCTGCCAGTCAGACCATTGACCGGACTGGCATAGAGTATGGCGAAATGGCTGTCCGTCCAGTTGGGCCGGCCCTGATGCCACGCAGGAAAGAACCTTACGCCGATGGGCGGAGTGGACTCGACGGTAAGTCCTCCCCGCCTGTCGGCCATGAAGCCCCAGCGCAGGGCTTGGAACCCATGCCTGACTGTTCACCGGTGGCGTGGCCGGGATATCGGTGGCCGCGTTGAAACTGAAGGGATGCACCGACAGCAGGCAGGGCAAACGCATCTAATCTGGCCGCTTCTGGGATGCATTCTTTCGGGAGTTTGAGGTTTTGCGGTCTTCTTGGAGGCGAGTTCGGGCATGGTCTTGGCGAGTCAAGCGGATGATTTCGTCGGCGTAGTGTTGGGCCA
>CAITUY010000215.1 GCA_903895695.1 uncultured bacterium
GTGCTCGCATCGAAAAACGCGCTGTCCAGCCGGTCGGTCAGCATTAGGTCGTACGCCGTTGCCGTCCCGTTATTGCTGACCGTCAGGCTGACTGTTACCGCGTCGCCTGCATCCACCCGGTTCGTGTTGAAGGTCTTGTGCAACCAGATGCGCGGCTCGACATTCGTTGTCACCACCGTGCCCGACAGATTTGTCGGCCCGCCCGCAAATGTCACCGTCGCCCTATTCGTATGCGTCGTCTGCTGGCCCGGCAGTCCCACGTTGGTGTTCGTATCCAGCACCACCGCGTCCACATACACCACGATCGCGTTGTCGTTCGTGACGTTGTTCCCCGTCACCACCGTGTTGCCCGCGAAGAGCAGCGTCACCGCCTCCCCGTTCGTCGAGCCGCCTGTCACCGTCGGCGGTAGCGGCAGCGTGCCCGTGAACCCATTCGTCGCCACCCGGCTCGTCACGTATTTCAGGCCGCGCGGGATCACGTCCGTCACCGTCAGGTTCGTGATCGTGCTCTCCGGCATCGTCACCGTCAGCCCGTATGTCACCACTTCCCCGATCTGTACATTCTGCCCCGTCGAATCCGTCACATTCGTCTCGCTCGTCCCTGCCAACACTTTCGCGATCGTCATGTTCGTGACACTGAGTCCGCTCTGCGTGGTGTCGTTGGTCCAGCGGTAGATGCGGTCCGGCATGCCGCCCGGTTGCGTCCCGTCAATGCAATCACTGGTGGTGATCCGTGCGATATTCGTCCAAGCCAGCCCCGGCGGGACCGTATCGGCAATACGAATTGTGAACACGTTGGTGACGGTCTGGCCCGGCGCGAGTGGCACACCGCTTCCCGAGGCCAACTGATACTGCAAGCCGCCGCTGACCGCACTGGTGGACCACGTCCAGCCGCCAGGTACAACCAAGTTCGAGAATGACCCGAACTCATAGGCCGTGTTCGTCAGCGTATCGACCACCACAATGTCATAGGCGTTCGCCGAAGCATCCGCCCGGTTCGTAACGATCAGCGTGTTGGTCACCGTGTCCCCCGCGTCAACATGGCGGGGCCACACCGTTTTCAAGAGCTGGGGACTCGGTTCTGCGATCGTGTAAGGCGTTGCGTACGCGGTATGGCTCAATCCGCCATTCGCGACGAGAACGCCGTTGGATGCCGTCGTGCGAAAACTGCCGAGCCCATTATTGGTGGCTTGATCGAGAACCACGAACTCCAGGTATAGGTCGAAATAATCGCTGCCCCCGATGCCGTCAGGCGAGTTGGTAAACGAGGGGATCGAAAACGAAACGTTGGCCCCCGATCCGCCCGCATCCAAAGACGAGGCGGGCGTGGGATCGGGATCGACGATCTGCAACCCCTGCGGAAGGTTGGTCGCAATGGCGGGCCCGTTTGAGGGAATACTAAACGCGTATCCATACCCCGGATAACTCAGGGCCGGATCCGGATTCGAACCGACCCAGTCGAGCCCCACGGGAACCAGATCGGTGATGGTCAGGTTCGTCACGACCCCGCGCGGAATACTCACGCGAATCTGATAAACGACCCGTTCGCCTATCGTCAGGTCAGGATCCATCGTGTTGCTCTGACTGGTCTTGAACAGGAGCTTGTCGACAGCCGTGACGTTCATGGACACGAACCCAACCGTGCTGATGGCGGCGTAGTTGTCCAGGTTGGTGCCGACACCCTCGCTTCCATTGCGGACCTCGCTCCCGGTCCCTGGAATCGATTGATAGGTAACTCCCGCCGTGTTCTCAATGCGCGAGCCGAGCACTTGGTTCAAGACGCGAGTCTTGAACGTCACCACAACCGTCGCCCCGGTGCCCAGCGCGGCCAACGCCGGGTTATTGGCGGCGGTAACGGTGATCGTGTTGCCGGCGATCACCCCCGCGTCGTTCGTCACGCCCGGGACGTCAAACGTCAAGCCGGCGGGAAGCGTATCCGAGAACACTACATCGTAGGCCGTCGTCGAACTGAGCGCCGTATGCGAGATGATACTCGTGAACGTGATCACGTCGCCGGCCTGTACCGCATTGGTGCCGACGCTCGACAACTTAAGCACCTGGAGTTGCGGCTCGACGATATCGACCGTGGCAACGGCGACCGGCGGAGCACTGGTGACGCCGGTCACGTCGAACAGCGCCACCGCCCGGTTCGTCGCAGCCACCGCATCGTGGTTGATGTCGGCGTTACGGACCGTCGCCGGGATGTCCACGCTGAACCGGGAGGGATTGGCCGTCAGCAGGGCCGGCTGGAGGGTGAAGACACCGGTTCCGGTCGAGGCATCGAAGACGGCCCCCGTGACGCTGCCCCCAAAACTGTACGCCGTCGGCGAACCGAAGGCCAGGTTGGTGGGAAAATCCTCTATGACCGCGGCATTGGAGAACGTCGCGCCAAAGAACATGGCGTCCAGGTGATAGATCACCGGCTCGCCTATCCGGACCGTCCGCGACGGGCCGCCCGCCCCCACCGCCTCACCCGCGTAGCGCACGGTCTTCGCGAGCGTATAGCCGACGCCGTAGGTTTCGTCCTGGTCGAAACTGTAAAAGTGACCGTTCGTCACCGGCCCCAACGCGACTCCCTGCATCGTGCTGACCAGCGGCGGCCGGCCGAAAACGTTGGTGGGCGTATACCCCGTGATGTTGGCGTTGCCGGTGTCGCCCACGACCTCGCCCAGGATGTAGAGAGGACCTGCGCCCGCAATGCCCTGGGCCGTGAAGACGAACATCGCCGCATCATTCAAGGGATTCAACACCACGCCCGGCATATCAATGAGCACGTTTGTGGCATTCGCCACTTCCACAGTCACCGCCCCCGAGCCGGACTGGACCAGCGTATTGGTCAGGAAGGCGAGGTTCG
Organism: uncultured bacterium; assembly: GCA_903895695.1. Lineage (GTDB taxonomy): Bacteria > Verrucomicrobiota > Kiritimatiellia > CAIKKV01 > CAITUY01 > CAITUY01. Next base: position 2,855 of record CAITUY010000215.1, read on the forward strand.
TCCAGCCCGAGCCGAACTCCAGCCGCACGAACAAATTGGAGGCATTGCCGACTTCGCCGTTGTTCACGATCGTGACGGTAACCGTCGTGGCCTGCCCGTCGGCGACGAACAGGTTATTGGGCTGGATGTCGATGTCCGCGTTGGGCTGCTCAGGCAGGGCCGTGGCCGGCACCGTCCGGCTCCCGGTGCCGCCGCACAGACTGCTGAATGAGACGGTGGACGACGACGAGACCGGCAGCGTAGGCGGCGGCTCAGGATCGTGAAAATCGATGTCGGTCGGGTCGGCTGATGCGTCGAGCCGCGAACCGGTGCCGTCGAGCGTGAACACGAGCGAGAAGCCGTCCCCGGTGCCCAGGTCAAGGTTGGTCAGGCCATCGCCGGCATTATCCACGCCATCGGTGGCGCCGCTCGCGGTGGTCCGCAGATCCACGACAGCCACGCTGCCTGACGGCGATCCGCCTAGCGACAGGGCCAGGTCGCTGCCGTTGAACGCCCCCGAAATCGAGGCGCGCCGGAAGACATAACCCGGAGGCGCCACGTTGGTGATGACAATACCCGTGGCCGTAGCGCCCGTGTTCAAGACGGCCACGGTCAGCGTGCCGCCGCCCGGGGTCAGGGTCATGCTGCCCTGCGCGCCGGCGGCCAGGGACGGTGTTGACCGCGACGTTTGCGTCGTCGTGTTCGTGAGGAACCGGAACGAGTCGTCGCACCCGTAGGCGAGCTCGACCGAATTGGCAAGGCTGTCGTCACAGGTGTTGACCGTGCCGGTCACGGTCAGGACGATCGGGCCTTCACTGGTGGCGAAGGGTGCGACACCGTCGCCGCCGGCCCGCGCCATGAGCGTGGCGTTGCTCCAAATCAGCACGTTGCCGACGATCGCATCCGGCGCCGGTGACGCGCCCTGGTAGGTGAAACCAGCCGGCAGCGTGTCCTGCAGGCGCATGGCCGGCACGGCAACGGAATCGGGGTTGTGGGCGATCGTGATGGTGTACGTGTTCGCGCTGCCCCGATCCAGCACCGAACGCGCAGCCGTCTTCGTCAGGAGCAGGCTCGGCGGCTTGACCGTCAGGACGCTGGAGGACGGCACGGTCTGGTGCGGGGTGCCACACGCGTCCGTGTACTCGGAATAAGCCAGGAACGGATTACCGCCGGAGGCCACCATCGAGCCAATGTTCACCTGGTAGGTGATCGCGATGTCGTCATTCGGCAGAAGCCGGGACAGGCGGGGGATCTGCGAGTCCGTCCAGACCAAGGGGTCGCCGGCCGTGCCTTGCCCGTCGGGATCGGGGACCGCGTTGGTGACACCCCCGTTCACCGACACGCGGGCGCTGCCGCTCGCGTAGGTGATGCCCGCGGGCAGTTCCTCCTTGGCGCGCCCGTTATACACGGTCGCCAGGCTGCCGTTGCGGATACCCAAGGTCAGCGTCATCGGGGCGCACAGGTTGCCCGAATTCGGCAGCGTCGTGCGTGCGACGATGGAGCCCAAGCCCGGCTGGAAGGTGGCGGTATTCTGGGCCGTCACCTGGCACGGGGCGCCAAGGCAGCCGTGGCTCGCGAAGAACGTGACGGACGGCGTCTGGCACGAGGACACGTAGTTCGTGACCACGATATCCAATTCGCCGCCCGGCGGCAGGTCGTCCGCGGCCCCGTCGCCGTCGGCATCGACCAGTCCGCCGCCGCCGGCGCCGGACTGGAAGCTCCAGACAACGGACGTGGATGTCACGCTCGTCTCGGGCACGCTGGCGCCGCCGTACGTGACGTTCGTCGGAAGGCCCATGACCCCTGTGACGTTGTAGGCGGTGCCGCCGCCCGTGTTGATCATGTGCAACCGCACCACGAATTGCGTGTCGGTGAGGAAGGTGACCGACGGCTGCATGTCCGCCACCAGATAACCGCGCGGGTAGACCGAGGGAACGGAATTCGTGGCCGAGACGGCCGTGTTCAACGGCGGGTCCGTCCGCTGGTCGCACCGGGCGTTATAGAGGACGCGAGCCGCCTGCTTCTCGGCGTTCGGCGCCGTGCATGAGGCCCGCAATTTGTAGCAAATTGAACCGGCGCCGTTCGCATCCAGGTCCCCGATCATCCAGACGAGCTGCGTGCGGGTCACGACCGGATCGAACCCGTTCGTGGGGCTGCCGCCGGCCAACATATTCGTGAACGTGGTACTGCCCGGCTCATAGACGAAGACGGAATTTCCATCGCCGTCGGCGTCCAGGTCGAGCACGACGCTGACGTCGTAAGCGGCAAACGTCCCGTTGCTGCCTGTCGCCAGGCCCGGGCTCGTCAAGGAGGTCAAGTCGATGCGGCCGTTCACGATTCCACACGCCTCGGCTTGATAGACAGGGTCGAGATCGACGGCCAGCGCGCTGCTGCCGACGTTCCAGTTCACGGTCGCCATAGCGCTGCCGCAGGACGGGACATTCAAATAGGAAATGTCGGCCGCCTGGCCGGGCTCAAACCGCACCACTTGCCACTGGACGGCCAGGCCCTGGGTGACCGTGGCCAGATTGGAAAAGACACTGGCGTTCAAGCCGCTGAGGTCAACCGTCAGGTTCGACATTGTCGCGTAGTTGACCGTCACGTACGAGGTCACGTTGGACCCGTTCACGGTCACGACCACCGTGCTCGTGCTCGCAAGATTCCCGACGCCGCTCGCGTCTGTGTGGAAAACCAGGCCGCTCCAATCCGGCAGTGTCCCCGCGAAGTTGGTGAATGTGTGGGTCACGGTCACGGGCTGGCACACCTCGGCAAGCGCCGTCGAAACCGTCTTGGCGCTCGCGAAGTAACAGGTACCCGAGCCGCCCGGCGACGACGAGCAGCCGTCGCCCCAGGTCATGATGGTCTGATAGGCCAGCCCACTGCCGGCAACGCTGCGTGGGCAGCCCTGGCAGTCCGTGTAGTCGCTGGCCGTGATACGATTGAAGACTTGGCCTACCGGGCCGCCGCACGGGGTGCCGATGGCCATGTCGAAACGCTGTGTGCAGATGCCGCTGCCCGTCAACGAGAAGCCGGACCAGACGATCGAGTTGCTTCGCACCACGCCGCCGCCGCTGATGTTGATGGGCGTGAGATTCGTGCTGACGGGATAGGAGTCGGTGATATCGATGCGCTCTGTGCCCACAAAATTGGAATACGTCAGCAGGACGGTCACCGGGAAACTGCCCGCAGAGCCCGAGACGTACGCCGGCACAATCTTCACGATCGAGGCGCCGGGAAAGGCAGTCGCCTGGGCGAGTCCTCTCACCACCGGAAGCGTGTATGGATTGTTGCACGCATCGCGGTAGCTGAATTCAAAGAAGAAAGGCTGTATGGCGGCCGATAGCGGGCATTGGCCGCCCGGCCTTAGCGTGACCGCAACGTTCGTCACGGCCCCGGGCGGCAGATCGCCCACATGGATAAGCCCATTCGAGTCGACCGATGGGCCGGTCAGCGTCCAGCCGTCAGGAATCGTGTTGCTGACGACCGTATCATAGGCCGTGCACACCATGGGGCCGACGCCGTTCGATACCGTGAGCACCAAGTTGGTGCCCGCGCAATACGGCACGGGAATCGTACCGGAGGACGCGAGGGATGCATCAATCTTGGGAGACCGGTCGAGCAGATCAATCCCGGCGACCACCGTGAGCCCCTCGTGTGCCGTATCCTGGCAGGCCGCATTAGTCGTGCAGCCCCACCGGGCGTCCGCCTTGCTGTAGAGCCCATCACACGACACGACGCGGGCGGTGATCACGAGCGACACCGAGGCGCCGGCGGGCATGTTCGTGAGCGCCGGCACGACACTCTCGTCCCAGACGGCCACCGTGTTCGTCGCCGTGGCGTTTGTGGAAGCGGGCGGCAGGCCGAATGACACGAAATTCAGGCCGCTGCCCAAGGTCTCAGTGATTGCCGCATGGGGGGCATTGCCGTAGCCGGCGTTGTTAACGGTGATCGTCCAGGAAACCAGATCGCCGACCCCTGCAGACTGGGTCAGGGGCGTCTCGGTAACGGTGAGGGCGCCGGGGTTCACGGTGACATAAACCGAGGCCTGCGCCGCATCGGGTGTTCCAGGCGGGTCCTCGAACGAAGCCCTTGAGAAGAACTGCGCACCGACGGCTCCGCATGCGACGGCCACCTGGTAGACGATCTGCACGCTGCCGCCCGCCTGCAGGCCGGTCGGGATGATGCCCGCCCCCGGATCCGGCGTGGTTTGATTGGCCCAATCCGCGGCGGTATCCGTATCCTGGTTGGCCGGGTCACGCGCCAAAGAATGCCCCGGCGCCACTGTGGGAACGGTCGGGGCCAGTGTCGCGGTGCCGTAGGAGACCGCGTCGACCACCTTGGCACTGCCATCCAGCAATGCAATGCCGTCGCCGAACAGGTTCAAACCGCTCCCGAGTTTGCCCCCGGCAACCTGGAACAGTTGGCCGGTATATGACGGGTACATGGCGCGAAAAAAGTCGTTGGAGGCCGCCACGATCACGAATTCGTTCGGGCCGATCGACATCGGCGGCAGCGCGCTAATCTTGCCGGGCAGCACATCGCGAAGACTCCAGTCGCTGAACGTGATCGTCGCGGCAGTCGGATTGAAGAGTTCGATCCATTGGTACGGATCCACATCCGAAGTGGCGTTCGTGGGGTTGTAGAACACCTCGGTGATCAGGATGTGCCCGACCGAGCTGGTCGAGGCCACGGAACGAAGATCCCACACCAGGTTGGTTCCGCCGAGAATCGTTGCCGGGTCGGCGGCATTGGAGGTCACGGTTGAGCCCGGCAGCGTGATGACGGTCTGTCCCGGAATGTAGGTGTAGCTCGTGGAAGGGAGCGTATTGGTCACCATCAGGTGCGCCAGGGCGTCGCCGCCGCTGACGATGCGATTGGTCAGCACCAACGTATCGCAAAGGGAAATGTTCGCGGGGGCGGTGAGTGTCACGTTGGTCCCGGCGTGAAGAACCGGGGCGAGCAGACCCGCGCACAAGAACAAAGGCAACAGCCTCAGTCTGTCTACGACCTTCGGAACGCCCTTCGATACCAGCGCCGCATGAGGTGTTCCCTCCGCCGCGAAAATTCCGCGAATCCCCCGCATAAAGTGCCGCTCCATGGAATGGGCTTGGGGAAGACGACCTGTCGCAATGGAATAGGGATCCCAGCGGGCATGGTGGTGTTCCGCAAGTTGAGCAAAAAAATCCAGTCAGTTTCCCTCGGACCGCGAAGTGCCTTTGCTCGTAGCAAAGCCCCCTCCCCGCCGTCCGCCCCCCTTCAATCAGATGACGCATATACAGAGTAACCAAAGACGTGTCAAAGAATACTCTGCTTTTCCCGCATGAGATTATCGTGAGGAACCCGGCAAGGTTGGCGGGCGACCCTGGAGGTGATATTCTATGGGTTCAAGGGAGATCCAGAGTATGGCGCGACGGACGATATGGGGTGGTCTGGCGATCGCGGCGGCGGTCGGCTTTACCGCGGCCGCACAGACCAAGGGGCCGCATCTGGCCTGTGAACAACCCGTCTACGACTACGGGGTATGCGACAACAAAAAGGACGTGGAACACACGTTCGTGCTGCGGAACACAGGCGCCCTGCCCTTGATCGTCAGCGAGGTTCGCGCCGGGTGCGGGTGTACAACGGTTGCGCTGAACACCAATACCATCCCGCCGGGCGGGATCGCCGACCTCACCGCGAAGTTGACCCTGCGCGGTATCGTAGGCGCCAAGCGGGCCAGCATCACCGTGCACTCCAATGACCCGCAGGCTCCGATCTGGACCTGCTGCCTCACCGGCACGGCGGTGACGGAACTGGACATCGCGCCAGCCCAGGTCACGGCGGCCGCCACCGCAGGCAGCCCTGCCATCGAGCAACGCGTGGCTATCGTCAACCGGACCGACACCCCCCTGCACATCACGGGCGTGGAGGCGGCGGGCTTCTTTACGGCAGAGGTGGCGACCAACACGGACGGCAAGGCCTACACCGTGACCGTGCGCGTGGCGGCCGGGCTGGAGCCGCCCGGGGCAAACGGGGTGCTCGTGCTCACCACCGATCACCCGGGCTATCGGCGGCTTGAGGTGCCGGTCTCGGTCACCGTGCAGACCCCGATCGCCGCCCTGCCCCCGCTGGTGATGCTCAACCGCGACACCAGCGGGAACGCGGAAGCCAGGTACGTCATGGTGCGCTCGACCAGGGAAGTGCCCTTCGCGGTAACTTCCATCGAGGCCGACCCGGCCAGCCTGCCCGTCAACGTCCAAAGCGTCAAACCCATCTGGACGCGCCTGCGAGTCGGCCCCGTTGCCACGGCCGGGCTGACTGGTGGCGTCATACGGGTACATACCGACCTGCCGGCCATGCCCGAAATCGATATTCCGGTACGAATCGAACCGTAAGAGGAAACAACGTCATGGACACGACACGATTGGGACGCACGGAGTTACGGGTGACCCGCACCGGATTCGGTGTGCTGCCGCTTCAGCGGACCGAGAGGACCGAAGCGACACGCATCCTGCGCCGGGCCTACGATGCCGGGATCACGTTCTTCGACACGGCGCGCGCCTATACCGACAGCGAGAGCAAAATCGGCGCCGCGCTGTCGGACGTGCGGGACCGGGTCGTCATCGCCACCAAGACCGGGGCCACGAGCCGCGAGCGCGCCATGCAGGACGTCGAGGTGAGCCTCAAGGAACTACGCACGGATTACATCGACATTCTTCAGCTTCACAATCCGGCGCCCCTGCCGCTGCCCGACGATCCGCAGTCCTCCTATGCCGCGCTCCGGGAGCTCAAGCAGCAGGGGAAGATACGGTTCATCGGCCTCACCAGCCACGGCCTCGACCGTGCTCACTCGGCCCTGGCATCCGGGCTCTACGACACCCTCCAGTTCCCGTTGAATTACCTGTCATCGCCGGCGGAGATCGAACTGACCGACCGGTGTCGCGAACGGGACGTCGGGCTCATTGCCATGAAGCCGCTCTCAGGCGGGCTGCTCACCGACGCCAGGTCCGTCTTCGCATTCCTGCGGCAGTTCTCGAATGTCGTCCCGATCTGGGGCCTCCAGCATAGGCGGGAGCTCGAGGAACTGCTGGCATTGGACGCGAATCCGCCGGCGCTCGACGACGCGGTTCGTGCGCGAATTGAGCATGACCGGCAGGAGTTGTCTTGCGATTTCTGCCGGGCCTGCGGCTACTGCCTGCCCTGTCCCGCGGAGATTCCGATCCCCATGGCCGCGCGCATGCCGCTGCTGCTCCGCCGTATGCCGTACCAGCAGTTCATGACCGCCGAATGGACCGAGAAGATGGGCCGCATCCGCGACTGCCACGAATGCGGCCATTGCGCCAAGCATTGCCCCTATGGATTGGATGCCCGCGTCCTCCTGCGCAAGGCGCTGGCCGATTATGAGGATTTTTGCGCCGCCGAATTCACGCGCGCCAACGCCCGTGGGGATTGATTTCTCAGCGCAAGCATGTTCCAATGCAACGGCTCGATTTCCGGAAGTCGACCCTTTCGACTGAAGCAAGCGAGGCGCCACCATGAACATGAAGAAAGCATTACGCCGGCTGTTCGGCCAGGACGACAAGTTCTTCGACCTCCTGGAGGCCAGCGCGGTGGAAGCCCAGACCAGCGTCCAGTTGCTGGCGCAGATGATCCGCCGGCCGGCCCAGTTGCCGACCCTCGACGAATTCATCCTATCCCGCCGCAAGGACAAGCGGATTACGGAAAATATCACGGAAGAGCTGTGCCGCACGTTCGTGACGCCGCTGGAACGCGAGGATATCGAGGCGCTCTCCATCGCGCTCTACAAGATTCCCAAGAACTGCGAGAAATTCGGCGAGAAATACCTCCTCTGCCATGCCCAGATTCGGGACATCGATTTTTCAGACCAGGTTCGGCTGCTCGGAGACGCGGTGACGACGGTTGTCCAGATGGTCTCGCGGCTTCGGACGAAATCCCATCTCGAAACCGTCAAGGACGACAACGATCGCCTGCACCATCTCGAGGGCCAGGCGGATAAGGTCATGCTGACCCTGATTCAGGATCTCTATAGCGGCAAGCATGACCCCCTGAAGGTCATCATTCTGCTGGACCTTTACGAGATGCTGGAGCGGATCATCGACCGCTGCCGCGATGCCGGCAACGTGGTCTTTCAAATCGTGCTCAAGCATTCCTGAAGCGTTCGAGCTGACCGCGAGACACCATGGCACTGATTCTCATAGCCGTCATCATCGCGCTGGCGTTCGAGTACATCAACGGCTTCCACGACACCGCCATCGCCATTGCCACCAGCGTTTCGACCAAGGTGCTGACGCCGCGCCAGGCGATTTGCCTCGCCGCAGTCTGCAATCTGGCCGGGGCCATGGTGGGCGTGACCGTTGCCAGCACGATCGGCAAGGGCCTGGTTGATCCCTCCTGCGTCACGACGGTAACGATTGTGTGTGCGCTGCTCGCCGCCATCGTGTGGAACCTGCTCACCTGGTGGCTGGGCCTGCCGTCGAGTTCGAGCCACGCGTTGATCGGCGGCCTATGCGGCGCGGTGCTCGGTACCACGCACAGCCAATGGAGTTGCATCCGGTGGTCCGTAGCGAACCCGGTCACCGGCCAGATGGAGGGCATCCTTCACAAGGTTGTCATCCCCATGTTCACGGCGCCCCTGATCGGTTTTGCGGCGGGATTCCTCCTGATGGGCCTGCTCGTTGTGCTCGTCCACCGCCTGCGTCCCCGGGTGATCAATCTCGTGTTCGGGAAACTCCAACTGGTCAGCGCCGCGTGGATGGGGTTCAGCCATGGCACGAATGATGCCCAGAAGACCATGGGGATCATCGCGCTGCTCCTTGTCACGGGAACCCGGAGCGGTTCCTTCGAGCATTTGCCGCCGCTCTTCGATTTCCTTCGCACGCCGGAATTCAAGGTCGCGTTCTGGGTCAAGGCCGCGTGCGCGGCGACCATGGCCGTGGGCACGGCGCTGGGCGGGTGGCGGATTATCCGGACACTGGGCCAGAAGGTGGTTCGCATGCAGCCCATTCACGGCTTCGCTGCCCAGACCACAGCAGCGGCCGTGATCCAGATGGCCAGCCACTGGGGCATCCCGCTCTCGACCACGCATGTCACCGCCACCTCGATCATGGGCGTCGGCTGCACCAAGCGCATGAGTGCGGTCAAGTGGGGCGTGGTGGGCCGCATTATTTGGGCCTGGGTGCTCACGCTGCCCGTGACTGCATTCCTCGCCTACTGGATCCAGAAGCTTGCCATCGCTCTCAGCCAGCACTGACCAGGGCAGATCCGCGGGTCACGCACGCGTGTCCGCCGGAGTCTCCACCATGCGAATGGTCCAGAAGTCGGAAGCCAGATGGGAATCGCACAGATACGCGTAGGGCATGGTGAAATAGCCCTTCCTGCCCCACTTCGGCCCCCAGGAATTCCGCACGATGAAACGCTGGTCCGCGTCGTCGTAGCCGACCGCCATGACGGCGTGACCCCCAAGGGCCTTCTCGCCGGAGCCGGGCATCGGAACCTTCCCGGTCTTCGCCACCGCGCTCGACTCGAAACTCTCGTAGACTGAGAACCCGAAAACGAATGGATAGCCGGACGCCAGGCATCCCTTCATCTGGGTGAGGCTCTGCACGACGCTTCGGTACGAAACCACCTGGTGGCACAGGGCCTCCGCATAGCAGGGCGCCGACGGCTTCTTCATGAAGCGCGCAAGGTCATACGGCCAGCTTGCCTCGGGACAGGCGCCCAGCTTGACCACGGACTTGATGCCGTCGCGGATCATGGCGCCTGCATCCTCGTTGACCGTGCCTTCCATGGCACGCTCGTTGTAGTAAATGAACAGGCGCGATGGCGCAAACGCCACCTTGGCCGCCTGCTTCATCTGCTCAAATTGATGCGCCGCCCCGATGGCGTTCGCCGTGCAACTACCCAGTTCGCCCTGGTCATAGACCGGCGGGCACGCGCCGGTGAGGTCCTTCTTTGCGGGCAAAGCCCGCACCACGGCGAGCGGCGCCGCATACAGGACATCGCGATGATCGGGCAGGTCAGGGATCCATCCGTAGCGTTTGATCTTTCGGGCCATGGGTTATTCCTCCTATTGGGTATCCGCAGGAACCATATCGCATTCACTCAATGGAGACAAGCCGTTTTCGCACGCTGTCCCGCGCGGCTCGCGAGGACGCTCGCCCTCCACAAGAGAGTTCTCGCCGGCTTGGCTGTCGCCGCTGGAGGGCGAGCGTCCTCGCGAGCCGCGCGGGCACACGGTGAAGACTTGTTGAAGTGCAACCGACAGACACGGTAGGATCGATCAGTGGCGTCATACAAGCCTAGGCCGGTCCGCCACGGCCCTGCGGAAAGCGCGAATGAACAACGAATTGAACACACCGGACGCCCGGAAAGAGCTTTCGGCCGTCATCAAGCTGGGGCTTACGCTCCTCCTGATGCTGGTCATTTCGGGGCTTCTGGGCTACCTGCCCGGCGCCGATTTCCTGCTCGGCGACCGTGTGCCTATCGCCGTGTTGCTCCGGCTCGCGATTGCGCTGGGCATGGCGGGAGTGCTGCTAGCGGCCTACCGCCACGTAGCGCGCGCTATGCGGCAGGGCGTGGTGGCGCTGCTCTTTCTGCGCGGCCCCTCGACCGCCCTGCTCGACGCCGCCGCCTCTAAGGTGGCGAAGAACACGACGCTTCTGCTCTACGTCTGCCTGCTCTACGCAATCGTCATGCGGGGGAGCGAGCCGCTGATTGTGATACTGACGGCAGCCTCCTGGCCGTTTACCGTCGTCCGGCTCTGCAGCATCGTTCTGGCCGTAATCGCCATCATCGGGCTCCTCGTCGGCGCGTCGCCCCTTTTCCAGGAGGCGGGGGACACGCTCGCAGGGCAGGTCGCGCCCCCGGCGGAGCCCAACGCCGCGCCGATCAAGTGCCCGGGCTGCGGCGTGCTGGATGACGGCGGCAGCAACTACTGCAGGTTCTGCGGCCAAAGGCTCGCGGAAGGAACCGAGACGCCCGCCCCAAAACCGCCGTCCGTGACGTGTACGCGGTGCGGCGGCGCTGTTCCCCAGCCGGCCCGCTTCTGCCCTGCGTGCGGGAAACCCGTGTAGCCGCGCCCGCCCATGAAGCCATCCTCCGCCCACCCCATTCTCTGCGTCGGCCTGACACCGGCCGTTCAGGAAATCCGCGTCTTCACCGCCATTGAAATGGGAGTCGTCAATCGCTGCCTGTCCGTCCATCATTGCCCGGCCGGCAAAGGAACGAATGCCGCGCATGTTCTCAAGACACTCGGGCACGAGCCGGTGCTGACAGGTTTTGCGGGCGGCGCCACAGGCGCCCTGCTTCGGCGCGAACTTGCCGCGTTGGGCATCCGGACGGCTTTCGTCAGGACCTTGGCAAGGACGCGCGTTTGCGTGACGCTGATCGAACGCGACACGAACCGCGCCACCGAACTCGTCGAGGAAGCGGCACTGCCCATCTTCCAAGAATGGAAGACGTTCCACCGCGTTTTCGACCGGTTGATCGCACGCGCCGGCCTTGTGACGCTAACCGGGGCGTTGATGCCCGGCGCGCCGGCAACCTTGTACGGCGAGCTCGCCCGTGTCGCCGGTGCCAGGCAGGTGCCGGTGATTATTGATTCGCAAAGGACGCCCCTGCTGGAGGCATTGGCACAGCATCCCCTGCTGGCCAAACTTAACGTCCATGAGTTGGAGAACACGCTGGGCACCGCGATTACGACGCCTCCGGCAATCGTCGCGGGTGCAAGGCAACTCTTGGCGCGCGGCGCCCGGAACGTGCTGGTCACGCGCGGCGAACAGGGCGCGTGGCTGGTGGCACCGGACTCGGCCTGGCACTACTCGTCGCCCCGCGTGCGGGTCTGCAACCCGATCGGCAGCGGCGATGCCATGACGGCCGGGATCGCGCTCGGCCTGAGCAGGAAGCAGTCGATGCAGGAGGCGGTCCGCCTTGGCGTTGCCTGCGGCGCGGCCAATGTCCTCACGCCAATGCCGGGACTGGTTAAGGCGGCCGACGTCAAGCGGCTGCTGCCCAAGGTCAGGTGTCGGCGCGCATAGTGCCCACAAAACAGAGGCGACTTGAAGTTTGGGAGGGCGTGCGTTCCCGCAAGCCGAGTTATTCGACTCACGGCTTTGCTGAGGCCGTTCATCGCCGCAACCACGCCACCTGATAAGGGGCCAACTCGACCGCCGAACCTGCCGTCACGCGGCCCGAGACCAAGTCGCGGCTCCCGGCCATGTTGCAGGGCACGCTGACGGCCCGACCGGTGACGTTGTGCAGCGCCAGGATCGATTCGCCGCCGGCCGCCTCGCGACGCACCGCGAACACGGATGGCCCGAAATCCACGATTGCCTGGGCCGCGTCCGGATGGAAGGCGCGCTCGCCCGAGCGAACACGTAACAGCCGGCTCAAGGCCGCGAACACCTGCGCACGCAAAGTGGCCGGGTTGTCCAATTGGGCACCCAACCCATCGCTGTCCAGTTGCTCGCGGTTGATGCTGCGCGCGCGGCCGGTGCGTTTGACGCCCTCCGTGTCGTTACGCGAGCCGAACAGACTATGCACGTAAATCCCGGGCAAACCCATCAGCGCCATCGGAATCGCCTGCGACACGACGAACCGACGGATCTGCATCTCGACCGGCTCTTCCGCACGCGGATCGTTGACCGCGTCGAAGTAGTTCAGGTTGAGTTCGTAGGGCGCGATTGAACCGTCGGCATTGCGCTTCCCCGTGACATCCCCGCCATGATCGCGCGCCAACTGCACGAGCTCGCGCCGCTCCGACTCGCCCAGTATCCCCTCCGTCGGCCGCATGCCGATGCCGTCATGCGTCGCCGTGACGTTAAGATAGGTGGCCCGCGGACCGATCCACGCGAGGCCCCGCGCCCACTCCGTGAGTACGGTCGCGTTGCCCTTCACCAAGCTCCACAGGATCAGCGGCGCCAGGCTGAAGTTGTAGATCATCTGCGCCTCATCGCCCTGGTCGCCAAAATAGGCCACATTCTCGCGATGCGGGACATTGGTCTCGGTCAGCAACAGCGTGTGCGGCGTGGCCGCATCATAGACATCGCGGAACAACTTGATCAGCGCGTGCGTCTGCGGCAGATGCGCGCAGGAGGTGCCGAGTTCCTTCCATAAATACGGGATGGCATCCAGCCGCACCATGGAGGCGCCCTGCTCCGCGTAGAACAGAAGTACATCCAGGATTTCGAGGAGGACGGAGGGATTCCACAGGTTCAGATCCACCTGGTCGCGCGAGAACGTGGTCCAAAGCCAGCGCTTGCCCGCGGCGGTGTCGTAGTCGTGCAGCAACGGCAGGTTGCGCGTACGCAGCACCTTCGACGTATCGGTGGCCGGGTCGAGCGCGATGAAATAGTCGGCGCAGGCCGGGTCGCCCGCGCAGTAGCCCTTCATGTAGACGCTGGACGCGGAGACGTGGTTGACGACGCCGTCGAAGACCAGGCGGTAGTCCGCGGCCAGGCTGCGGACATCCGCCCACGTGCCAAGGTCCGGCCGCACAGCCCGGAAATCCTCGACGGCGAACCCATCATCGCTGGAGTATGGGTAGAACGGTAGCAGGTGCACGAAAGAGATCAGGTCGCCCACGCGGCTGGATAGGAAACGGTGGAGAGTCTGCAACGGCATGGCCGGGCCCAGGATCGAGTCCCCGTAGGTGATCAGCAGGGCGTCCCGTTGCGACCAACCGCCGCGCCGCGCCGGGATGCGGCCCGCGTAGCGGCCGATGAGCCCCTCGACCGCTGCCGCCAGGCCCGGCGCCTTGCCCGCGCCGTACACAAATGCAAGCCGGTCGTGAATGCGCTGGGTGATGAGCTTTTCCATTCCGAAAGCCCTACCCCCGATACAGGGTCAAAAGTTTCTCGAACCGGCCGACGCTATCGGTCAAGCCGCCAACCCGGGAGCGCGCCAGCCACAGGCGGCGGTATTCGGGGAGCAGCGGTTCAAGTTCCAACGCCAGCAGGCGACGGCGGTCGGCGGGAACAGCCGCCGTGTTGGGCGCCCGTGACTCGGCACGCGCCAGCCCCATGCGGCAGGCATGCGTCACGAGGGCGAAGGTGAACTCGAACTCCGCGCGGACAAGGTCAGCGTCGGGTCCATCCATGCGGACGCCCGCCATTTCGCCGCGCAGTCGAGCGAGGGCCTCCAGTGCGCGACCGAAACAGGCGGGCGCGCCCTCGACACACCGGCCGTCCGCTGCCGACGCATCCGGGTTGGACAGCATGATGGAGAAGCCCAGGCCATTGGACTCGTAACTGCGGGCGGATTGATTCAGGGCGCCCAGCTCACAGGCGATGCGGCCCATCAAGCCGGTAGAGTCGTGAAAGGCGTGCCGACTCAAGGCGAGTGGCAGATCGAGATCGCGGTTGGCCTCCACGGCCCAGCCCAGGGCCGCGCCGTAGGCGACGGGCGGAAAAATCATGGGCCACTGCTGCCAGTGTCCGCCGTCGCCCCACTCGGTGATGAGGTAACCCTCGGCGCCGTGCCGTTTGCCCTGCACGGCAGCGTTGAGCAGGTTCGCCTTGGCATTGACCAGCATCCCGCTGAGACTGTTCCAGACCGAGGTGCCGGGACAGACGTAGAAAGGGACACCCGCCTTGGCGAGCAGCCCGCAGTGTCCGTCAAAATCGTGCGTGGCCCCGTAGCCCCACTCCAAAGCCGTGACACCCGGGGGAATCTCATGCAGCAACTCGGGGTCATGCTGCAGGATGTCGCCCCAGAATTGCACCGTGTGCCCATCCTGTTGCGCGCAGGCAATGATCTTCCGCAGGAAGTCCAGATAGACCCGCCCGCGCCCGCGCCGCTCGCATTCCTCATGGCTGCGGCCCTGGCCGACATCGTACGTCTCGTCACACCCGATATTGACCTGCCGGCTCGTGAAGTTGGGCAGCAACTCCCGAAGCAACTCTTCGATAAACGTTGCCGCCCGCGGGTCGGTGGGACAAAGGCTGAACGGGGCCGGACTATGACCCCAGGGGAAATCAAAGCCCCCGGGAGCCTCGGCCAGCGGCCGGTAACGATCATGCTTGAACCATCGCTCCAGATGGCCGAAACAGTTCTGGTTGGGCACCAGCTCGATGAACCGTTCGCGGCAATAGGCATCCAATTCTCGAATGTCGGCGGGGGTCAATGGCGAGGCGTGTTCCCAGACCGTACGGTGATTCTGGTAAGCGAAGGTGTGTTCCGTATAGAGCTGAAGCTGATTGATCTTCCACTCCGCCAACAGATCCACGAGGCGGAACAGGGTCGCCATCGTTGGCACTCGGTCACGGCTGACATCCCACATGAACCCCCGGTGTGCGAAGTCGGGACTGTCCTCGATCTGCAGCGCCGGGACGCCGCCGGGGCATTGGCGCCAGAGTTGTTTGAGGGTCTGACGGCCATAGAAGTCACCGGCGGGCGTGGAGGAGGCAAGCATGATTTCCCCTGACTTCAACGTCAGCCGATAGCCTTCCGCAGGGATGTCCGCCACGGATACCGTCCGGATAGGCGCAGCCGATGAAACCAGACCACCCCCCGTCAGGCTGAGGTGGCGAGGCATGGGCAATAGAATGATCGAGTCGGGTGATGTCTTTTGCATGGTATGCGATTCGCAAGTTAGTCGTGAGATCATCTTCCTGGAGTTGTGTGGCCCACCACACCGGTCTGTCCCAGCACATCAAATCGGCCATAGCAACACAATGCCCAAACTCGATTCATGGGCGCTTCGAGGCCGGCTTTTCCTCGGGTACATCATAGAATCGGGTCCACAACTGACCCTTACCTTCCAACCGGAAGAGGAGAATCTTCCTGCCGGAGTTGCATTCGACAAGCGCAGCCGTAAGGGGTTCTCCGGATGGACCGTTCAGCTCGATGGCTCGCATCTCGATGATTCGCAGGGCGTCGTTTGTCCCCGCAACAATGCGCCACGCCTGAGCCGCCTTCACGACCACTTGCGTCGGGAGTGAATTGGAGGGCATCGTGAAGCTGGGCTGAATGCCATTCATCCACAACCCGCCACGGGTCTGCGATTTCAGCCGCTCCGTGAGGTCGGAAATGGGGTCATCGGCGACACAGACGGCTCCAGCCAGCAGACAGATGGCCATTCCAACGTGTCTCAGCGTCTTCTTCATAAAGGCCGATTACTCCGCCTGTGGAGCTGGACCGTGACTTCGAGAACGGCAGGCCGAGGGTCGCTATGCGCGCAAGAAGCAACTGACGGACGGGCGCCTGCTTGTTTGGTGTTGAGCCGTTGTCTCGTGCGACACCGGCCATCCTGACCCGAGGATGGCCTGCCATCCGTAGCTCGGCGCGGTAGCGCCGAGCGGAGGATGGTGCTCGGGGTGGGAGTTGAACCCACACGCCCTTGCGGGCACTAGCCCCTCAAACTAGTGTGTCTGCCATTCCACCACCCGAGCAGGGGAAAAAGAGCGGGTAATCTAACGAGTTCGCCATGCCGGCGCAAGCAACGAATCTCTCCGCGTTCCATTCACTTAACGGGCGGCCGGGCCGGTTTCTCGAAAGACTTCATGTGGACCGTGCCCGCATCGAAGACGACGATCATCTTCGCTTCGTTCAGCCGCGCCAGTGAGCCGCTATCCTGGTCAAAATCCCACTCCCACGTGCAGCGCCGGCTGTCGCTGTTGCCGGCATTCGTGTTCCGAACCGAGCCCGGCGCGATGATGCGGCTGGTCACGTGCAGACCCGCGAAAAATGGGGTCACGGTTGGGGCAACCTTGGGGTCCGTCAGGTCGGGAAGGGGCTCGATCACGCCCAGGTGCGGCGCCTGGAGGACCAGACGCCCCGTCCCGTCAACATCGCGGCGATACACGGCGCCCATGTCGGCGAAATACGGCTGCTTCAACAGCGTCTCCAGGCTGTCGAACTGAATGGTGAGTTCCACGGACGGCCAGGCGCCATGCGTGTTAACCGTGAGTTTGGAAAGCACTAGCCCGGGGGCCGCCAGCGACGCGAACCGATTCTGCAACACCGTCTCGTCGAACAACAGGGGGATATCCAGCAGCTCGGGGACTGCGTTGCCGACACCCCCCGCCCGCCGCAGCTCAGCCGCGAGGACCGCCGTGCTCTGGACCTGCTTGATCATGTGGGCCGGCATGGAATAGACAAGACGCCACTTCCCACCGCCGTCTGCGTTGATGGTAAGGGTGGAGTCGAGCTTGATGCATCCGGTGCCGCCCAGCAGGACCGCGAGCACCAAGCCCTGAGCTATCCGGTGCGCGTTCATAGTTGATGTACCTGCTGGTGCACGTTCGTGCCCTGGAACCGGAAGATCGTTTCCCCGGGCTTGGCCATACCCTGCTCCCTCGCGATGCGCTCGACGAACTCCGGATCCGAATGGAACCGGCGCTGGTTCTCGTCAAGCTCACGAAGGCGCATTTCAAGCTTGGCGTTGCTCTCTTGCAGCACGAGCTTACGGAGTTCCATGTCCCGGAACCGGTTCTGCTGCGGCACGAATACGCAGGCGACCGCGATGGCCACAGCCACCAGCGCCACGCCCAACGCCACCCGGAATACTAGTACCCAGCCGTTCACAGTCGTCACACACCCATCCCCGGCACCGTACGGCTGCCGGGGATGAGCGCCCTATTCCAAGCCCGGACAACCGGTTAGATCACGCCGCCATAGACGGCGTTGTCGCCCAGCATCTCCTCGATGCGGAGCAACTGGTTATATTTGCAGACGCGGTCCGTGCGGCACAGCGAGCCGGTCTTGATCTGGCCCGCATTCGTCGCCACCGCGATGTCGGCAATCGTCGCGTCCTCGGTCTCACCCGACCGATGGCTGACCACGGCCGTGTACCCGGCCTGTGTCGCCATGCGGATCGCATCCAGCGTCTCGGTCAACGTCCCGATCTGGTTGACCTTGATCAGGATCGAGTTGGCAATGCCCTGGTCGATGCCCTTCTTCAGGTACTCCGTGTTGGTCACGAACAGATCGTCGCCCACGAGCTGGATCTTGTCACCGAGTTTCTCGGTGAGCTTCTTCCAGCCTTCCCAGTCGTTCTCGGCCATGCCGTCCTCGATGCTGATGATCGGGTACTTGTCGCAGAGGTCGGCATAGAACGCCACCATCTGGTCGGCCGTGAGTTGCGAGCCGTCGCTCTTCTTGAAGACGTAGCGCTTCTTGGCGACATCATAGAACTCGCTGGCTGCCGGGTCGAGGGCCAGGAAAACGTCCTTACCGGGCTTGTAGCCGGCCTTCTTGATTGCCTCGACGATGACGTCCAAGGCCTGCGTGTTGCTCTTGAGCACCGGGGCGAACCCGCCTTCGTCGCCCACGGCCGTGCTGAGCTTCATGCCCTTCAGCACGCCCTTCAAGGCGTGGAAAATTTCCGCGCCCATGCGCAGCGCCTCGGCGAACGAGGTGGCGCCCTTGGGCATGATCATGAATTCCTGGATGTCGATCGGAGCGTCGGAATGCGCGCCGCCGTTCATGATGTTCATCATCGGGACGGGCAGAACCTTGCCGTTCGCGCCGCCAATGTAACGGAACAAGGGCAGGCCGCAATACTCGGCCGCCGCCTTGGCCACGGCCAGCGACACGGCCAGCAGGGCGTTCGCGCCGAGCTTGCCCTTGTTGGGAGTGCCGTCCATGGCGATCATGGCCATGTCGATCGCGACCTGGTCGCGACAATCGTTGCCGATCAGCTTCGGGCCGATGATCTCGTTGACGTTCTTGACGGCCTTCTGGACGCCCTTGCCCAGATAACGTTTCTTGTCGCCGTCACGCAGTTCGACGGCCTCATGCTCGCCGGTCGAGGCACCGGACGGTACTGCCGCGCGACCTACGATTCCGCTCTCCAGCGTCACGTCCACTTCGACAGTCGGGTTACCGCGCGAATCCAGGATTTCCCGGGCCACTACACTCTCGATCATTGCCATGCTGCGTTTCTCCTTGAGACGTTTCCCGCCGGCTGCCGGCGTTTTGATTAGACGATGGGGGCAGCATACGGAAGGTCCATCGGGCTTTCAAGCATGAACGCGTCCATCGCCTCGTCGCCACCCTGCCCGATGGCATCGGCATCGATCCCTGGCCCGACGCCGTCAGTACACCTCGTCGTGCGTCCCCATACTCTCCAGCAATATCCCTTGCTTGCCCGAGTGCTTGATAGGTCTGAAAATGATCCGGAGATCGTAACCCACACTGCACGCCCACGAGCCGGTAAGAACACCCGTCAACTTGTGGACCCGCAACGAAGGATGGAATGGAGCAAGGTCGACCTGAAAGAACGGTCGGCCGCGCAGGAACACTTCATCGACCTCTGCCGCCTGGTCGGCCACCCCACCCCGGCCGAGGCCGATCCCACCGGCGACCGATTCTGTTTCGAGAAAGGCGCCGCCAAACACGGTGGCGGCGACGGTTTCGCCGACGTCTGGTACAAGGACCATTTCGGCTGGGAATACAAAGGCCGCCACAAAGACCTCGATGCCGCTTTCGACCAACTCTTGCTCTACAAGGACGACCTCGCCAACCCGCCCCTCCTGGTCGTCTGCGATTTCGACCGGATTGCCATCCGGACCAACTTCACCGGCACCGTCCCCGTGACCTACGACGTGCTCATGACGGCCGTCGGGGACGCCCGCAATCTTGAGATCCTGCGATGCCTCTTTTTCGCTCCTGAAAAACTGAAGCCGGGCCGCACGAGCGATGCCGTCACCCAGGATGCCGCCGACCGTTTCGCCGTCATCGCCGAATCCATGCGCAAGCGCGGACTGGAACCCGGCGCCTCCGCCCATTTCCTCGATCGGATCGTCTTCTGCCTGTTCGCCGAGGACATCGGCCTGCTACCCGACATGATCTTCTCCCGGATCACGGAGCGGGCCGCGGGCGACCCAGCCCGTTTCACCCGGCTCATCGGCCAACTCTTCCAGGCCATGGCCCAAGGCGGCGATTTCGGCCTGGACCCCATACGTCATTTCAACGGCAACCTGTTCGACGGCGATGGCGTGCCCAATCTGACGCTCGACGAGATCAAGCGGATCGCCGAGTCCAGTCGACTGGACTGGAGCGCCGTCAACCCAACCATCTTCGGTACATTGTTCCTGCGCGGCATGGACCCCGCGAAGCGTTCGCAGTTGGGGGCGGAGTTCACCGGCAAGGCCGATATCGAGGACGTAGTCGACAACGTCATCATGCGCGTACTGCACCGCGAATGGGACGAAACGCGCGGCACGGTGGAAAACTTGCTAATCACGGGCAAGAAGGTGGCCTCCAGCGATGCGGCGTCCGCCGCTTCCGGTCCTCGCCCCGCGCTCTCCGATTCCCGCCGTCGAAAGGCCCGAGGGGAAGCGGCGTCCCTGCTCCATGCCTTTCTGACTCGGCTCCAGTCGCTCAAGATCCTGGACCCGGCTTGCGGATCGGGGAACTTTCTCTATGTGGCTCTACTGAAACTGAAGGATCTGGAGAAAGAAGTCATCCTGTATGCCATGGAAAATGACCTCGGCGGTTTCTTGCCCATGGTCGGTCCCTGGCAACTCCACGGCATCGAGATCAACCCTTACGCGCATGACCTGGCCCAGATGACCGTCTGGATCGGGTGGCTCCAGTGGATTCGCTTTAACGGGTTCGGCCAACCCCAGGAACCCATCCTGCGCCCCATGAGCGCCAATTTCCGTTGCATGGATGCCATCATGGAGACGGTGAACTCAGGGTCGGGGAACGATGCGAAAGCGTGTGACCCCGAATGGCCGACCGTGGATTTCGTGATCGGCAATCCGCCGTTCCTGGGAGGGAAGATGCTGCGGCGGGAACTCGGGGACGTCTACGTTGACCGCCTTCTGGCGCGCTACAAGGGGCGCGTGCCGGCCGAGGCGGACCTATGCTGCTATTGGTTCGAGAAGGCGCGTGCCATGTTGGAGGCAGGGCGATGCAAACGCGTCGGTCTGCTCGCAACCCAGGGTATCCGCGGCGGCGCCAACCGCGAGGTGCTGAAACGCATCAAAGACACCGGCGAAATCGTCTGGGCCGTGTCGGACCGCGACTGGATCCTGGATGGCGCCAACGTGCACGTCAGCATGGTCGGGTTCGGCCCCAAGACGGAAAGCGGCGAGCGTCTCTTGGACGGCCACGCGGTTGCCGTCATCAACGCGAATCTGTCGTCGCAGGCCGATACGACGCAGGCCCGCGTCCTCGATGCAAACACCGGCATCGCCTTCATGGGCGACACCAAGGGCGGCCCGTTCGAGGTGCCCGAGTCGCTCGCTCGCGAATGGTTGACGCTACGCAACCCGAACGGCGAGTCCAACGCCGACGTTGTCCGCCCCTGGGCCAATGGGCTGGAACTCACGCGCGTGCCGCAACGCTTGTGGATCGTCGACTTCGATCCCGAGATGACGGAACACGATGCGGCCCAGTACGAAGCGCCATTCGAGCACATCAAGCAACACGTCAAACCGATGCGGGCGGCATCGAGGACGACGATTCAGGCATGGTGGTTGCACGAACGGCCTCGACCCGACCTCCGAGCCGCGCTGACATCATTGCCGCGTTACCTCGCCACGCCACGAGTGTCCAAACACCGTTTGTTCGTCTGGATGGATGCAGCCGTTCTACCTGACAGTGCCCTCATCGCCTTCGCCCGTGACGACGACTTCTTCTTCGGGGTCCTGCACTCCCGCCTACACGAGGTCTGGGCCTTACGGATGGGCACTCAGTTGGAGGATCGTCCGCGCTACACCCCCACGACCTGTTTCGAGACGTTCCCCTTCCCGCCTCTGGACCGGCTACGCGATCCCGTCCGGCCCACATCCGCCATTGCGGCGGCCGCCAAGGCGTTGCATGAAGCCCGGCAGAATTGGCTCGGCGACCGGTCGGATGCGACGCGCACGCTCACCGCCCTCTACAACAGACGCCCGGATTGGCTGCTCAACGCGCACCAGACTCTCGATGCCGCCGTGTTCGCCGCCTACAGTTGGCCCACGGACCTGACTGACGCGCAGATTCTGGAGCGGTTGCTCGCGTTGAATCTCGAACGGGCGAAGTGGTGAGGAATCCTACGCACCGTGATGCTTGCTTCAATCATCTGGAATTTGTCCAGCTTCAGGCGGGCGGCGGTCCCCTGCCCTCGACCTCGAAGTCGCACACCAGCGGCAGATGATCCGAGAGCGTGACCTGCGGCATTTCGAACCGGGTAACGCGGATGCCCGGGCTGAACAGGACGAAATCGAGCTGTCGCTTGGGCGCCCAACTGGGGTACGTCGGCAACCCCTGCGTATTGGCGTTGCGGAGACCCGTGGCCGCCAGAAACAATTCCATCTCCGGGTCGCCCCAGAACGCGTTGAAGTCCCCGGCCACCAGGTATGGCTTCTTGACGTCCTTCACCAACGAATACAGGTCGCCCAACTGGTACTGCCGGTGCCGGAACCAGATGGAAAGATGCACGAGAAACACGGTCAGGTCCTGGAGTTCGAGCTGAATCACGAGCCGCTTGACGCCATGGTCGAAGTAGAGAAAACGCTCCGACTGGATGACGTTGTTGCTCAGGAATGCATTGCCCTGCTTGTTCGCCACGGGCAGGAAGCGCAGCCAGGAGCGCTCGGCATATTTGGACTCGTGGCTGTGGTAGTGCCCCAGCGACGTCGCGATGTGTTCGGCCTGGTTACGCCAGCTCGAACGGAACGACCCCCCGTCGACTTCCACGAGCCCAACCACGTCCGGCTGCAGCGACCCGATGAACTCCGTCACCTGGTCCAGATTACGGTGCGTCCGCTTGAGGTAACCGCTGCAAGGGAATGGGAAATGGAATCCCAGCCCTGCGCCCGTGCAGTACCGGACATTGTACAGCAGAAATCTCATGGCTAAGTTATAGCCGATTAGGCGGTGTCCGAACAATAGACAAAACCCCGGCGGCCAGCTATCCTGTCCCCAATCGTCCCCAGGAGGCGACGCATCAGGGAAAGCCATGTCTTACGTTTCGGGTTTCAAGACAGGTGTCATTGTGCGAATATCCCGAGACTTGGACCTGAAACCCCGAAGCCTGAACACTGAAACCCGAACACTGAACCTTCCCTCATGAACAAACCTGAAGTGATCGTTGCCCTGGATGTGCCGAACGCGGAGGCCGTGCCGCCCCTGCTCCGCCAACTGCCGCCCGAGATTCGCTGGGTCAAGGTGGGCCTCGAACTCTATACGATCGCCGGCCCGGCCATCGTGAGAACCCTGACCGCGTCGGGCAGGCAGGTCTTTCTCGACCTCAAGTTCCACGACATCCCGCGCACGGTGGCCAACGCGATCGCGGCGGCCGGGGGGCTGGGCGCCGCGCTCATGACCGTGCATGCCACGGGCGGCCGCGCCATGCTGAAGGCGGCGGCCGAGGCAGCCGCGGCGTTCGGTGAGCGCCGGCCAAAACTCGTGGCCGTGACGACCCTGACCAGCCTGAATGCCGACGATTTCAAGGATCTGGGCCTCGCCCGTTCCGTGGCCGACCAGGCGCTGGCCCTGACCGATCTGGCCCTCGCGAGCGGCATCGACGGGGTCGTCACCTCGGTCCACGAGGCCACTGCATTACGCGCCCGCTTCGGCGCCGGGCCGCTGCTCGTGACCCCGGGCATCCGGCCGACCGGGGCGGATGTCGGTGACCAGAAGCGGGTCGCCACGCCCGCCGTGGCGGTCCGCGCCGGCGCCAGTTACCTGGTCGTCGGCCGCCCCATCGTCGAGGCACCCGATCCCGCGCGGGCGGCCCGCGCGATCCTGGCCGAAATCGACGCCGCCTGGGCAGTCCTGAAACCGTGATGCACGAGCCGTAATGAGGAGACGATTATCTGGAAATCAGGAACTCATGAAGGCAATGCAACCCAGTCTCTCAATGATTCCTGCGTTCCTGATTTCCAGATTGATCGGGATTGGATTGTGGAGCTTCCGGGGATGTCTCGCGTCGCTGACTCTTTTCGTTCTGGCCGATGCCTGGGGCGAGCCGTTCCCGGTGCCCACAAACACGCCCCTGACCGGCGTTACGTTCGTGGCATTCGACACGGAAACGACCGGCCTGAGCGCGGAGCACGGCCGCCTGGTGGAAATCGCCGCGGTGAAGTTCAACCTGGACCGGGTGCTCGACCGACAGTCCTGGCTGATCAACCCGGGGATCCCGATTCCTGACGAGGCCCGGCGTGTCAATGGCATCTCCGATGCCATGGTCAGCAACTGTCCGCCGATCGCAGCAGTCCTACCCCAGTTCGTCCGATTCACCACGGGTACGGTGCTGCTGGCTCACAATGCCCGATTTGACCGCGGATTCGTGGCGACCGAGGCCAGGCGAAACAGCCTGGCGCTCCCGACGAGCCCTCTGCTCGACAGCCTGACCCTGTTCCGGGCCTGGTTCCCGGGCCCGCGCAGCTATGCCTTGGAACCCCTCACGACCAGCCTGCTGCCCGGGCTCACGAATGGAATCCCAACCGCCGCGGAGGGCGAACGAACGAATCGATTCCACACGGCGTTGTGGGATTCGGAATGCCTGGCGGCCCTCTTCGTGCGAGGAATGACCAACCTGCCCCCAAAGGGGACGCTGGCCGATCTGTTGCGGGCGTCACGCGGCGCCTACTCATTCCGCAACGCGCGCCGCCAGTGGCGACCGGCCGGAGCCGGTCAAGCCTCGTCCGACGCCGCCCCCGACGAACTGGCGCCGTAGCGGCAGATGCCGCGTTTGGACTGCTCGATGAACGCCGCGAACTCCGCGGCGGGCGAGCCCGGCGCCGCGTCAGCCTTGATCTGCTCGACGGCCTGGCTAACGTTCAAGCCCGAGAGGAACAAACTCCCGAAAGCCGCCTTGACCGCCTTGCGCTGGTCGGGCGTCAGGCCCGCCCGGCGCATGCCAATCACGTTCATGCCCGCGACCCGGTTGCGTTCCATTCCACCAACCATGCAGAAGGGCGGCACGTCCTTGCCGAGCCCGGCGGCCCCGCCGACCATCGCCAATCGGCCGATCCGCACGAACTGATGAACCACCACGTGCCCGCTCAGGAAGGCCCGTTCCCCGACGTCGACATACCCGCCCAACAGCGCGCCATTGGCGATGATCACTCCCGGACCCACGCAGCAGTTATGGCCGATGTGCGCGTTGGCCATCAGGAAGCAGTTATCGCCCACCTCCGTCACCGTGCCTTCCTTCGTGCCCCGGTGTACGGTCACGAACTCCCGCAAGGTCACGCCCTTTCCGATCCGCACGGATGACACCCCGCCCTTGAAACCCAGGTCCTGCGGCAGGTCGCCCAGCACCGCGCCAGCATGCACCCGACAACCCGCGCCCAGGCTCGTATGGCCAAGGATGGAGACATGGGGCCCGATCGTGCAATCGTCGCCCACCTCGACGTCCCCCTCGATCACCGCAAACGGACCAACTGTGACGCCTGTCCCAAGCCGTGCCCGGGGATCGATCACTGCCGTGGAATGAATACTCATGCTCTCTTGCTTCCTTCCGCGCGGCGACTCACTCCGCGAATTCGACAACCCCCGATTCGCGCAGGCTCACAAAATCCCGAACGCGTTCGGCCGAGGGCCGACCCAGGACGATGTGATCGAGCACCTTGATGCCGATCACCTGGCCGGCCTGGACCAGTTGCTTCGTGATCCGCACGTCTTCTGCCGAAGGCGTCGGGTCACCGGAGGGATGATTATGCACGAGAACCACCGCCGCGCAACCCCATTGGATGGCGCGCTTGAATACTTCGCGCGGGTGCACCAGGCTCGTGTCCAAAATCCCCCGGCTGACCTCCTCGGCGCCCCATTTGAGCCGGTTCTTGGAATCCAACGGCAGCGTCCAAAACCGTTCGTGGTCGAGCGGCTTGGCCGTTTCCCGCAGCATTGCCGCCGCATCCTCCGGCGACCGCACGACGCTGCCGCGCTCGTCGCGACGCTCCTCAGCGGTCCGCCGCGCCAGTTCCAGCGCCGCCTTGAGCATCTGGGCCTTGACCCTGCCCAACCCGCGCAGATTCTGGTTGTTCGTCAGTTCGTCAACAGAGGCCCGCGACAAGGCCGTCAAGGAGCCATAGGTGCGCAGAAGGCGCTCAGCCAGATCCACGACATTCATGCCGCGGGTCCCGGAGCGCAGCAGCAGGGCCAGCAGCACCTGGTCGGGCACGTTCTCCACCCCAAGCCGCTCGACGGCCTCGCGGGGGCGCAAACGCACCGGCATATCGCACAGCCGGTACGGGGCGGACGGATCGCGCAGGACAGGCACTGCAGACAAGTCGGTTTCGCTCATGAGTGCCGAATGGTCTAACGTGCAAAGCTAACTTTGTCAATTTAAGTCTTATACTGTTCACTGTTCACTGTTAACCGTTCACTGCCCCCACCCCCCACTCCCGCATTGACCGCTGCGCCCGCGCCCGCCTACCATGGCGCGATGTTCGACCGATCACACGACCATTATATGCGCCAGGCCCTTGCCGAGGCGCAGAAGTCCGCGGAAGCCGACGAGGTGCCCGTGGGCGCCCTCGTTGTGCGCGCGGGCGTGGTCATCGGCCGCGCCCACAACCAGGTGGAGTTGCTCAAGGATCCCACCGCGCATGCCGAGATGATTGCCATTACCCAGGCCGCCGCGGCCGTCGGTGACTGGCGGCTAACGGAGACGACGCTCTATGTCACCAAAGAGCCCTGCCCCATGTGCGCGGGTGCGATCGTGCTGGCACGAATTCCCACGGTCGTGTTCGGCGTGTCCGATCCCCTGCGCGGCGGCGCGGTATCCGTCTTCACGATCCTGAATCATCCTCAGTTGAACCACCGGCCGGAGATCGTGCAAGGTGTGCTGGAAGGCGAGTGCCGCGAAATGCTGCAAGCCTTCTTCAGGGAGAGGCGCCGGAAAGCGCCGGCCGTTCCTGAAGCAGACGGAACCTGATCGAAAAAGCGGCTAGGCCGCCCCGACCCGCCGCTGCGCGCCTATGAGCCCGGCGAACAGCGCCAGCACCATCATCAGTTCGGAATTGCCGAAGTTGTACTCAACCACGCCGTTGAGCAGCAGCCCGAGCACGACCAGCAGGCCGGCCACCGCCACCGCGTAGGCCGGAGGCGGCTCGCTCCGCGCCAATCGCACGCCCCGTACCGCAGCACCCACCAGCCACGCCATCCAGACCGTATAGACGGCCAGCCCGAGCCAGCCCGTCTCGACCAGGACCTGGGCCCAGTTGGCGTGCACGTGGTTCCTATTTCGCTCTACGCGATTATCAGCCTTTCGCATCAGCTCATTCGTGAGCGCTCCATAGCCGACGCCATGGGGATAAGCCTTGATCAAGGCCGGCGTGATGCGCGTCCACATCGTCAGCCGGCCGCCACCCCGGTCGTCGAACTCGCGCTGCAACTGGCCCAACCGGACCCGCACCGGCGGCAGTGCCGCCAGCACCGCCAGGATGACCAGCAAACCGAGCCACGTGCGCCAGCGGGCGTGAGCCAGCACCACGCCGCCCGCCAACACGACGGCACAGATCCACGAACCGCGCTTGAAATTGAGCAGCAAGCCGGCCGCCTGGACGACGAGCGCCAATGCCAACGCGCCAGCCAGCCGCCGGTCGGCGCGCCAGGCCAGGAGCAGCAACACCAACGTGATCACCAGGCCCAGCATGAGCACCTGGCCGTCGGCCATGGACCCGCGATCGATCAGCGCCGTCAGAAAATCCGGCTTTGGCCGCCACCAGGCCATGACCGGGTTTCTCACCGTGGTCTCAAGTCCCTTGACTACACAACCCGCCACGAACGCCAGCACCAGGGCTCGCAGCCGACCCGGGTTGCGCAACAGCATGACGGTCACCGGGATCAGCAGAAACCAGCATAACTTGCCGGTCTTCCGCCAGAGTCCATGGGGATCGACGCCCGCCAGCGTGCTGCCCACGGCGACCGCGCCGAACGCCGCGGCAAACCAGGCCTCGGCCGGCCAGCGGAACATGATCCGCCGGGTTGCCAAGCCCGTGACGCTGGCGGCAAAGCAAAGCCCGGCAAACATCTGGCCCAGGGCGATCGAAAACGCGATCGAAAATGCGGTACTGACCAGAAATACGTACGCAATACCGTCGGGATCGCGCTCTTGGAAGAAGCGTTTGATGTCGGCCCAGCCCGCGTTGCAGTGATTGCACATGCTTCCAGTCCTGTTCGCCTATTGCCCGGACGACGGGTCCAGCCCAGCCCCGGGCAAATTCACCCATTCCTCAACACCGGCCAGAAGCGTGGCCACGAGCGCGACGTTCCCCTGCTGCCACCACTTGGACACGTCGGGATACTTCTTCCGGTCGGCCAGGATCGTCTCCCGAATCACCAGGATGCGGTCGATCCACGGGCGCAGGGATTGGTCTGCGGTGGCCCGCGCCGAGGCCGCTGCCTCGTCCAACGATTCGATCATCAAATAAAGCTCCTGCCACGCCAAATCGCCAGCCGCCACTGCAATCCGAATATCCTTGCGGGGATAGACGTCAGGCTCAATGTTCCGCCCGGCGGCAATCTGATCTTCGGCCCATTGGCGAACCTGGGCGATCCGCCGCTGATGCTCGGCGAAAGCGCCAACGACCTCGGCGACATTGGTGATGCTTGACCGGCCGCCTAGCGCGGCGAGCAGCGCAGGAATCCGCCGATTGAGATCCCCGAGCCTGGCCACCACCTGTTCCTCACGCGCGGCCCAGGTCGCCAGTTGCCGGGGCGAATCCCAACGGCCTGTCTCCAGGGCGCGTTCCACGGCCGCCTGGCGCGGGTCAGAGACCGGTGCTTCGGACACCGTGGACCCGGAGCCTGACGAGGCGCCAACCGCGAGTGGCGCGGGCGCCGGGATGGGCGCCTCCACGGGTGTCGTCACTGGCGCCGGGATCGGTTCGGTCGCAACGCAGGACGTCACTCCCGTGGCGAGCGCAATGCCCGGCGCCCCGCTGTCACGCAATAGCTCGGGTAACAGCGCAACGCGCGCGGCGGGCTCGGTCTTTGCGACTGGCCTTGGCGACCAAGCTTGCCGGGGCCCGATGGCCGCCATCGTCCGGCTCTTGCTATGCTGATCAAAGAACGGCACGGCATGGACAAGCAACGTCACCACCACGACCGCCAGCAAACACACCGCGATCATCACCCTCTTACCCAGTCGCTCATTACCCGACCAGTCGATTCGGGCGGCATGATGCCGGTTTGCCCCGGATGCGACGACCTCTTCGACCGGCACCCACCCTGGATCGACAACCACGACCGAGATGTTGTCTTCGCCGCCCGCCGCATTAGCTTCGTCAACCAACACCTGCGCCAATGCCTGGACGCCGGCGCCCGCTTCGCGTCTCAGAATCCGTCGCAACGCCTTGTCCGGCAGCATGTGGGTGAGCCCTGCTGAGCATAACACGACGCGGTCACCGGTCTGCAGGCTGATCTCATTTGTCTCCAAGGCGGCATGCTCACAGAGCCCGATGCCGCGGGTCAGCTCATGATTGGCGGCAAGAGGCACTTCGCAATTGCCGCCGGTCAGTTCGGCGCCGTACGTGTGATCGACCGTGAAGCACTCAAGATTCCCATTCCGGAAGCGGTAGAGGCGGCTGTCGCCGACATGTATCGCCATGCCCTCACCCGGAACACGCGGATCCAACACGAGCGCCACGAGGGTACTGCACATTTCGCCGACATCGCGCTTCCTCGCCTCTTGCCGGATTGAGGCATCGACGCGGTCGACGGCGGTCCGCACGCAGGCGACACGAGCAGCAAGACCCAGCCCCCTCCACGCGTCACCGCCCTGCTGGACCTCGGCCTCCAGCGCATCAACCACGGCTTTGCTGGCCACGTCGCCGTTCAGACCCACACCCAGGCCGTCCGCAATGCAAAAGAAGCCAGCGTCGGGAAGAACCCCGATGGCGTCCTCATTGGTCTTCTGCCGTCGGCCGACGTCCGTGATCCCAGCGGCGCAAACCTTCCCGGTCCCCGTCATTGTCCCCTCTCATGGCGACAGGCTGCGTCACCGGCCGCCGGCCGGAGCGGCTTCCCGCAAAACGACATCATCCCTTTCGTCTACCCCACGTTTCGCCCAGCGTCAACCGCTATTTGCCGCCACCGCGTTCGAACACAGCCCGCGGCGGCCCCGGGTTGGCTCGCGGGGCGAGCCCGATCAAAGAGCGGCGAATCCTGCGCCGGCCGGCCCCGGCCTATCGCGTCGTCCTGATCCGATAGAAAAACGCGCCGTTGGTCGCCGCCGCGTCAATCCGTGTCGTGGTAATCCCCGTGGGCGGCACGTTCGTGAAGATTGCGGTCCAAAATTCGCCGGTCTGGCCAAGATGCTGCAGACGTTCGAGGTACTGCCAGGTGCCGGTCCCGCCTCCCCAGTCAACGCGCATGCCATTGGTGCCGGGGACAATGGCTACAATCCGCAGAACTGAATTCGAATCGAGCGGATCGGTGTCGCTCGCCCATTCGCACCAGGTCGGCATGCCGTCGTGATCCTGATCGTCTAATGCCTCCTCGCTCCAGGTCCGGTTCGTCAAACCATGCAGCGCCAGCCACCATTCTGGAGTGTCGTGCACGCTCAGATTCTCAGCAAAACACGCAACCACGGTTTCCGGTCTCGTAACCGGCAGGCTCACGGTGTCGGCGCCAAAGGTCACGGTGCCGGTCCAACAATCAAAATGGTAGTAGGGATCAGCGGTGGCTTGAAGTTGCAGGTTCGCCTCGGTCCCATACCAACCGCTCGTGGGCGCCACGCGTCCATGCGACGTTACCGCAATGTCCAGCCAGTAGTTGGTCGTCCAAACCCAGGCGAGTACGGAGTCGTTGGTGATGATGAACGATACGCCATTCGAGGCGCCGCCAGCCGGAGTACTGCCGGCGCCGCTCCAGCCCGAGGACACATATTGCGTTGTTCCCTGTTGCACCATGGGATCGATCTGACACGTCTGAAGCGTGCCGCGTATCACCCTGTTCGTGCCTTGGGCCGGCACGGCCGCCCCGTACGGCGAGGTCACGATCAATGCGGCCAGGGGCGCCAGCGCCAGAGAGTGATACTGGCCCCCGGATACCGCCACCGCGCGCGTCAGGCCCAGGGGCACGTTCGTCTGGCCGAAGGAATTGAACCCCCAGGCCGCGACTGTCCCATCTTCCCTCACGGCGAACGAATGGTATGACCCTCCGGCTACGGCCACAACATTCGTCAACCCCACCGGCACGTTCGTCTGGCCATAGGTGTTGTCTCCCCAAGCCACCAACGTCCCATCGGCGCGGAGCGCTACTGAATGCGACTGCCCGGCCGCCACGGCCACGGCATTGGTCAGGCCGGCCGGCACGTTGGTCTGACCATTGCTGTTGGAACCCCAGGCCGCGACCGTCCCATCCGAGCGCAATGCCAGCGAGTGGGCCCCGCCGCCAGCCACGGCCATCATGTTGGTCAACCCCGCCGGCACGTTGGTCTGACCATTGCTGTTGGAACCCCAGGCCGCGACCGTCCCATCTGCGCGCAAGACGACCGCATGATTGCCGCCGCCCGCCATGGCCACGATGTTGGTCAACCCGGCCGGCACGTTCGTCTGGCCGAGGCTATTGTCGCCCCACGCCATCACCGTCCCGTTCGAGCGCAGTGCCAGCGAGTCGGTAAGTTCAGCCGACACAGCCACCGCATCGGCCAGGCCGGGTGGCACGTTGGTCTGGCCTTTGCCGTTCCCGCCCCAGGCGGCGACCTTCCCATCCCCGCGCAGCGCCAGCGAGTGGAATGACCCGCCAGCCACATCCACCGCATTCGTCAGCCCCGCCGGGACATTCGTCTGGCCGGACGTGTTGCTCCCCCACGCCATGACCAGGCTTGGCGGCGAAACCGCGCTCAGTTGGAGGCGCACCGCCACAGTCAGCGGGCTGTTCGTCGTGGGCGGGGCGCTAAACGTCAACCGGCCCAGGTACGCCCGTGAGGTCAGGCCTCTTGTCGCAACCCGCACGACCGGCGTCACGCCCGCTCCGGCCGCCAGCGTGCCGGTTGGACTGTCCACATTCAGCCAAACGGCGTCGCTCCGGATCGTGTAGTAAAGCGGTCCGTCTCCCGCATTGGTCAGGCCGATCGACTGCGGCGCCAGGGCGTCATGGACCTGTCCGGAGAACACAAGGCTCAGGGGCGCGACCGCCATTGTGGCCTGTGTGAACCGCGCGTGAATCTGCCGCGATCCCGTGACCGGCACACTCAGCGCCTGCCCGTTCGGCGTGCAGTCGTTCGTATCCCCGTCCCAACCCAGGAAGACGTAACCCGGCCAGTTCGAGGCCGTCACCGTTATATTGGTGCCGGCTGCATACCAGCCGCTCGTCGGGCCCACGCCACCGAAGCCACTCGCCGACACGTCCAGCCGGTAGTTCGTGTTCCAGTGCCAGACGACACCCGAGTCGTTGGTGATCACGAACGCCACACGATTCGAAGCGCCACCCGCGGGCGCACAGCCGGTGCCCGTCCAACCGGTACACACGTATTGCGTGGTGCCCTGCACAAGGATCACCGGGTCGACCCGGCAGACCTGGGACGCATTTCGAACAACCCAGTTCGTGCCTTGCGCCGGCGCCGCCACGCCGCAAGGCGAACTCACGACAAGGCGCGCCGCAGGCGCAAGGACCAACGAATGGCTCCGACCGGCAGCCACCGCCACGACATTGGTAAGGCCCGTCGGCACATTCGTCTGCCCGAAGTCGCTGGTTCCCCAGGCCACGACCGTCCCATCCGCGCGCAACGCCAGCGAATGCTTCCCGCCGGCCGCCACGGCCACCGCGTTGGTCAGGCCCGCCGGCACGTTCGTCTGGCCAAAGGCATTGGATCCCCACGCCACCACCGTCCCGTCAGCGCGCAGCGCCAGCGAGTGATTGTCGCCTGCGACGACTGCCACCGCATTCGTCAGGCCTGACGGCGTGTTCGTCTGGCCCTGGGAACCGTCGCCCCACGCCACGACGGTCCCATTTCCGCGCAAGGCGACCGAGTGCGAGTGCCCTGCCGCCACCGCGAGCGCGTTGGTCAACCCCGCTGCTGTGTTCGTCTGGCCCAAGGAGTTGTCACCCCAGGTCACCACCGTCCCGTCCGCGCGCACGCCCACCGAATGCATGCCGCCCGCGGCCACGGCCACCGCATTCGTCAAGTTCGCCGGCACGTCCGTCTGGCCCAGAGCATCGTCACCCCACGCCACCACGGACCCGTCCGCGCACACCGCCAGCGAATGCGAGTCGCCAGCCGAGACAGCCAGCACCGAGGCCGGGGCCGTCGCCACATTCGTTTGGCCCAAGGAATTATCGCCCCACGCCACCACGGTCCCGTCCGCGCGCAGGACCACGGAGTGCGCCCGACCGCCAGCCACGGCCACGGCGTTCGTCAGGTCCGGCGGCACGTTCGTCTGGCCGGCAGTACCGTCCCCCCACGCCATGACCAGGCTCGGCAGCGTGACAGGGGCGATCTGGAGACTGACCGCCACCGTCAACGGACTATTGGTTGCGCCCGGAGCGGTGAACCTCAGCCGACCCTGGTAGGTGCGCGGTGCGAGCCCCCGCGTGGCCACGCGCACCACCTGCGTCCGGCCCGCGCCAGCCGCGAGGACGCCGGTCGGGCTGTTGACGCTAAGCCAGAACGCATCGCTGCCGATGGCGTAGTTCAACGGGCCGTCGCCCGCGTTGGTCAGGGATAGGTTCTGCGGCGCAATGACGCCGAAGACCTGCCCTGTAAAGACGAGACTGGCCGGCGCAACTGCCATTATTGGTTGCGTGAAACGCGCTTGGATCTGCCGCGCCCCGGTTAGCGGCACGGTCAGCGCAAGCCCATTCGTCACGCACCCATTCGTATCACCACTCCACCCCACGAACGTGTAACCGTTCCAGTTGGACGCCGTCAGGGTAACGTTACTCCCGGCCGCGCACCAGCCGCTCCCAGGCCCAGCATTGCCACAGCCTCGCGCCTGTACATCCAGCCAGTAATTCGTCGTCCACTGCCAGGAAATGGCCGAGTTGGTGGAGATCGTGAACGAGGTTTGGTTCGACGTGCCACTGGTCGGCACATCGCCGGCGCCGATCCAGCCCGCGCACACGTACTGGGTTGTGCCCAGCGCCAGGACTGCCGGATCGACCCTACAGGTGAGCGGCGTCGGGCGTGAAAACAAGTTCGTACCCCGGTCCGGCGAGGGCACACCGTACGGCGAGGTGACGACCAACGAGGCCATGGGTACCAGGGCTAGCGAATGGCCGCCGCCGCCCGCCACCGCCATTGCATTGGTGAGGCCAGGCGGCACGTTCGTGCGGCCGGCAGCGCCATACCCCCACGCCACGACCGTCCCATCGGCGCGCATGGCGAGCGAGTGATAGCCGCCGCCCGCCACAGCGACAGCATTCGTCAGGCCCGCAGGCACGTTCGTCTGACCATACGAATTGTCGCCCCACGCCACGACCGTGCCGTCGGCACACAGTGCCAGCAGGTGTTTATCGCCGGCCGCCACGGCCACGGCGTTCGTCAGGCCCGCCGGAACATTGGTCTGGCCGGAGCTGTTGTCACCCCAGACCACAACCGTGCCGTCGGCGCGTAGCGCAGCCGAATCGTACAATCCGGCATCCACGGCTACGGCATTCGTAAGGCCGGGCGGCACGGTGGTCTGACCGAAGCCATTGTACCCCCACGCCGCAACGGTCCCATCCGCGCGCAAGGCCACGGAGTGGTAGTCGCCGCCGGCCACCGCCACGGCGTTCATCAACCCCGCCGGCACGTTCGTTTGGCCGGAGGAATTGCTGCCCCACGCCATCGTCGTCCCGTCCGCGAGCAGGGCGAGCGAGTGAGCGCCGCCGCACGCCACGGCCACGGCATTCGTCAAGCCCGTCGGCACGTTCGTCTGGCCGGCACTATTGGATCCCCATGCCACCGCCGTTCCGTCCGCGCGAAGCGCCAGCGAATGGTTTCTCCCGCCAGCCACGGCCACGGCATCGGTCAGGCCCGCCGGCACATTCGTCTGGCCGTCGCTGTTGTACCCCCACGCCACGACCAGGCTAGGCGGCGTGACCAAGGGCTCGAGCCGCAGGCTCACCGGTACCGCGCAAGGACTGTTCGTCGCGGCCGGGGCGGTAATCGTCAGTCGGCCCTTGTACACCCGCGGCGCCAAGCCGCGTGTGGCCGCGCGCACTACGTGCGTCGTGCCCGCCCCCGGCGCCAGCACGCCTCCGTGACCGTCCACGCTCAGCCAGAATGCGTCGCTCCGAATCGTGTAACTGAGTTGCACGTCAGCCGTGTTGGTCACCGTGACCAGCTGCGGCGCCACATCGCCATAGGCTTGACCCGAAAAGACCAGCCCCGAGGGCGCGACAGCAAAGCTCAGGCCCGAGAACCAGGCCTCGATCCGGCGCGGCGCATCGCCGGGCACGGTCAGCGCGGCCCCGTTGACCGTGCACCCGTTCGTGTCACCCTTCCAGCCCAGGAAACTCTGACCTGTCCAGTTGGAAGCCGTAAGTACCACGTTGCTACCCGCCGCATACCAGCCGCTCCCCGGGCCGATGTCGCCGCCGCCGTAGGACTGCAGGTCCAACCAATAGTTCGTCGTCCACAACCAGGCGAGGACCGAGTTGTTTGTGATGGTGAATGCCGTCACGTTTGAGGTGCCGCTTCCCGGCACGCTGCCGGATCCGGACCAGCCGGTGCACACGTACTGGGTTGGGCCTTGCACAACGACGGCCGGATTCACCGAACACGCCTGATCTGTGTTTCGAGTCAACCAATGGGTGCCCGGATCCGGCACGGACACGCCATAGGGCGAGGTCACGACCAGGGAGGCCATGGGCACCAGGGCCAGCGAGTGACCCCCGCCGCCCGCCGCCGCCACAGCCTGCTTCAGGCCTGCCGGAACGCTCGTCTGACCCAACCCGTTGTCGCCCCAGGTCACGACCGACCCATTCGCACGCAAGGCCAGCGAATGCCAGGGCCCCGCAGCCACCGCCACCACGTCCGTCAAACCCAGCGAGACCTCTATCTGGCCGAGACTGTCATCGCCCCAAGCCACGACTGACCCGTCCGCGCGCAACGCCAACGAATGCTTCTCGCCCGCGGCCACCGCCACGGCGTCGGTCAGGGCTGCGGGCACATCCGTCTGGCCGAACTCGTCGTCTCCCCACGCCATCACCGTCCCGTCCGCACAAAGCGCCAGCGAGTGCGCGCCGCCGCCGGCCGCCGCCACCGCATTGCTCAGGCCCGCCGGCCCGTCCCTCTGACCGAAACTGTCGTCTCCCCAACCCATAACCGTCCCGTCTGCGCTCACCGCCAGCGAATGGTACCCGCCGCCAGCCACGGCCGTGGCATTGGTCAAGCCGGCCGGAACAGTCGTCTGGCCGAAATCATTGGCGCCCCAGGCCACCACCATCCCGTTCGCGCGCAACGCCAGCGAGTGGTAGGTGCCGCCCGCGACGGCAGCCACATCGGTCAGCCCCAGGGGTACATTCGTCTGGCCGTTGCCGCCCTTCCCCCAGGCCATGACGGTCCCATCCGCGCATAGCGACAGAGAATGGTAACCGCCGGCGGCCACGGCCACCGCATCGGTCAGACAGGACGGAACGTTCGTCTGGCCAAAAGTGTCGTCGCCCCACGCCACCACCCGACTCGGTGGCTGGGCCGGGACGATCTGCAGGCTGACTGCCACAGCCTGAGGACTGTTCGACGCCGAGGGGTCCGCAATCGTCAAGTTGCCGCCATATAGCCGTGGCTGAAGGCCCCGGGTCGCGACTCGCACCACGAGCGATGTCCCTATACCAGTCGCCAGCACGCCGGTAGGACTATCCACACTTAGCCAAAACATGTCGCTGCGGATGGTGTAACTCAACACCCCGTCGCCCGTATTCGTGATGGCAAGCACCTGGGGGGCGATGCTGTCGTAGACCTGCCCCGAAAAGACCAGATTGGACGAAGCGAGTCCTATGAGCGGCGCAGTAAACTGCGCCTGGATCCACTTTGGGCCCGTCACGGGCACCGTGATGGTGGTCCCTTCCACGGCGCACCCATTGGTGTCGCCGCTCCACCCCAGGAACGTGCAATCGGGCCGGTTCGACGCCGTCACCGTCACGTTACTGCGAGCCGCATACCAGCCACTGGTCAGCCCGACACTGCCGCAGCCGCGCGATTGCACATCAAGCCAGTAGTTGGTGGCCCACCACCAAGAAACGCTCGAGTTATTTGTAATCGTGAAGGAGACCTGGGTCGAGATCCCGCTTGCCGGCGTGCTGCCAGTCCCGGTCCAGCCGGCAAACACACGCTGGGTGGCGCCCTGAACGACGGTGACCGGGTCCACCGAGCACGTCTGGAGAGTGTTTCGTGTAAACCAATTGGTGCCCCTCGCCGGAACAGGCGATCCAAAGGGTGCGTCTACACATAGCGAAGACATGGGCACTACCGCAAGCGAATGGTACGTGCCGCCCGCAATCGCCTGAACGTTCGACAGACTCGCCGGTATGTTCATCTGCCCCTTGCTGTTGTCGCCCCACACCACGATCGTTCCGTCCGAGCGCAACGCCAGCGAGTGATACTGCCCCGCCGCCACCGCCACGGCATTCGTCAGATCGGCCGGCACGTTCGTCTGACCGTTACTGTTGAGCCCCCACGCCGTCACCCTGCCGTCCGAGCGCAAGGCGACTGCATGCCTCCAACCCCCCGCCACCGCCACGGCATTCGTCAGGTCAACCGGCACGTTTGTCTGACCATCGTTATTGAACCCCCACGCCACGACCGTCCCATCTGAGCGCAGCGCCAGGGAAAAGTACCCACCGGCCACCGCTACCGCATTCGTCAGCCCTGTTGGCACATTCGTCTGACCATAGTGGTTGTCGCCCCAAGCGGCGACCGTTCCATTCGCACACAGCGCCATCGAGTGCCAGGTTCCGGCAGCTATCGCTACTGCATTCGTGATCCCCGCCGGCGCACTCGATTGACCCGAATCATTCTGCCCCCAACCCACAACAGTCCCATCCGCGCGCAAGGCCAGTGAAAAATCCCATCCGGCAGCCACCGCGACCGCATTGCGCAACCCACCCGGCACGTTCAACTCGCCAGCCCAGTCATCGCCCCATCCCGTGACAGTTCCGTCATCATTCACCGAAAGAGCAAAATTGGCGCCGCCAGCCACCGCCACTGCGTTGGTCAGCCCCACGGGCACGTTTAACTCGCCAGCAATATTCTGCCCGCCCCACGCCACAACCCGAGCCGGAGGCGCAACAACGGGCTCGATCCGCAAGTCCACCGGCACCGTGCACGGACTGTTCGTCGCTAACGGGGCTGTGATCGTGACCCGGCCCTTGTACACACGCGGCGCCAGTCCACGCGTCGCCACTCGCACCACGTGCGTCGTTGACGCCCCAGGCGCAAGCACGCCACCAGGGCTGTCCGTCCTGAGCCAGAACATGTCACTACCGATGCTATAGTTCAACGGGTAGGCCCCCGGATTTGTTATGCTGAAAACCTGCGGCGATGCGTCACCATAGTTCTGGGCAGAAAACGTTAGACTGGAGGGAACGACGGTGACGCCCGTCCCGTCAAACTGCGCCGTTATCTTACGCGCTCTGGTTACCGGCACGGTAATTTCCGTCGCAGTGATCGTGCAAGCGTTCGTGTCCCCGCGCCAACCGAGGAAGGGATAGCCCGGCCAGTTCGAAGCCGTCAGGATCACGTTGCTTCCGGCCGCAAACCAACCGCTGCCCGGACCAACGCTTCCACAGCCGGATGTTCCCACATCCAGCCAGTAGTTTGTCGTCCAGAGCCAGGCAATGGTCGAGTTAGTGGTAATCACGAAAGAGACTTGGGTCGAGGTGCCGCTGGCGGGCACACTGCCAGTGCCCGTCCAACCTGCGACGACGTACTGCGTTGTGCCCTGCACTACGGTTGGGACCACCGAGCACGACTGGAGCGCGTTTCGTATTTCCCAGTTCATGCCCTGAGTCGGCGTCGGCACACCGCGGGTAGAGTTCACGAACAACGATACCGCAGGTGCCAGCACCAGCGAATGATAGTAGCCGCACGCCGCGGCCACGACACTTGTCAGACCCATCGGCACACTCGTCTGGCCATAGGTATTGTCACCCCACGCCACCACCGTCCCATCCGCGCACAGCGCCATCGAGTTGTCGCATCCCGCTGCCACTGCAACCGCGTTGCTTAGGCCCGCTGGCACATTCCCCTGGCCATAGTAATTGGCGCCCCACGCCACCACAGTGCCGTCCGCACGCAGTGCCAGCGAATGCAAATCTCCACCGGCCACCGCGACCGCGTTGGTCAGGCCCGCCGGCACATTCCTCTGGCCATAGGAATTGTCACCCCACGCCACAACCGTCCCATCCGCGCACAATGCCAGCGAGTGACTGATTCCGGTAGTTACGGCCACCACGTTAGACAAGCCCGCCGGCACGTTTGTCTGGCCATCGTTGTTGTACCCCCAC
Source organism: uncultured bacterium (assembly GCA_903895695.1). Classification (GTDB taxonomy): domain Bacteria; phylum Verrucomicrobiota; class Kiritimatiellia; order CAIKKV01; family CAITUY01; genus CAITUY01. The sequence continues at coordinate 42,152 of CAITUY010000215.1, forward strand.
GCCACGACCGTCCCATCCGCGCGCAACACCAGCGAGTGATTCGACTTCGTAGCTATCGCCACGGCGTTGGTCAGGCCCACAGGCATATTCGTCGGGCCGAGGAAGTTGGTCCCCCATGCCGCGACGGTCCCATCCGCGCGAAGCGCCAACGAATGACCTTGACCGGCGGCCACCACCACGGCGTTGGTTAGACCCGCAGGCACATTGATCTGACCACTGCCGTTGCCTCCCCACGCCACGACCGTCCCGTTCGCGCGCAGAGCCAGCGAATGCACCTCCCCGCCAGACACCCCAACTGCGTCGGTCAGGCCTGCCGGAACATTCCTCTGGCCAGAAGAATTGTCACCCCACGTCGCCACCAAGGTTGGCAGACTGACGGCACCGATCTGGAGTCTCACCGTGACAGTCTCCGGGCTGTTCATCGCCGCCGGGGCCGTGATAGTCAGTGTTCCCCGGTACGTCCGCGGCGCCAATCCGCGAGTGGCCACCCGCACCGTGAGGGTTGCGGTTTCTCCGGCCGCGAGGACACCAGTTGGATTGTCCACGCTGAGCCAGAATACGTCGCCTTGAACCGTGTAGACTAAAGGCGCGTCTCCCGTGTTGGTAACCGTAATCGACTGGGGCGCCACATTGCCATACACTTGGTTTGTGAATGCTAGGTTGGAAGGACCGACATCAAAGTTCAGCCCGGAGAACCAGGCCTCGACGTGACGCGGGCCGGCGACCGGAGAGGTGAGCACTGCCCCGTCGATCGCACATCCGTTCGTGTCCCCATGCCAGCCCCAAAAACTGTAGCCAGGCCAATTTGAGGCAGTCAGGGTCACATTGCTGCCGGCTGCATACCATCCGCTCGTTTGCCCAACGTTACCGCAGCCGTCCGGTTGAACGTCTAACCAGTAATTGGTCGTCCAGAGCCACGTGACAGTCGAGTTATTGGTGATGGTGAAGGCAACCTGATTCGAGGTACCACTCGCCGGCATGCTGCCGGTACCGGCCCAGCCGGCGCACACGTATTGCGTTGTGCCCTGCGACACCAGGGACGGGGTCACCGCGCATGTCTGGGGTGTGTTTCGGATCACCCAGTTAGTGCCTTGGCCCGGCACCAGCGAACCGTGGGCCGAGACTACAACCAATGAAGCCGAAGGCGCCAGCGCCAGCGAGTGGCCACCGCCACCCGCCACCGCCACCACATTGGTCAAGTCCGTCGGCACGTTCGTCTGGCCGCACGAACCGTCACCCCACGCCACAACTGTCCCGTCCGCGCGCAGGGCCAGCGAGTGATTGGCCCCGGCCGATACCAACACCACGTCAGTGAGGTCCGTGGGCACGTTCGTCTGGCCATAACCGTTGTCACCCCAGGCCACAACCGTCCCATCGGAGCGAAGCGCCAGCGAATGATTCGATCCCGCTTCTACCGCCACAACATTGGTCAGATCCGCCGACACGTTCGTCTGGCCCAACGCATTGTCGCCCCAAGCTTCGACCGAACCGTCCGCGCGAAGCGCCAGAGCATGGTTCGAGCCCGCCGCCACCGCCACCGCGCTGGTCAGATCCACCGGCACGTTCGTCTGTCCCAGCGCATTGTTCCCCCAGGCTGTTACCGTTCCGTCCCGACACAAGGCCAGCGAGTAGACTCCGCCACCGGCTACCGCTACGACGTTGGTTAGGCCCGCCGGCACATTCGTCTGACCCAGATTGTTCCTTCCCCACGCCACCACTTTCCCATCCGCGCGCAAGGCCAGCGAGAAATCAGCCCCGCCGGCCACGGCGACGGCGTTCGACAGGACTGCCGGCACGGTCGTCTGGCCATAGCTATTGCTGCCCCAGGCCACGACGGTCCCGCTCGCGCGGAGCGCCAACGAGTGATTCGCACCTGCCGCCACCGCCACCGCGTTGGTTAAGCCTGTTGGCACGGTCGCCTGCCCGAAACCATTGGTCCCCCAGGACATGACGAGGCTGGGCGGGACGACCAGGGGCTCAATACGAAGACCTACCGCCACCGTCTGGGGACTGTTCGACGCCGCCGGGGCCGTCAGGGTCAACGTCCCGCCGTACACGCCGGGCGACAATCCACGCGTGCTCACGCGCACGACCTGCGTGGTCCCCGCTCCGGCCGCAAGCACACCGACAGGACTGTCCACGCTGAGCCAGAATACATCGCTCCGGACCGTGTAGGACAAGGGGCCATCGCCTGCGTTGGTAATGACGAGGAACTGCGGGGCCGTCACGCCGCAGACCTGGCCCGAGAACGCAAGGTTGGTCGCCACGACTGCGAGCGCCGGCTGGGTGAATCGCGCCGTGATATGCCGTGACCCGTCTGCTGGCACGGTCAAGGTCGCCCCGTTCGCCACGCAGCCGTTCGTGTCTCCGTCCCAACCGAGCAGCGATTGACCTAGCCGGTTTGAGGCCGTCATCGTCACGTTACTTCCAGCCGCATACCAGCCGCTTCCCGGCCCTACACTGCCGCATCCGTGCGTCTGCACGTCCACCCAGTAACTGATGCTCCACAACCAGACAATGGCCGACTCATTGGTGATCGCGAAAACAACCCGGTTCGAAGTGCCGCCGGCGGGCACGCTCCCGGCACCCGTCCACCCCGTGCATACGTACTGGGTTGCGCTTGGCACCAGGACCACCGAATCGACGCTGCACGTCGCGACAGAACCGATGATCATGATATTGGTGCCTGAGCCCGGAACGGGCGTACCGTAAGGTGACGTCACGACCAGCGATGCCACGGGCAGCAGCGCCAGTGAATGATCCCACCCCGCCGCCACAGCCGTAAAATGACTCAGGTTCGGTGGGACGTTCGTCTGGCCAGCGTTGTTCCGACCCCACGCCATGACCGTCCCATCCCCGCACAACGCCACCGAATGACTCGTCCCGGCGCCCACCGCCATCGCGTTGGTCAGGCCCGCCGGAACGTTTGTCTGGCCATAGGTATTGTCGCCCCAGGCCACCACCTTCCCATCCGCGCAGAGTGCCAGCGAATGCGAGCCGCCGCCTGCCACGGCCACTCCATTTGTCAGGCGCGCCGGCACATTGGTCTGTCCGGCGCTATTATACCCCCACGCCGCGACCGTCCCGTCCGCGCGCAACGCCAGCGAGTGGTAGGCCCCGGCTGCCACCGCCACCACATTGCTCAGTCCCGCCGGCACGTTTGTCTGACCGAAGCTGTTGTTTCCCCAGGCAACGACGGTTCCATCCGCACGCAGCGCCAGCGAATGGTAGCCGCCGCCGGCCACTGCCACCACGCCAGTCAGTCCAGCCGGGACATTTGTCTGGCCAAGCGAGTTATCCCCCCAGGCCATAACCATTCCCTGAGCTCCTAGAGCCAGGGAATGGTAGCCGCCCCCGGCTACCGCCACCGCATCAGTCAGGCTCGTCGGCACATTCGTTTGCCCAAAGGCATTGTTCCCCCACGCCACGACCGTACCGTCCGCACACCGTGCGAGCGAGTGATACCCGCCGCCGGCCACATCAGAGACGTTGGTCAGTCCCGCCGGGGCGTTCGTCTGCCCATTGTTGTTGCTCCCCCACGCCACAACTGCGCGCGCGACGCTCATGGTGCCCAGCGACAGACTAACCGCGACTGTCTGCGGCCCGTTCGTCGCCGCCGGATCCGCTATCGTCAATGTCCCCCGGTACACGCGCGGTGCCAGTCCGCGCACGGCCACCCGCACCGCGGGCGTCGCGACTGCCCCGGCCGCGATGACGCCGGTGGGACTATTCACGCTCAGCCAGAACGTATCGCTCCGTATGCTGTAGTTCAGTGAACTGCCTCCCGAGTTCGTGATCGAAAGGGTCTGGGGAGGGATTGTGCCGTAGGCAGTTCCGCTGAACACCAACGCAGAAGCGTCCAAGCCTATGCCCGGGGCAGCACTGCTGGGACTGGCGCGGCCAAGAAGCACCACAAGCAAAATCAGGGCGATTGCGCACGGCTTCGCCGCGGGCTGCATGCCGAAGGGATTGGCTGGCCTCGGCCGACATTCCTGATTCCGGTGCAGACCACCCATCCCCGCCCCTCCAGCAAAAGACGATTGCAGTGACCTTGCGACGCCGCCGTCCAACCGTTGCGAACGGAATGCCGCGCTAAGACAGACTGCCGGAACGTATCGTTCCTAGAGCTAAAAGACAAGGCCGGTCTGCCAACCCGGATGCGTGTGGCTCATCATTCGCGTTTCGTAACCAGCACTGTCAGCGGCAACCACCCGGCCAGTGCCGCCAGCGCGATCATGGGATAGCCTGCCAGCGGCACCACGATACACGCGCCGATCGCGGCGAGCGCGCCCGACGCGCCCCCTTTGGCCAACCGGTACACGAACGCATCAATGATCTCCTTGGCACGGAAGCGCGCGTCGAACGTCAGCGGCACATAGATCAATTCCTTGGCCGCCCGGAAAATGGAATAATCCAACGTCTTGAAGGCCAGGTAGGCCGTCCCTGCCGTCGCCAGCGACGGCCGAACCAGCGCCAAAGTGCAAGTGACGACGTGAACCAGCGGAATGGTCACATGCACGAGCCGCAACGAGGCGTAGCGCAGCAGAATCGGGGCGAGGACGAATTGGAACGACGCCGACCACACATTGAGATGCGCGTAGAACCCACCGAACCAGCGCGTCCGCTCGTCGGTCAGCCCGATTGCCAGTTCCACCTGCCGGCTCAGTTGCAGGTCCAGCACGGCCGAGACAACCTGCGTCAAGGCAATCAGGATCGCCAGGCGCCGCAGCGTCGCGCTGTGCGCCAGCACTCCCAGCCCAAGGTGGCCGCGCCGGCCGCCGGCCTCTTCTGGCGGCGGCTTCGGCTCGCCCCCGAACCGGTAGGCCAGCAACGCCCCGAGGGCCGTGGGGACCAGGCTCCCGGCGGCCAGGATCAGCAGGTCCGCCGTGCCCAGGCTGACGGCGAAATGGTGCACGAGCAGGCCGCCCGCGATCGCACCCAGGGACGCGATGCCGCAGATGGGGCCATTGAGCCGGCGCCCCTCGGATGCCGGCAGCGTGCTGTTCAGGAACGACCAGATCTGCTCGATCAGGAGCACGATGTAGGCCTCCCGAAACACATACAGGACGCCGGTTGCCAGGCGACTACCAGCCTGGATGGCAGCGTGGCACCCCAGGATCACCCCGGCCGATAGCAGGCACGTCATCAGGATCGCCCGCCGTGCGCCAACCCGTGACAGCAATCGCCCATAGCCGTAGACCATCAGCAGCGTGCCGACCGGGGCCAATGCCATGACGATGGGCAGATGCCGCGCGCCATAGGCGCCAATGTAAAGCGATTGCGATGTGCTTCGGATGAACTCGTAGCCGCAGAGCAGGAACAGGGCCGTCACGCCCATGCTCAGGGCCGCGGCAGCGCGTTGTGCGGTGGTGCTCAAGGCGTTCACCCTATCAGCAAACGATCCGGTCTTCAACCCGGCCCGCCGTTCTTCCTTGTTCCCCGCCCTCGGTTCCCTATCATGGGGCGCTTGATACCGGAGGCACCGCCTTTATGAGCGCGTTCGAAATCATCATGCTGGCGTGTTTTGGGGCGTCCTGGCCGTTTTCCATCGCCCGGTCGTGGCGGGCCCGGACGACTGCCGGCAAAAGCGTCATCTTCCTGTGGTTGGTCCTGATCGGCTATTTCGCGGGCATTGTCCACAAGGTCTTGCACAGCCGCGACGGCGTGATCGCGTTTTACATCCTCAATGCCCTCATGGTCGCCGCCGATATCGCCATCTTCTACCGCAACGCCTCATTCGCCAGGACTAAAACGGCTTAATGCCATCCAGAGGGACGCATCCATGACTCCTAAGGAAATCGTACTGGGCCAGATCCGCCACCGTGACACGCCGTTCGTTCCCTACACACTGCCGTTTGAGGACGAGGTCGGTCTTCGTATCGACGCGCACTATGGTTCGGCCGACTGGCGCCGGCGCCTCTTCCCCTACATCGTCTCGGTTTCTGCCGTCGATACCGACCCCAAAACCCCTATCGATGCGACCTATGTCCGCGATGGCTACGGCGGCATCTGGCGCCAGGACATGCGGCCCTGGCACCTCGAGAAACCGCCGCTGCCGACCGCCTCGTTCGACGGCTACGCCTTCCCCACGGCTGAGAGTTTCTTCCGCCCGGAATGGAAGGCGGCCGGCTTCAACACGTGCCGCGCCAACCCCGACCGCTTCATCGTCGGCGTCCTCGGCTGGGGGCTGTTCGAGCGGAGTTGGAACCTGCGGGGATTCGAGAACGCGCTGATGGATGCGATCACCGAACCGGAGTTCTTCGCCGAGATGCTGGACCGCCTAACCGAGCTCTACATCCAGTTCGTCCGCTATACAGTCGACCTGCCCGTGGACGGCATCCTGTTCGGCGACGACTGGGGCGACCAACGCGGCGTGGTCATGGGTCCGGCCCGGTGGCGCACCTTCCTCAAGCCGCGCTGGGCGCGCATCTATGCGGAAGTGCACAAAGCCGGAAAGATCACCATGGGCCATTCCTGCGGCTCCGTGGCCGAAATCATCCCCGACCTGGCTGAGATCGGCCTCGATGTCCTCGAGAGTTGCCAGCCCGAGGCGGGGGGCATGAACCCGTACGAACTCAAGCGCCGTTTCGGCCGCGACATGACCTTCTGGGGCTGCCTGGGCAGCCAGAGCACGATTCCGCGCGGCACACCCGCCGAGATCCAGGCGGAGGTGCGCCGGCTACGCACGGAAATGGCCCGGGGTGGCGGCTTCATCCTGGCCCCCGCCAAGCCCCTCCAGCCTGAGACGCCCACGGCGAATGCCGTGGCGCTCGTCGAAGCATTCACCGAGGGCAATCCCGCCTGACCTCTTATGCCCACCCCCACTCCATCGCCCGCCGCGATCGCCGCAGATATCGCCGGCAGGTTGCTTGGACCGAACCCGCTGGTCTCACGCTTCCAGGCCGAGCATAGCTCCGTCTTCCGCCTCGACTTCGCCCCCGGCACGCCGTCCCACGTTCTCAAGATCGGCATCCAGGATCCGGAGCCGATTTTGCGCGAACAGGAGATTCTGCGGCACTTGGGAAATCTCGGATTTGAAGTGCCGTCCCCGGAATTCACGCAGGCCGACTATCCCGACCTGCGCCTGGCCTTTACCGTCATGCCGTTCGTTCGCGGCACGTCGGCCGCCGCGATCTGCTCGCAGGATTCGCGCCGCGGGTGCGCCATCTTCGAGCGGCTGGGCCGGTTCCTCGGCCGCGTGGCCAATCTGGCGCCCGCATCGGTGCCCGGCGCACTCTCCGCCGCCGAGGCCCAAGCCCGCGAACTGGCCTCCTGGGAGATACACGACCGGACCCTCCGCGACAGTTCGCGTTCGCGGCCCGAATTCGTACGCTTCTACCGCAACGCCCGCGCCATCATCGAAACCCAGCCCACCTGGTTCGGCAATCGCGAGGGCTGCCACCTGATCGTCGACGGCGCCGACACGTTCAGCGTCATCGACTGGGGAGAGGCCGGCCTGCTCTGGCCCTATGCCGACCTGGCCCGGTGCATCCACACCGTGCGCGCCGTCAACGACCTGCGGGGTGGCCACTGGCTGGAATGCCTGGTGCGCGGCTTCAGCGCCGAGCGGATCCTCGCGGAGGGCTGGATCGAGATTGTCGAGACGTGGCTGCTGTATTTCTGCGTGCGAGACGCAATCTTGTTCGGCCGCACGAACCGCGAACTGGCCGGTTCACGCATGTTGAAACTCGCCCAGCAGAGTTCGAACCGCCGCTGGATGGAAGGGATCTAGGCGGAATCCGCGCGCCATGATCGTCCCTCCGCCAACGCCCGCCGACCTGGACGCGCTGCTTGCGCAGCACTTCGGCTTTCCCGGCTTTCACCCTGGCCAGCGCGAGCCCATCGAGACGGTCCTGGGCGGCGGCGATGCCGTCGTCGTCATGCCGACCGGCTCGGGCAAGTCGGTCTGCTACCAGTTGCCCGCCCTGGTGCTGGACGGTATCACGCTGGTTGTGTCGCCCCTCATCTCGTTGATGAAGGACCAGGTGGATGGGCTGGTGGCTCGCGGCCTGCCGGCCACCAGCCTGAACTCGTCCCTTTCGGCCGACGAGGCTGCCAGCCGCATCGCCGCCCTCCGCCAGGGCCACACGCGCCTGGTCTACGTCGCGCCCGAGCGGTTCCGCAACACGCGCTTCCGCGAGCTCCTGGAGAGTCTCCGGATCGCGTTGGTGGCCATTGACGAGGCCCACTGTATCAGCCAGTGGGGCCACGATTTCCGGCCTGACTACCTGCGCCTCGGCGAGCTGGTGAAGTCACTGCCGAACGCCCGCATCATGGCGCTCACCGCCACGGCCACGCCCGAAGTGCGCGACGATATCGTCAAGCAACTCGGCCTGGGGGGGGACGGCCGTCCGACGCCCCAGACCTTTGTGCGCGGCTTCCGCCGCGACAACTTGCGCCTGACGGTCAGCCGCACGGCAACCCATGAAGCCAAGCTTGACCGCATCCGGGGCGTGCTGGCCGAATTTCCCACCGGCATCATCTATTGCAGCACGCGCAAGCAGGTCGAGCGCGTGGGCACCATGCTCGCGCAGTTGAAGCTCAAATACCTCGTCTACCATGCCGGCCTGCCCGACGAGCAACGGTCGCGCGCCCAGGAACGTTTCATGAGCGGCGAGGTCCCAGTGGTCGTGGCCACCAACGCATTCGGCATGGGCGTGGACCGCGCCGACCTCCGCTGCGTCCTGCACTGGGACGTGCCCGGCAGCATCGAGGCCTACTACCAGGAAGTCGGCCGGGCCGGGCGCGACGGTGAGCTTGCCCATTGCGAATTGCTTTACAACTACGCCGACGTGCGGACCCAGGAGTTCTTTCTCGACGGTTCCAATCCCGACCCGGGCACGATCCTGGCCGTCTGGGACGAGGTCCGCCTCCTGCTGCACCGCGAACCCCAGACCTGTTCGCTCGACGAATGGGGCGCGCAGATTCACGGCACGGACAACAAGATCGCCGTCCACACCTGCATGGGCCTCTACGAGCGTTGCGGCCTGATCGCCCGCGAGATCAAGTCGGGCACGCGCTGCTACACGACCAGCCTGGTCAAGGCCGGCGACGTGGGGCGCCTGCGCGCCATGCTGCCGGGCATTGACGAGAAGCGGCTGCGTGACCTGCGTAAGCTGGACCAGATGCTCCGCTACGCCGACGCGCGGCGCTGCCGCCACCGCTTCATCCTCGATTATTTCGGCGAGCGCCAGTCTTCGAATGCGCCGTGCGGGCACTGCGACTTCTGCGGTTTCAAGTCGGCCGTGCCGCCGCGACCTCCCACGGAATCGGAGTGGGTGCTTCTTCAGAAACTCTTGAGCGCCGTGGGGCGGCTTAACGGCAAAGCCAACCGCACCACACTGCTCGCCACGCTGACCGGCGCCCGCACCCCGGCCGTGACCGACGTGGGCGCGCACGAGTTGCCGACCCATGGCGTGTTGGCGGATGAGCCTGCCGACTACCTCGGCGGCGTCTTCGACGAACTGATCCGGGCCGATGCCATCACGATTGGGCCGGCTCCCTTGTTCGCGGCCAGCCTGACGCAACTCGGGCGCGACGTCGCCTGGCGGCGTGCCACAGTATCGCTGCGCTGGCCCAAGCGCCAGGCGGCCGCTCCGCCAGCCCCGGCCGCCGCGCGGATACCGCGTGTGCAGCCATGGGAAAAACCGGCCGCCGCGCGCCGCAGGCCGGATGACGTCAATCTGGACCGCGTGCTGTCCGCCAAGGAAGACGCCGTGTTCGAGAACTTGCGCGAATGGCGCCAGCAGGAAGCCGCCTCGCAGGGCTTGCCGGCCTTCACCGTCTTCAGCAACAAAACGCTCAAGGCCATCGCCATCCTGCACCCCGACTCGCTGGCCAGACTCGGCAAGGTCAAGGGCATCGGCCCGGCCAAGCTCGACGCCTATGGCGCCGATATCCTGCGCATCCTGCGCGGATGATTTGGCATCATGGGAGGGCGAGCGTCCTCGCGAGCCGAGCGCTTCAACAGGCGCCTGGCCACGACTGCGGCGTGGGGATCAGTTTTCCTTCCGCTTCAACTTGCGGTTTTCCTCCGCCAAGGCCTCGCACTCATATTCGACCGGCCATCTGGTCGAAGTCGCTCAACATCGTGCCAAAGTGCCCCACGATTTCCTGGAGCGCCGTTGCCGGCGCGTCCTTTTCCCACACGAAAAACCAGAACTCAGGCTTCTGTTTGGGTTCCCAGAGCAGTGAGTTGAAGATTGCGTACGAAAGACCCCGCCGGCTGAATTCAATCCCCTCGATTGTGCCGTCCGTGACTCTCTGGAGTGCGATCTTCTCAGTATCCGGGAGAAGGCGAAGATGCTCTTCCATCGCGGGCCATTCCCTTGTTTGCGGGGCCACTGCAAAGATAATGCCTTTTGGTTTCCATTTCGTTCTGGTTCTCGTGATCATCTCTGTGAGCCAACCTCTGCACTTCGGCGGATCGTGTCTGTCGGCCAGCTATCGGTTGCCTGCGCCCGACTTCTGTTGGCTGGCGAGCCCTCGCAGTGCCAGCCGCGCCCGGCAGACGCTGGCATGACCTCTAAACACGGAAACGTTAGGGTGAATTCGCGCAATACAGAAGACAAAACCGCCTGCCGCAAGGAGCGCATGGCAACTCGCCGTTGTTTCTCAATCCTCCTGAATCTGAAGCGCGATGAGGAGTGCCCTGTCAAGCAAGCGGAGTTTGTCGGGAGGGAGCATGCCGACAAAATGCGTCAGCATGGTCTTTGGGAGGCTCACTAGCTCGTCGCAGTAGATGCCCGAATCGTGTTTGAGACCCACATCCGGCCCAACAGGCACTTGAGTGGACAATCCTTCATACGCCGAGTAGACGGGCGCGCAGACCACCGTTGAGAATCGAGAATCAATCAGCACTTGTCGACTCACCACGGCAAAGACCCGGAAACTCTTCGGGTCTCGCCCCGGTGGCCGTGGCACTCGGTAGAGTTCTCCGCGCCTCACAGGGCCACCTGATAGGCGAGCACATCCCCGGCTTCCTCATTCAAGGCGTCGGCGCGCCGATTGAGAATCTCCAGATCCCTCTGCTCCGCTTGCTGGCGCTCCATGTGCCGAATGAAATACGCGACCGCCGCCTCGATAAACTCCGACCGGCTTCTGTACTCGCTCGCATGTTCGTCAATACCCTGCAATACCCCACCATCCAGCGTGACGGATGTCTTCGTTTTCATACCACCAACGTACTACCATGCGCCTTCCGCGTCAATGGTTCTGATCACCTCTGCCTGCCGAACGCCCGTTCTCTCCGTCGTGTACGTGTAGACTATACGCCTGCCCCGAAACCAAAGCGACTCCGGAAGAAAATGGCAGGCGCAACAGGTACGGGCATCGAGGTCAAGGCCGGTCGGTGACCCAGGGGTCTACGCGCGGGATCTACGCGCGGCATTGCTTCCACAGGCGCATTATTGCACGATACCCGCCGTTGTGGTCGATGGGAGAACACGATGTTCAGCCAGAATCTAGCCCCTGCAACTCGCTTCCGGCTGTTGAAGACCAGTGCCGAGGGCCTGGCCGCCATGCTGCAGGCCATTCGGGCGGCCCGGTATTCGGTCCGGCTGGAGACCTACATCTTTCGCGACAGCGCCGTGGGGCGGCTATTCGTCGAGGCACTCGTGGAGGCACGGGCGCACGGCGCGACCGTGCAGGTACTGGTCGATGGCTTCGGGTCGCTCGAGCTTCCGGATTCCTTCTGGTGGCCCTTGCGCGAGTCCGGCGGCGAGGTTCACTGGTTCAACCCCGTGTCCCTCAACCGCTGGACCTACCGCGATCACCGTAAACTGCTGGTCTGCGACGACCGGGTGGCGTTTCTGGGCGGATTCAATGTCGCGGACGAGTATGACGGCGACGGCGTGACGACGGGCTGGCGCGACCTCGGCCTTGAAGTCACGGGCCCGCTGGCCCACACCCTGGCGTGCACGTTCGACCGGATGTACGGCCTGGCCGAGTTCCGTCATCGCCGGCTGCAGCGCTTGCGCAAGGCATTCGACCGGGTCCAGGCGCAGGCCAACTGGCGGATTCTGTGCAGCGGCCCCGGGTGTCGGCTCGGTGCGATCAAGGACGCACTCGGCCAGGATCTGGCCCGGGCCAGGCACGTCCGGATCGGGACGGCCTATTTTCTGCCCACGCGGCGGCTCAGGCGCGCATTCCGGCGAGTCGTGAAACGCGGCGGCCGGGTCCAACTGATGCTCACGGGCCGCTCGGATGTCGCCCTGGCCCAACTCGCGAGCCGCTGGCTGTACGGAGGACTCCTGCGATCGGGCGTGCAGGTGTTTGAGTACCAGCCGCAGATGTTCCACGCGAAACTGATCGTGATCGACGACGTCATCTACGTGGGCTCAGCCAATCTCGATACGCGGAGCCTGTCGATCAACTACGAACTTCTCGTCCGCATCGAGGATCCCGTGCTGGCCGCAGAGGCGGCGGTCCTGTTCGACGCCGACCTTCGGCACTGCCATCGCATCGGGCGCCGTCACTGGCTTCGCACGCGCACCTGGTGGGCCAGGCTGAAGGAAAGCTGGGCGTATGTGCTGCTGGCCAAGCTCGATCCCTTCCTCGCCCGCCACCAGCTAAAGGCATTGCGATGAAGGGGCGCGGGAATGGCCCGTTGCGGGAGTCTTGGTAGGGCGACGGCGTCCCCGCCGCGCCGTTACAGTGGCGATCCTATAGCGGCGGGGCGGGGACGCCCACGCCCTACCCCGGCCGTATATTCGCCACGGCCGGAAGTCTGGATCGAAATCAGGGCCGGCTACGTTCCCTGCACCTTGGCCCGGTCGGCCAGGACGCCGAACGCCAGGATCATGGCCAGCGGCACGCCGATCCCGCGCACAAGCAGCGGGCTCCACAGGCTGCAGATCGCGAAGCCCAGCAACGCGCCCGCCACGCCCAACGCCAGCCCCTTGTCGCACGCCTCCGGGGCCGTCACGAACCGGCGTGCCGCCCCCAGACCGCCCGTCAGCAGCACTCCGAGGAAACACGCCAGGCCGGGCAGCCCGATCGTGGAGGCCAGCACGAGATAGAGGTTTTCCGAGTCGTGCTCGACGACGCCCGTCGGCCGGGGAAGAACGCCGAAATACCCGCCGATGTTGTCCTGAAAATTCCCCAGCCCCACGCCGCACCAGGGATTCTCGGCAATCATCACCGTGGCGGCCTGCCACTCCGTGTAACGCAGCGACACTTCGTTCTTGTCGTTGAACAGCCGAATCGAGTCGTTAAGCACGGCGTCGTTCTGCCTCGGCAACCGGGGCAGGATCACCAGCAGGATCACCAGGAACGCGGCGGCAAACGCCAGGAACGCTACCCGCCCACGCGCCATCGTCACAAAGGCGAGCGCCACCACCATGGCGATCAGGGCCCCGCCGGACAGCGTGACCAGCAAGGCCAGCGTCACCATTGCCCAAAGCCAGGCCCGGCGCCAGCGGTTGCTTTCGAACAGCGCCACGCCGGCCATCAGCGGCACAACCATCGCGAGGTAGCCGCCGAGCACGTTGCGATTGCCGAAAGTCGCGCCCACCTTGAAATCGGTCACCCGGGCCACTGCATATTGCGCGACCCCCACCAACACCACGACGGACGCCACGGCGAGGAACAGGTCCAGCAGCCGGCGCGCCCGCACCTCGTCCGGCACGTTCACGGTCAGCATATAAGCGGCGCCGAAATACTCCAGATACTGGAAGATGTCCTTGACGCTCTTGAGCGGATGAACCGCGTGCCAGGCCGACACCGCGCCCGCCAGCACGAAGAGCCACACCATGACGGGCGGGAACCGCAACTGGCGCGGGCCCGGCGCGGCCAGCACGCCCGCCAACCACAGGACGAATACGCCCCAGATCAACGGATCGGCCAGCGAAAGGTGCGTCTTGGGAACCACTTCCAGGCCGTATTGCGTGGGCGACACGACGACGATGGCGAGCAGCCCGAACCACGCGAGCCGGCGCAGCCAGCCGGCGGCCTCACTCACGGCACGACTCCGCTGGAGGTCACGTCCTCCACGCCGACCGGCACGTATCGCTTGTCGGACGTGAACAGCACCTGATCGAGCTTTACGCCGTCCTGTCGGTTGCGGATCAGCAGCGTATGCGAGCCCTTCGCCAACGCCACCTTCAGGCGCGGCGGCTGCTTGACCCAATGCCATGCGTTGAAGGTCGCGTCCTTGCCGAATATGAACGGGAGCGAATCGTCGACTTGCAGCATGAACGAACTATTGCAGGCGCTGAGCCAGTAAACGCGTCCCCACAGCGTGTACTCGGCGGTCTCGTCGACCGCGAAAGTGAGCCGGGCCTCGCCATTGGTCATGGCCGGGGGATGGCCCGCATCTTTCGGGATCTCCAGGTACTTTCCCCCGGAGGCGCCGGCCACGAAATCGGCATTCGTCGTCCCGGCTGCGATCACACGCATTGGCGCGACGCACCCCGTGACGCTTTCGGCCTCCAGGCACACCCGCCCGCCCGCCCGGACCGTGCCGGCGGCGATTCCCAACCCGATGATGCAAAGCAATAACCGCTCTAAACAACGAATCTGCATGGAATCACTCCTGCGAACCGTTCACTGAATTCCCGCCTTCATACACGTCCGACAAACGGGCGACCATCATAGCAAGTCCGGGCCGAGCCGCGAGACTCTTCCTTGCCTGATCTTCCAAGCGGGCCCGCAAGTCAGCGGCCGTCAACACCTTCAGCACGGCGGCCGCCAAGACCGGGGCATCACGCGGTGCCACGAGCAGGCCGTTCGAACTGTCGACAACAACGTCAGGGATGCCGCCAACGCGCGTGGCGACCACGGCCCGGCCTGCCGCCATCGCCTCCAGCAACGCGTACGGCAGGCCCTCCCACAACGACGGCATCACCACAACGTCCATTAGACCCAGCAGGTCCGCAGCCCGATCCCGTGCCCCGGCCAGGACGAACCGCTCCTGCAGACCGGCCGCCGCGACCTGGCTCTCAATGGCAGGTCGCAACGGCCCGTCGCCCACCCACACGAAACGAACTTCCGGCAGTTGCTGCGCCACCAGGCGCGCGGCTTCCACAAAGTACGCGGGACCTTTCTGAGGCGCGAGCCGGCCGATCGCGCCAACCAGAAGTGCGCCGGCTGGAAGACCGGCGGAGGATCTGCGGCCCCAGACAGACTCCAAGTCCTGGAGCCGGCCGTCCCCGGCCGGTAGCGCTTGAGTGGGCCCGTCGATCTCGTTCTCCACCACGACCACCTTCGAAGCGTCCATCAACGCTTCGGCCGTGGCCCGCTGGCTGGGACAGACGCACACCAGGCAATCCGTCCACCGCGCCGCGAGCCGTTCGAGCCGGACGTAACACGCCCGCGACGCCCGGCCAGCGTCCATATCGAACGGAAAGACGTGCGGCGTGTGGACCACCCGCGGAATGCCCGCCAACCTGGCGGCCAGCCGTCCCAGGAACCCGGCCTTCGAGCTGTGCGTATGCACGATGTCGTAACCGCCGCGCCGCATCAGCCGCACCAAGCCGAAAAGCGCCGCCATATCCCACACCGGGTTCAACGCCCGCCGCATGGGCAGCGTGTGGACCGCTATGCCGCGCGCCTCGAATTGCCGGATATCCTTCAGGAACGCCGGATCGCGCCCCATCGAGCAGGCTACGGATACGCTGAAGCGCGCCGGGTCGAGGTGGGTGACCAAGTCGAACAGATGGCGACGGGTTCCGCCCTCGGTCGCCTCCAGAACCTGAAGCACCTTCAAGGGGCGGGGCGAGCGAATCGGCAGGCGATCCATACTCTTCTCTGAAAAGTGCATGTGTGTTCGCGTCTTTGGGTAGGGCAGCGGCATCCCTGCCGCGCCTCTGCCACTCCCCTGTCACGGCGGGGCGGGGACGCCCTCGCCCTACCCATTCGACGCATCAGGCGCCAGGTCCGCCGGTGCCAGGTGCCACGCCAACCAATCACCACGAACGATGAACCAGGGACCCGGACCTTACCGTCTCCGGATGTACGCCCACATCGCCAGGGCTTCGCGGACACGCAGGGCAAGGGCCAGTCCTACGAAAGCGACGAGCCCGAATCCCGCCGCCACCGCCAACCGCATCGCGAGGAAGCCGGCTGTCACCATTTTCCCTGCGGCCGCAGGTGTCGGGAATCCGTGCGCCAGTGCCGCATAGCTGGCGTGCACAATGAACGCCATGGCAATTGCCGCGGCCACCATCTTCGCGCCGAACGCCAGGTTCTCGCCCAGCCGCAAGTCGCCCAGATGTCGCTTGAGCAGGAAGAAAAGGATGGCCACCTTCAGCGTCTTGCTGACCGCTGTGGCCAACGCAATGCTGCGATGCTGCATGCTGCCCTGAAGGGTGATGACGAGCCCCACGTGCACGATCACGCACAATACCCCCACGACCGCCGGCGTCATGGTGTCCTGCGCTGAGAAATAGAAACGCATCAGGATGATCTCCAATGCAAGTGCCGTGAGGGCGGCGGCGAAATAGAGCAGCGGCCCCGCCGTCAGCGCCACGGAGTCCATCCCGAACTTGCCGCGCTCGAAGGCCAGTTGCACCACGGGGACGCGGAGGACCATCAGCGCCACGGAAATCGGGATAAAAAACAACGCCATCGAACGCGACGCGCCCATTACGGCATCGGTCGTCTTGCGCCGGTCGCCGCCTACATTGAGATCGGAGAAGAACGGGTAAATCACGATGCCGACCGCGAATGGCACGAGCAGGACGAGCGTATCGGTCAAGCTCTTGGCGTAGCCAAGACTGGACGCAAAGCCTGCGCCCATGCCGGAGGCAAACCAGTAGTCGATCATGGTGCGGCCCTGGGCAATCAGGATGGAGGCCAGCGTGGGCGGAATCAACCAGCCGAATTTCCTGAGCAGCGGGTCGTTCCAGTCCACGGACAGGCGCAGAAACTTCAACTTCGAGCGCAGTCCCCACACCAGCACGGCCAAGCATGCGACGGCGCCGGCCACCACGGCCAGGGCCAGCCCGGTGATGCCCAGCAAGGGACACAGCACCACCATCACGACGATCACCAGGAGTTTATTCACTGTCTCCGCGAAGGCCGGCAACGCGAATCGCTTATCTGCATTGAAGATGAGCGTGGAGAGCGAAAACAACGACATGAAGCAGGCGGCGGGCAGCATGATCCTGACCAGTTTCGTTGCCAGGACATCGGTCTGCTCCGAATGGAAGTTGGAGAGCGCCCGCACCATCCAGGGAGCCGCGACAATCCCCGCGGCAACCGCGATCGCCACGACCGTCACAGTCAGCGTGACTACGGCCCCGGTGAAACGCCACGCCGCCGGTTCGCCCTGCGTCTCCTTGCGCTCGACGAAGAGCGGCAGGAAAGGCGCCAGCAGCTTGTGCGGGACGATCATGAAGGTGAAGACAATGCTGCTGAATGCGAAGGTGTACGCGTCAGCCGAAACCCCGGTCCCGAACTGGTGCGCGACCACCAGTTTCTGAAGGAATCCGCTGAACCGCCCCAGGAGCGAGAAGGCGCTGATGACCAGCGCCCCTACCATGACTTTTCTGCCAAAAGAGTGTGTCATATCATTTCAAACAACGCCGCCAAGGGGGCGACATTGCGTTCCAAGTCGAAAAGTTCCATTGCCAGAGCCCTGCCCGAAAGACCGAGTATCCGACACCGCTCGTTGTTCTTCAATAACTCTTCGAGCCGGACCGCGAGCGCCCCAGCGTCATCCGGTGACACGAGCAACCCGGTCTTCCCGTCTTCAACCGCCTCTGGAATCCCCCCAACCGGCGTCGAGACCACCGGAACCCCGGCCGCCATGGCCTCCAGAATGGCATTCGGTAGACCGTCCCGATCGCCGTCCGGAGCTATGGTGCAGGGCAGGGCGAAAACGCGGGCTTCATGCAGCAGGCCGGCCACTTGCGCCTGCGATTGTTCCCCGGCCAAAGTCACCTGGTCAGCGAGCCCCGCCTGGGCAATCGCGAGCTCCAGTCGGTGCCGTTCAGGCCCCTCGCCCGCGATCACGCACCGGCATGCCGTCCCGCGCTCGCGGAGAATGCGACATGCCTCAACGAGGGTCGCGAACCCTTTCTTCGGCTGCAGGCGGCCCACGGCGGCAATCAACGGCCCGCGGTTGTAGGTTGGGAGGTCGCGAATAAGCGGCACTCCGTGCGGGATCACGTGCAGATCACCCGCTCCCTCCCCTGTCCTACGCCGGATCTCCCCGGCGCCGTACCGGGTACAGACCGCCACGAACCGGGCTGACCGGACCTTGCCCGCCAGCAACCGGGATGACTGCAAATGGATGTCGGCCGCATGCGCGCTGATGCTGAATTCACAGGCCATCAGCGTGCTCATCATGCGCGCCACGTCGGCGGGCATGGACGCGAAGTGCGCATGCACATGCGAGGCCCCGAAGCGAATCGCCTCGCGGGCAAAAGCCGCCGCGGTCGGAACATTGCGCAGGCAGTGGAGCATCACGAGCGGATGCCGCGCTGTCGCGACTATCGTCAACCCGATCGCGCGGGCCAAGCGCCCGGGATAGCGGGTCGCGAAGTACCCGACCGCCGCCAGGGCTTCGGCGCCCAGAAACGCGGGCCGGTAACGCACCGCCGATAGCAAGGGCCGGGCCTCCTCATGCAGCAGGCCGGGAGACGGCGGTGCACCACCCGCCCCGGTGTTGTCGTTCCAGGCCCTCGGAGCGGCGCCGCTTCCGGCGCCGGCCGGACACGGAAGCGCGTCCGCTCCCGGAAACGCCGCTGATGAGGAACAGCCCGTCAGCGCGTATATCCGCAATTCGAACCCGCGCCGGCGCAGCTCCAGCATCTCGCGCAGGATAAACGTTTCACTGAGCGACGGGAATTCGCCCAGCACGTAAGCCAGCTTCATGCGGATCGCCTCCCGGCCGCGACCTCGGCATACACGGCCTCGGTGGCGGCGGCCGTCCGGGCCCACGAGAACCCCGCCGCATGGCGCAGTCCCCGAGCGATCAGGTCCGTCCTGACCTCACGCCGCGTCAGCACGGCATCCATGGCTTCGGCAATCTCGGCGGGCCGCAATGGGTCGACCACGAGAGCCGCGCTGCCGGCGATCTCCGGCAGCGCGCCACGGTCCGATACAATCACGGGCGTCCCGCACGCCATGGCTTCCAGCGGCGGCAGGCCGAACCCCTCGTAAAACGACGGGAATACGAACAACTCGGCGCCGCGGTAGAGCGCGGGCAACAGTTCCGCCGGCACGAAGCCAGGCAAAAACACCCTGTTCCCGAGGCCGCTTACACGTATCGCCCGCTCCACCTCGGCACGGTCCCACGACGGTGCGCCCGCGATAACGAGCCGATGCGGCAGGTCCCGCCGTTGTCGCAGCAGGTGGAACGCTTCGACCAGACGGGGCAAGTTCTTCTTCGGCTCGAGCCCGCCGACATGCAGGATATAGGGACCGGTCAGCCCATACGTCGCCTGCAAACGCTGCGCGGCGTCCTCGTCCTGCAGGACGCCGAACCGGGCCTCGATTCCAAGCGGGATGATGCGAATTCGGTCCGCAGCCCACGGCATGAACCGTTCGACGTCCCGGCGGGTTACTTCGGACGGTACAATGACCGCGGCGGCCCGCCGGACGGAAGGTGGAAGCAGAAGACGGTAGTGCCAGCGGTTGCCAGGCGTGCAGAGAGCGGGATGCGAGAGGGCGAGCGTATCGTAGAGCGTCAGCACCACAGGCACCGGGGCCAGCACCGGAGCCACGTAACCGGGTGCATGCAGCAGGTCGAACCTGCCGCGAGAAAGCGCTGCGGAAAACGCGGTCTGCTGCCAGAGGATGCGGAGCGCCCGGTACCGCACGGGCCAGCGAGTAGCCAGTACGCGGAACAACGGCGAAACCACCGTTCCGCTCGTGGGATCAACAGAGGCGAACAGGGTGTAATCGTGATTCCCAGCCGTCGCCAGGGCCTGCACAAGATTCGCGATCGAGCCTTCCACGCCCGAGGAACGGCGCCCGAGCAACATGCCGTCAATGGCGATGCGCATGGGTCCCCTCCGTGCCAAGGAGTTCGTCGTAGATTGTCGCGATCTGCTGCACGGTTTGGAGAATAGCAAAATCCCGTTCAACTCGCAGCCGGGCTGCAGCCCCCAACCGTGCGGCCAACCCCGGGTCACGGATCAGGGTCAGCACCGCCGCCGCCAGCTCCGCAGGTGTCGCCGTCGGTGAGAGGAGGCCGTCAACCCGATCGCGAATGATCTCGCCCGGGCCGCAGGCATTGACCGCCACGACGGGCTTGCCAGCGGCCATGGCCTCCAAGACGACGCGGCCCAGCGGCTCGCGCTCCACCGGGTGTACGAACACATCCAGTCCGGCTAATAGGGCGGCCGCATCGGGCCGCTGTCCCGTGAATGTCAGACGCGAGCCCAGACCGAGCTCCGCCACACAGGCTTGCAGTTCGTCGCGGTACGCCCGATGCTCGTCAAACAAGTCGCCGCCAACAATCACAAATCTTGCCGCGGAAATCTGCGCGGCAATCAGCGCCGCGCATTCAATAAACGCGCGCTGGCCCTTCCACGGCACCAACTGCCCGATCATGCCGATCACCGGCGCCTCGGTTGACCAGCCAAACTCAGCCCGAGCCGCTGCCCGGGCCGCAGGTGTCACCGGCTCTGGAATCGCGATGCGACTGCATACGACGTGCAGAGTTGCCGAGTCACGGACGTAACGCGAGACATGCCGACGCACGCATTCGGAGATCGCGAGCGTCCGCGTCGCATGGCGCCCCATCCAGTGTCCGAGCGGCCCCAACGACACCAGGTCGCGCGTGTGCCAGATGCAAGGCACTCCGGCCCGCCGCGCAGCCGGGCCGGCGTAAAGTTGGGCCGTGTTGCTGTTGGCATGGACCAAATCAATGCGTTCGGCGCGGATCAACGCGGCCAACTGGCGCGACACATCGAGGACGCTCACCGCGGCGCCCACCAGTCGGAACGGATTGAACGTCTTCCGAAGGCGCCTCAGGGGCAAGAAATGGCACGGCACGCCGCAGCCTGCAAGCAATTCAGCCAACTCCCCTGCCCCCGGGATAACCGCCACCGGGCCGAACCGCGCCCGGTCGAGACGTCGAAGCAAATCGACCAGACTCAGTTCCGCGCCGCTGACGCGTGACACGTGGTTAACGAAAAGGATGCGTCTTGGCGCGCTCATTGCGACATGTAACGACGCCGAATCCACGCCTCCGAGAGATCCAGCACCTCGCGCTCCCAGGCGATCGAATAGAAACTGTGATTGGCACCTTCAATGTCGTGCCATTCGTGCACGATATTGGCATCGCGGCAGAGGGCCGTGTAACCTGCCTTGGCGGCTGGGGTCTCCGGATCGTTGGACCCGTAGATAAAGAGCACCGGACCGCGATAGCCGCGCCATTGCGCCAGCCAGCGGGTCTCGTCCTCGATCTCCCGCCGGCTCGCAGTCTCCTCGTTCGTCACGGCCTTGCGAACCATGCGCATGTTTACGCGGAAGGTAATCAGCTTGCGCCATGTCTCGGGTCGGAGCAGCTTGCGCGCGTAGGTTCGCAAGGCGCCGGCTGATTTCCGGGTTTGGCCGGTCACGCCGCGCATGGGGCCCATGGGCTCGGCGGACCACAAGGCCAGGCCGCCCACTCGCGGATCGGCCGCCGCCGTTGCGACCGCCACCTTGCCGCCGGAACAAATCCCAAGCAGCACAAGCGGCCGACCCGGATAACGCGCCGCGACCAGGTCGAGCGCCGCCCGGGTGTCCTCGATCATCCCGCGGATGGTAGCCGCGGCGGCGACACCTTCGCTGTCGCCGCGTCCTCGAAAATCAAAACGTAAACAGGCGCACCCGAGGACGGCCAATCGACGAGCCAGCGGCACGAACATGCGGTGCGGCCCAATGCGCGACCCGGCCCAACCATGCAGAAAGACCACTACGGGGCCGGCCTGGGTCCCAGCCGGTTCGTGCAAGACGCCGTGCAGAAGGGACTCGCCGACACGGAAACAGATGGGACGCTCTGAACTATCCAAAGAACGCTCAACGCTCAATGTCCAACGCTCAACGTCCAAGTTGGGGACGCTCGGCCCGTTTTCCCGAGTCTGTGCTCCGTTGAGCGTTGAGCGTGGAGCGTTAACCGTTAAGCGTTCCCCTCCCGACCCTCGACCCTCGACCCATTCCCGCGTCCGGGCGATCAAATCCGGGCACTCCACCAACCCCACCTGGTTCCAGAATGGATTCTCGGCGGCCATGATCACATCGACAGCGGCTCCACCGGCGGCCAGCGTTGCCTGAAGCGCGGTCAGGTCTCGCGATGGGGCGCCGGCGGCCCCGATCCCGACCATGAGCACGGCCTTCGGGGCGCGTGTAACCAAGGCGGGCAATTCGATCGCATTGATCGCGGCGAACAGCCCGGGCGTGAGCGGGTAGCCGTCCAGGTCGACGGTCTTGCCGTCCTCCAAGTCCTTAACCAGGGCCGCCCGGGTGACGCGACTCTGACCGAAAGTGACCATTTCCTTAATCAGTTTACGCCGCAGTTCCTGGTCCAGGTAGCGGCGCCCGCTGAGAACGGGTTCCCAGAGCACGACGAACGCCGCGTTGGGAATGGCGGCGAGTGATTCCAGGGCAAGCGACGCACCCAGGCGTACCCCCAGCAGGCCGACGTGCGGTGCGCTGATTCGGTCCGCCAGAAACGCGGCCGCGGCCGCGATATCGGCCCGCCAGTCTGCGCAGCCGAACGTTGCGAACTCGCCCCGACTGTCGCCGCAGCCCCGATAGTCGAAGCGCAGCACGGCGAAACCGGCCGCGGCCAACGCCCGGGCGGCCTCGACCATGACCCGGTGCGCGCTCTTGCGTTCCTCGAACAAAGGGTGGCACATGACGATGCCACCGCGCGGCGCGCCGGCGGGTTCGTAGAGTAGGCCGCACAGCGAGTCCGTGCCGGTCGGGATGATAACGGGGGTTTCCATGCTCGCGACCTGTCGAACTTGCGCCTACGCGGGCGTCCACAACCCCTACCGGCCGGGACGGCCGGCTCCAAAACTAGTCATTCGCCTGGAGCCGGCGGTCCTCCGCCGGTACCCCAGGCGCCCAAGCCGGTCACCCGGCGTCGAGTTTGCCGCGCACAAATGCGGCCAGGGCCGCCACGGTTTCGAAATGCGTGAGGCTGAATTCCTCGTCAGGAATAATGACGCCGAACTCCTCTTCCACGCCCACCACCAACTCGAGCAGGCTCACGGAATCCACCCCATACGCGTCCATCAGCGACTTGTTCACGTCGATCGCCTCAGGCGCGATCTTGAGAAACAACCGCCGGGCGATCAGGTTATTCAGACGGTCTTCAATGCTTGCCTCGGCCATGTTCAATCTCCCTCTATCGCGTCGCCATACGAGCGATGGGCAACACTGTAGCGACCAGGAGGCAGTCGGGCAACATAGTAACCGACGGGAGCAGAGTTATATGAGTGTGATACGTCTAACAGCACCGACGAACGCCGATCCACCGTCGGGGATGCTCCAAATGACCCGTGGGGCGAAAGCCCTGTCGATTCCCTGACGCCACACAACGCCCAGCCGCTACTCACTGCACCCCGACCCGGTAGAAGTACGGCCCATTTCCGATCGCATTCGTGTCGGACTGGCTGTTCAGCGGCGGCGTGGCCGGGATGTTCGTGCGCACGTTGAAATTGAAGGGCGGACTGGCAAGCAGGTTGGTGCCCCGGTCGAGGTAGTAGTATCTGCCCGTGATGCTGGACCATTGCATGACGAAACCCGTCCCCACCGATGGCGACAGATTCGAGATTGCCGTGATACCGAGGAACGATGCGGGGTTTGTCGGATCGGTGCCGGCCAGGTATTCGTTCAGGTTGTTCATGCCGTCCTGATCGGGGTCGCACGTCGCGCAAGACTGGCCGTTGGTGGTTCTTCCGGTGGGATCAGCATTCGGGAAATACTGCACTCGCCACCAATCGGGAATGCCATCGCCCACGCTGTCGGCATACCGGTTGACGGCCGTGTAGGCGAGGACATTGGTGGTGGCGACGTAGATGTACGAGGCGGTGTTCGTGTCGTACGTGCGCTGTTTCCATGTCATGGTCACGCCCAGGTCGTTGTTGCCCGGGCCGCTGATTTCCACCAGCAGATAACCGTAGGTCTGGGTGATGTTGCATAGGTTGACCGGCGTGTACGGCGCATTCGTGCCGCTGTAATTGTAGGACTGGGGCGGCCAGTTGGTGCTGCCGCCGGTGCCGACGATGCACTGGTAGAGATCGTTGCTGGGGTTGCCGTTGCCGTCGTCAATGCGCGCGAGGTTGAAGAAGTGGTCGTGGCCGCAGAGATAGACTTTCGCGCCTGCGGCGGCGAGGCTGCTCCAGAACGCGTTGCGCTCCGCCGGGTACGACCCGAGGCAGTCGGCGTGGAACGCCTTGAACGCGGGCTCGTGGCCATAGGCGAATACGTGCGGCAACCGGTTGGTGGCGAGCTGCTGGTTGAGCCATGCCTGGTCGACGCGGTGGATGTTGACGTAGTCGTCGAAAGCGAGGAACAGCGCGTTGCTGTACACGAAGTTGAGCGAGTAGGTCAGGTCGATTTCGCCGGCGGGGCCGTTGCCGGGCATGGCGTAGGGGCCGCTGAAGAAGTTGGTCCACACGGGAAGGCCATTTGGGACGTCATCCTCATGGTTGCCGCGAATCACATAGACGGGAATGCCGCTGGCGGAGAGCGGCGACATCTCGCTGCGCCAGGTGGCGAGCTGGTTGGTGAACGTGCTGGGGGAACAATCGCTTCCCGATTCGGTGAGGTCGCCGGCGACGATGAGGAACTTGACTCCGTCGCCGAGTGCCGCCGATGCGATTTCAGCGGGGATCGTGGTCAGCGGTATGTGCGTGTCGCCGACGAACGCAAACCGCCAGGAGTTCGTTGCCGGTATGTCGCGGACGAGGCGGACATAGTTGTAGATGCGAACGGCGTCGCCCTGGGGGGCAAGGGCGCTGTAGTATCCGTTGGAGACATAGGTGTAGCTGGACAGGCTGCCACCCTTGGGGTCGCTGCGTTCCGCGCCGGCGCCATGCGCGTCAAGCCACGATCCCATGTAGCCCATCGCGCGGCCAAAGCAGATGTACACGCCTTCCTCCGCCGTGGGGCTGGTCGATAACGTCGTGCCGGTCCAATACCAGGGATAATCGGCCTGGCCCGCCTCGTTGGTGATGCCGGTGCAATTGAAGACCGCATTGATCGCGGCGGAAGCCGTCGTGTCCGGCGAACGCGTGTAATCCACGATGCTGTGGAGCTCCTTCGCGTTCGGCAACCGCCAGTCGTTGTGGCCGAGGTAATTCGAGGCATTCTGCGCCTGAACCCACGCCAGGGCGTTTGACCAGTTCAGGCCCGCGCCGCTGTCGTTCCGGGACCACATCAATGAGGTCGCCCTGTCGGATATGGTGCCGTCGCCGTTGTTGACGAAGTTGTTGATGCCGTAACTCGTGTTGCCTCGAACATAGCGCACGTAGTTCGAGTTCGCGGGCGGATAGCCCTTGATGCGCCCGTCGGTGAAGTTGAACCCGAACGTCGCCGCCTGTCCGCCCATGACCGTGCTGACGTAGGCGTTGTCCGACCAGTCCTGCGCGTCGATGATCCGGGAGCCGATGTTCGTCGAAGTGCCCCCGTAGGCGAAACCGAAGTAATTGGTGTCAATGAACGGAACGTAGCCCGTCGAGTTGGTGAACCCGAATCCATTTGCGCCCGTGAACTCCGCGAGCGAGTAGAGTTCCTTGATCGTCGGCAACCGCCAGTCGGTGTAGCCACCCACCGCGCACAGGGCCGCATTGGATACGGCGGTTGCCCACGTGACTTGCGTCGTGCCGCGCGCCTGCACCCACATCAGGCCGGTGTTGAGATCCGAAACCGTGCCGTCGCCGTTGTTCCGATAGGCAGGCTGATTCCCTTTGACTTCCCCGTCCTGCCCATAGCACGGCTGGCCTGGCGCGGGCGCGGTGATGGCGGACGTGTCGTTGTAACAGTTCGTCTGGGCCGTATCCACGACGACATACGCCCCGTTCGACGGCGGTTGCGTGACGTTGACATAACCGGATCGGGTCAAGGAATCCGACCCCAGCGGCCCCGAGACGGCGAGGCTGACCGTGTAGCCGCCGCAACTGTAATACGTGTGGACCGGGTTTGTCGCGGTGCTGGTCGAATTGTCGCCGAAGTCCCAGAGCCGGTTGGTGACGGTGGCGACGGAGGCGTCGGTGAAGTACACCGTCAAGGGCGCTACGCCGTTCGTCGGCATGGCGCTGAAGCGCGCGGCGATCGTCGAGGCGGCCAGAACCGAGAACCCGGCCGCTTTGTACCCGACATAGCTTCCACGGTAGTTGAGCGCGACATCCATGGCGCCGGTTGGCGCGCCGCCCGGGATGTCGAACGTGCCGACGACGGTGTTGCTGCTGGGCCGTGACAATCCCGATCCGGCAATCGCGCCGAGGGTGGCGCTGCTGACCTGCACGTTGGTGGGTGGCGGCGGCGGGGAAGCGCCCAAAGTGAAGGTCACGAGCAAGCCGTTCGTGCCCTGCGGCGCGGATGCCGGACTCACGCTAGAAAGGACGTTCGTCACCCCGTGTGCGCTCATTGCCCCCGCAAAGACGAGAACGAGGCCGGCAAGGCGGCCCGCACGAAGGCGCAATGACTTCATCGGTCCTCTCGCGGTTGAATGAAGTTCTACTGAACGACGACATTCCATGGGTATCCCCGCGATCGAGGGCCGAAGAACACTTTTCATTCTACGTTGGCGGCGCTGTGGGTGACAAGATCTGGCTTTGCCCTGGCTTGTGGCGCGTGCCCTCCCTATTCGCCCCGTCCGGCGATTCCCAAAGGCGTTTGGGAATCCGTTGGACCGTCTTGGGGACGCCTTGAGCTCGACCGCCGCAGCGGCGCGCCGTAACGGTGAAACGATGTAACGGCGGGACGGCGTGACGGCGGGAACGCGTGTGGACGCGCGGACTGCCGCCGGCTGGCCGCGGGGTTCCCCGGATACGGGCTGTGTTACGCACCACGCGCCGGGGAAACCATGGCCCCGCCGTTCTTCATGCTCCAAACAACAGGTGGGGACAGGTCCACCGTTCGTGGGGAAGCGCATTTCACCCCCCAGGTCCTTACAAATTCACCCATTGCTTCCATTTAGCGCACGTCTGCGAAACTGCTTTTCTTCCGCTGGATACGGCACAAGTCGCATTGTGCGCATTCGTGTCTATGACTGAGATTGTCGGCCGTTTGGCTCCCTGCGGGAAAGTAATGTTACGGTCACATTCCCAATACTGACAGGCCATGCAATGTTTTCTGTCAATTTCATGCAATGCTTCACTGTTAAATGTGCTCATTTCGTGCCATCCTGATAGAATTCTCCCACCACAGGTGCCGCTACGCGGGCCGCGATCTTGGCAAGCGTCAAGACTGAATTCAAAGCCAAGTCGACAGTTTTCTGCAAGGGGGAAACCCAGCATTGCCAGCCAGTTTCCGGCGTAGTGTAGTCGGGTCTTGCACCAACCTTCTCCAACTCTCGCTTGATTGGCGCAAAGCTCGCATCCCGTACCCAGAGCCCTGCCGTGATTCCGTTGACAGAGGTATTCCACAAGTGCAAGAAGACAACGGTTCCATCGTTGCGTCCACCCCACTTCTCCGACCAGAACACCAGAGCGTCGTAGCCCTCCCCCCAGTCTTCCCGTTTGCACTCGAACGTGATTCCAGTAATCGCCGCATTTAGGCGTTGCTTGCCTTCCTCGGCAAGTTGAGTGACGTAGCTGTCCCGCAGTGCCGCCATTCGGACGATGTTTGTATAATTCTCCTCGGCGAAAGCTCGCTCTCTTGGTTCCATTTCATGCTCCGTGGCTTGGTTCTCCAGATGCAGGATAATCTCTCGTGCAAACACGTCCCACTTCGAAAATGGCCGAGCAAGCAGAGTTGTACCGAGTAAAGCCCTCAGCTCACGCAGGTAGCTGCCGTATGAGATTCCTATCCAGTTCGGCGGTGCGTTGCTGATCCCGCTGGGCGAAAGCACGCAGAAGAAGGGAGTCTTGCCGTTGAAAGCCTGGCTGGCATGCCGTTCGTATTCCTTGAATGGGTTGTCCTGCACGTGCCGGATCTTGTTCTCTATGAACAGGACCCAGTTGCTGCTGTCCACGATGATGTCGGGACGTTTCCCATTCTCCGTACGGTCTTCTCGCAGGACGCGCAGGATCTCGCTCCAATTGAGGTCGGATGGTGGCTTGAGGTGGGTCCAAAATGCCTCAAGGAAGAGGGCACCAAACCCATGGGCCTTGGACGAGTCCAAGAAGAAGGCCAACATGTCGGATGCTGGATTCTCGTAGTAAGATGCACCGCCGACATCGAAGATCGTCGCCTCCTTCTTCCGAAAGAGCGATGTGGGTGCTTCACTGAGCACCCTTGTCAGGATCGTGACTTTATCGTCCATGCCGTCACCTCCGCCAAGTCATCCTCCCGCCATGAGTCGTGGACTTGGCTATCCCTGTCACATATGCTTGGCTTGCGCACGGCTTCTTGGCCGGTTTGGCCCTCCAGATCCTGTATCCGTAGCTCGCCTTTGAAAGACATGGCCAGCCCCTGATTTCCCCTCGCTACAGCCATTCACGACGCGCATCCTGCTGCCAGTCCCTGCACCCTGTCAACTACCGTACTTTCAGCAGAAACGAGCAGGCGAACGCCTTGGCCTGTATCCTTCCCAGCGATCGCGCGCCGCTGTGCTGACCATCCGGGCGCCGCAGCCGTGGATCCGCCCCGCCCCACCTGTTATATGGAGCACGGACTACTGTTGAGCCGCCCACGGGGGTGCCTGCTCCAAGCAACAGGTGGGGAGAGATGAAGAGGACTTTGGACCGGTAGCACCTGATCCATGCGACGCGGTAGTTGCCGATACTTTACCCGCAGGCCCGGGGCGACAGCTTGGTCACGACGCTCCTGAACCCCAGCCACAGACGAGTCCAGCGAGCGAAACCCGCTGACATGGATGAGCCGGTTGGTGTCAGTCGCGTTGAAGATCCATCCCCTATCATGGCAGCCACCCGCCAGCGGCCTGCATCAATTCACCGCCGCATGTCACCCACACGGCCAACCCACGGCGCACACCGGTCTCGATCGGCGTCTTCGCCAACGTCATCTCTGCCGTTGCCGTGCCACCCGCTTCTTGCATTGAGACGGTTTGCCAGAGACGCGCCACGAAGTCATGCGCCAATTCACGGCCCGCGTTTTCTCCGCGAGCGACCTTGACTCTCAGCCCGCAGTCCAGCAACGCCACATGCGCTTGGTACGGCCCCGTCGCGGGAGCTGCTGGCGTGAAGCGCACGACCCATATATTCTGCCCCTTGCTCTCCACGCGCAGGGGGCCAGGCATTATGCGCGGTCGTTCCAACAAGCGGGCGTGACCTGTAGCGCCCGCTTCCCGGCCGTTCACAACGAAACACGGCGTGTACATTGCCGGATGCCGCCATTCGGTCACGTAAGTCTGTTGGCGTTGCGTGAATTGCGCCGACGCGAACCGGTCTTTCCAGCCCAGATAGTCCCAGTAATCCACATGGAATGCGACCGGCACGAACTCCGTCCAGAGTTTCGGGTTGGCCACCAATCGGCTCAACCACGCCTCTGCAGGCGGGCAACTGCTGCACCCCTCCGACGTAAACAGCTCAAGCAGCGTGGTCTGGTCTTCGCTGCTGGCGCAGACGAGTTCCCCCGTGGTCGCGGCGGCGGGGAAAACCGGGAGCATCAGTGCCAGCAGGATCAGTGACAGACGGAACAGCCGCTGCTCCAGCGGCTGAAACACCGATCGAAACCCGAAAAATGCAAAGATCAATCGACCGACACGGATCAAGTTCTCCCGGGTGCAGCGATCAGCCGGCTGTTGGCCTGCAACGTCCTCGGCTTCCGCCGGGGTCTTCCGGATGGCCACCATGATTGCATTGTGGATCTGATCCTGAGGGGTCTTGGGAGCGACGGGCGTAACGGAGACAGGCCCCGAATTCCCGAATGAGAACACGAAATGGGCGTGGGCCTTGTCCTGAAGGAACACACGCTTGGCTTCCTTGTGCAGGTGGTCGGCCCATTTGCGAAGGGAGGCGGACTTGGCGTCAGGATCCCAGAGGGAATTCATCCGGCGATACTACGCCGGGGGGGACGGGGCGGCAAGACGAACGGAGCGGGCAGGGCAAACGCATCTAATCTGGCCGCTTCTGGGATGCATTCTTTCGGGAGTTTGAGGTTTTGCGGTCTTCTTGGAGGCGAGTTCGGGCATGGTCTTGGCGAGTCAAGCGGATGATTTCGTCGGCGTAGTGTTGGGCCA
>CAITUY010000216.1 GCA_903895695.1 uncultured bacterium
CGGGTTCGTCTGGAGTAATAACATGCTGCTCTGGATCGGCGGCGACGGCGCGCTGGCCGACCAGACCGAGCGGGCATTCTTCAATGCCGCCCCCGGTGTGTTCGGCCGCAACGGCCAGACCCATCTGTACCTGCAACCCGCCAACTATCTCCATGGCGGCGGCCAGGAGAGTTACGGGCGGTCGCACTTTCCGCTGTGCTGCACGGCGGCATTGAACCGGATCCTGCCCGAGTACGTCGGGGGGATGTGGTTGGCGAGCCAGGATGGCGGCCTGGTCGCGGCCTGTTACGGGCCGTCGGAGCTCAACGCAATGGTGGGCGAGCGGGTCAAGGTTCGCATTGCCAGCGAGACGGGATATCCGTTCACCGAGACGATCACGATGAAGGTGGCACCCGAGCGGCCCGTCGAGTTTCCGTTGTCGCTAAGGGTGCCCGGATGGTGCGCGACCCCTGAGATCCGGGTGAATGGCACGCCCGTCACGCTCGCGCCGGTGCATGGGTTCCAGCGCATTCAACGCACGTGGACGGCCGGCGATCAGGTCACGCTCCATCTGCCGATGCGGGCGGCGGTTGCGACCGGCTTGGATCGGAATCCGAAAGGACCACCGGCACCGTTTGCGTCGGTCAGTTACGGTCCGCTGTTGTTTGCCCTGCCGATGGCCGAGACCCAGGATGGCAAGGGCGCCGATCCGTCGGTGCCGTGGCAGTTCGCCGTGGCCGGCACGACCCTCAAGGTCGAGCGCGACACCATGCCGGCCCGGTGGGAGTGGCCGCTGGCCGCGCCGTTGCGGTTGAAAGTGCCGGCGCAGGCGTTTGACTGGCCGGGTAACGATCCAGGGACCCTGCCGGGCTTGGTCGACGATGGCACCGCGACGGAGGTCACGCTCGTGCCATATGGCTGCACCAAGTACCGGGTCGCGCTGTTCCCGGTAACCGCAACGGCTTGGCGGGCGGCGGGCGGCATCGATCTGCCCAACCAGCAACGGGCCAAGATGCTCAAGCTCCGCGAGCCGATCATGAAGACCATCGCTTTCGAGGATGTGACTCCGGAGGGATTGTTGAAGGAACGGGCGAAATTGTCGTTCGCGCACCTTCAGGATGAATACTTCCAGTGGCAAAGCCTCTCGAAGGTCAACTTCGAACCTTTTCCCGGCGACGCGATCGGTCGTTGTATCAACGGGCTTACCTTGCTATCCCGGGCATTGCATCAGCCGGCGCCGACCAGTCTTCATGAGCTCGTAAAACGAAGTGCGGAACTGCATAATTCCGACGGCTATCTTGGTCCGCAATTGCCCGAATCCCGGGCGAACGAGGATGTCCTGGCCGCGCACAACGGCTATGCTTGCGGCTTGAGTGAATATGGACAGTGGACCGGGGATGCCAAGGCAACCGAAACGCTGAAGCGCATGTCGGCCAATCTGTTTGTTCCGGCGCGCAAGGCGATCTCACTCTATCGAGAGAACTCGGATGCAGCCGCCAAAATGAACTGGCACCTGTCAGGCGGCGACATCGGGCAACTCTTCCTTCTGCTGGACGGAATAACGCGGAGTTATGTGCAGGTTCCATCCCCGGAACTCAAAGCGACGATCGAAACCATGATCGCAAGGTATCGTGAACTGGACCTGGTAAAGATCAGTGTGCAGACCCACGCAATGCTGTCAGCCACTACAGGTATTCTCCGTTGGTACGAGTTGCAACACCGGCCTGAAGACCTGGCCTTTGCCGAGGCGCTCTACAAACAATACCGCGACCTGGCGATGACCGAAACCTATGAGAATTTCAACTGGTTCAACAAGCCGGAGTGGACGGAAGCCTGCGCGGTCACCGATTCATTCATCCTCACGGTGAATCTCTGGCGTCTAACCGGGAAAGTCAGTTATCTGGAAGACGCCCACTTGATCTTGTTCAACGGCTTTCTGCCGGGGCAATTGCGCAACGGCGGGTTTGGCACCTCGCCATGCGTC
>CAITUY010000217.1 GCA_903895695.1 uncultured bacterium
AACCTCGACCCCTACAAACTGCGTACCCTCATCGACGCCAAACGACACGCAATCCTCAGCCAGCTTCGGTAACACCAATTATGGCGCAACCATCACCCAGCTCACCCGCCCTTCGGTAACCTTTTATTCTGGCGCAACTCGAACGGGTCACGAATCGGGCTTCACGACATTTGAACAGGGCGCCGGGGTATGGCATGATGCGCGCCCATGAGCGAAGCCCGTCCCACCGCCAGTGCCATCCGTGCGGCCCTTCGTTCCCGCGCCAGCGCCCGGGACGCCGGAGTCCTGCAGCGGTTCTTCAAGACCGGGCCGGGCGAGTACGGCGAAGGCGACATCTTCATCGGCGTGCGCCTGCCGGCACTCCGGGCCGTGGTCCGTGAATTCGGTGCGGCGGACGAGCGCGTCGTCGGTTCGCTCCTCGCGTCACCTATCCACGAAGAACGAATGCTGGCCCTGTTGATCCTCGTGCGCCAGTTCGAGAAGGGCGCAGAGAAAGACCGGGACTCGATCTACCGCTTCTACCTAGGCCATACGGCCCGCATCAACAACTGGGACCTGGTCGATTGTTCGGCGCCAAATATCGTCGGCGCCCGGTTACTGGACCGGCCCCGACGCGTGCTCGACCGACTGGCCCGATCGCGTTCGCTTTGGGAACGGCGGATCGCGATCGTGGCCACATTCGCGTTTATCAGGCAGGGCCAGTTCGAGGATACGTTACGCATCGCTGACCGTCTGCTGGGCGACCCACACGACCTGATTCACAAGGCCGCGGGCTGGATGCTGCGCGAGGTCGGCAAACGCGACACGGCCGCGCTCGAGCGCTTCCTCGCACCGCGCCAGCGGACCATGCCGCGCACCATGCTGCGCTACGCCATTGAACGTTTTCCCGAGACCCGCCGACAGGCGTACCTCCGCGGCACCGCGTGAAAGCGGGATTGAAGCGCCGGGGGCGCCTTGCTAGATTGCTTCCAGCGACGGGGGGCTCGCCGGTTCAGGGGCGCAACCCGCCGACAGGAGACCGGCCATGAATCGTTCTCAGGAAATCCTGGATTATCTCTCGACCGAAACCACGCCCAGCACCGTCGTGCTGGCGCCCAATGCCCCGCCCGTCGTCCATGCGCAGGGCCAGGTGAACGTCATCCTGAGCATCGTATTGAGTTCCGGCGACGTACTCGACACCCTGCTGGCGTTCAAGGCCATGACGACCAAGCGGGAACTGGACCCCGCCTCCCTCGCGGGCACCTTTTCCTTCGGGATGCGCAATGTCGGCCGCATACGCATCACCTACCTCACCCAGCGCGGCAGCAAGCTCCTCATGGTGACCCGCATCCCCTTCAGCATCCCGGAACTGGGCCTGCTATGCGGGGATCCGGCGCTGGCCGACCGCCTCTTCAAGCTCACCCAGTTGCCCGGGGGCGGACTCCTCGCGGTTTCCGGGTCGGACGCCGTGGCCAATAGCGCCCTTGTGTATGCCCTTCTCGACAAGGTGAACCAAGAGTGTCGGAAGATCATCGGCATCGTGGAGAACACGCTCACGTATCTCATGGGACATCGCAACTCCATCGTCGTTCAATGCGAAGTCGGCGCCGACGTTGCCACCTTGGCGGAGGGCGTGGAAAGCCTGCTCGGGCTCGCGCCCATGGTCCTGTATGTCGGCGGCGTGCGGTCGCCGGACGATCTGTCCATCCTGGCATGTGCTGCGCAACCCGGCCGGCTGATCGTGCTCAGCAGCAATGTCGTGGATGCCGGCTCCCTCGCCGACCGGTTCATGGCCCAGACGAACATCAGCGCGAGCGATGGGTTTTCGAAGACACTCGTGCGAGTGGCGACCGACAGCAAGGGCAAGCTCACCATCCGCATTGACTGACCGCGAGGAAGCGCCCGCGCGGTCGGCAGCGCGTCAAAGCCGACGGTCGGCCCGGGAGGGGATCCCGGCCGCTCAGAGCCCCGACTCAAGCAGCGGCAGATCCCGGGGCGGCGGAACAAGCGCGCGGAATTCCGGGCTTTGTTGCAGCGGCTCGAACCGTTTATCCTGCCGCAAGGCTGCCCGGGCCGCTTCGCCACCCGTTTCAACGGCGCGCCTGAGCGCGTCGAAAGCTTCCGTCGGCCGGTTCTGCGACAACTCCGCATAGGCAACGTCGATCCAGATCCTGAAATTGCGGGAGTCGAACTGAAGGTAACGCCTCAGGGCGCCCGAGAACAGGTCCCATCTCTTGCCGGCTCCGTAAAGCTGCGCTACACTCAAATAGATGCCCGGGGGCAGGTTGGTGCTGTCCAGAACACCGCGCGTCAGGCTCAGGAATTGGGCATCCATGCCCAACCGCTGGTAGATCGAGGCCAGTTCGAGAGCGCTATTGACGTCCACCTTCCCTTGCCCGCCCTGCATCTGGGTTTCCAGGGCCTGGCGCCGCAGATCCTGGCTTTCCACGCCCCGAATGTTATCGAGAAAATTCTTGGCGTTGTTGTTGTAGATGTCGATAGAGGCGTAGGTCTCAATCAGGGTCCGGGCCTCCGTGTAGCGCCGTAACCGCATGTACAGGTCGGCCAGGCGGAAGTTCGCCTCGGGGCTGTCCGGACACAAGGCGAGCGATTGTTTGAACGCATATTCGGCCTCGGGCACCTCGCCCCGGGCTGCATACAAACCGGCGATGGCCGAGCGCAGCTTGGAAAACGATTTCTTGGCGTCGCTGTTGCGCTGGAAATCCGCCCGGGCCAGAAAGTTGCTCGACAGCGCGTCCCAGTAAGCCCGGTCGCGCGATTTGATCTCCGTCCAGAGCTTGGGATTCTCCTGCGGCGACGGCACCGGGTCCTTCTCGAGCTTCATGATGATCCCGGCGGGCCGGAGGTAGGGATACATCCAGGGGATGACGTAACTCTCCTCCACATAGAAGGAGTGCTTGGCTTTGTTGTGGTCGAAAATCCACTGGGCCAGGATTCCGTTGATTGTCATCACCCCGCCGACGCCCTGCACGCTGACGCGCCCGTTCTCGATGGTAATGTCGGCACTGGCCGGCATTCGGCCGGCCTGAACGTCCTGGACGTATTGCTGGAACGCCCGGTTGTTGTCCTCGGGGCTCGGAATCCAGATGGGGGCGGGCGGGTAGGTATGATCGCGGTGGAGATACTTCCAGCCCAGCTCAAAGAGAAATCGCCGCCAGGCCGGATACTGGGCGATCGTTGCCGGATGGTCTGCGTCCGGGCGCGAAAAGTCGTAATGGTCCCGGATGTAACTCATGTACGTGTTGTCGGCCAAGGCGTTCTGCGTGATGATGTAGACGTCGGACCGGTCGAAGTTCTTGTTCCTGAAGCGGTCCTTGGCCGCCACGCGGCTCTCGCAGAAGATCATGTAGGTCGGCACGAACCGGCCCGGGTCGGTGCCGCCGTAGAGCACGGCGTCCTTCTCCATGGGCGGGTAACCGCCGCCCGGCTCGAACATCAGGTAGCCGAACAGGTAGCCAAAATCGTGGCCGTGCAGGTTGCACAGCTCCCAGTTGCGCGTGTAAGTGACGCGCGGCAGCGCCATCAGCGCCACGCCGAGCACGGCGACGGCGATGGTGGATCCTTTCGGGCCCCGCCAGGCCAGCAGGCTCAGGAGCACGGCGATCCCGTACCCGATCAGCATGGCGTAAAAGCCGTGCGCAGGCGCGAAGAACTTGATCGTGATTTCCTGTTCCTGCTTGTCCAGCTTGGGGTTGATGATGGTCAGGAGGCCAAGGCTCGTGGCCCCGAACGCGGCCCACACGAAAACCATCCAGGCGCGGCCGCGCGGCTTCATGCCCCGCCAACACATCGCCATGGCCACCAGCGATACCAGCCCGAGCAACACCACCGGCCACGAGTACTGGTGTATCAACCCCTGCGTGAAAACCTTGATCTTGAGGAGGAATTCCTCGCTGAACACGTGGGCGGTCTGAACCTTTTCGTACTGGCCGCGGGTGATGGCGTGCAGGAAGCCTTCCTTCGTGGCCGCATAGCCCCAGTTCATCGGCGGGTTCGTCGCGGCGGCCAACGGCATATAGAGGTAGAACGACACGCCCGCCAGAAACGACCCCGTGCAGACCAGCGCACGCTTGACCGCCCACCAGCCGGTCGTCCGGCCGACAATCAGCAGGACCACGCCGGCTATCCCGGCCGCGATCGCCTGCACGAACGCCGGATCAGCGGACATCGCGCCCGGCGGGGTCCGCAACCAAGCGAAAATGAACAGCCCAACCATGCCGCTCAGGAGCCCGGCGGCGGCCAGTTCCCAGAAGGTGCCCAGGCACGTCATCAGGGTGGGCAGCCACCGTGCTCCCGGGGTACGGCGTCGCGCCTCGACAAACGACTCAAGCCCGACCGCCAGCGCGCCCGCGCCAAATGGAATCGCCATGACGGCGATCGTCTGGTGGTTCGCCAGGCTCAGCCCCAGCAGCAGCAGGGTTGCATACAGGAACCCCCGGCGATGCGGCTGCACGATCCACGCAAAAAGGACCCCGCCGATCAACACAAAGGAAAAGACGTTGAGTACGCGCATCTCCGAGACGCAGGCCCACAGCCAAACGCCGCGGTTGAACCCGAAGAGCAAGGCCGAACTGCAGCCGACCGTCAGCGCCACCCAATGCTGGAGCCGCTCGGAAACGGAATCGCTCCAGGGGAGAGAGTGAAGCAGCAGACGTACGCTGCGGGTCATCGTTACCGTCATGACGGCCACCGTGAGGGCGCCCGTCAC
The DNA here is from genome assembly GCA_903895695.1 of uncultured bacterium. GTDB lineage: Bacteria > Verrucomicrobiota > Kiritimatiellia > CAIKKV01 > CAITUY01 > CAITUY01. The sequence goes on from CAITUY010000217.1 coordinate 4,709, forward strand.
GACCGAGAGCATGCCGATCCGCCACGCGGGATTGCCGAACGGCAGGATCAGGTGACTCCACACATACCCGATGAAGGCCCACAGCGGGTAACCCGGCGGGTGCGGGACACCGAACGTAAAGGCCCCGGTCACCAGCTCGCCCGAATCCTGCAGGGTCACTTCTGGCGCCATGTAATAGAAGAAGGCCAGACCGGACAACAGCGCCATGGCCAGGCCGGCCAGCCAATCTTCGGGTTTCAGGAAGTGCCGGACGCTTTCGGTGGGTTCCTCGACGGGCGTCGCAGCGGGCGTCGCGGACACCGGCGCCGGCACGTCCGCGACGGTTTTCGCGTTCTGTCTCTTTGCCATGGTTCTCCCTTACTTCCGGGTTGCCGACGCCCCGCGGGGACGCAAAACGCGAAGCCGTCCCCCCTTGGGGAAGGCTCCACCCGGGTCGCCTGTCGCGCCGCCCGTCCACGCGGATCGCCCCTTACCGGGCAGAGTCTTGAAGATGCACTCCCACAGGAGTGGTGTCAAGCGTTTGACGCCAAGCCCGGGGTCTGGTAAACAGTAGGGCGTTCATCATGCGGGTGTAACTCAGTTGGTAGAGTCTCTGCCTTCCAAGCAGATGGTCGCCGGTTCGAACCCGGTCGCCCGCTCCAAATCTTCGCCCCTCGCGTTTGTCGGGATCAACAGGTTCAATGGCCGACACCACCCCGGCGTCAGGCCCCGACCCATTGTCACTTTTCTGCGAATAAAATTCGCCAAAGAGAATTCGCCCACTTGACATATCCGCCGCTTGCGCCTACCATTTCCCCACCCTTTGTGGAAAAAGGAGATGGTATGAATTTTTCTTCGGATGGCATTACCCTATCAGGCAAGGACTGATGGGGTAGACAGGTTACAGGCTGAATCTGTCGTGTGAGGCAATGACCTCGTAAAGGAGATTGGTCAGACCTGTAGCTGGAGCGC
>CAITUY010000218.1 GCA_903895695.1 uncultured bacterium
GCGCTCCAGCTACAGGTCTGACCAATCTCCTTTACGAGGTCATTGCCTCACACGACAGATTCAGCCTGTAACCTGTCTACCCCATCAGTCCTTGCCTGATAGGGTAATGCCATCCGAAGAAAAATTCATACCATCTCCTTTCAGGATGCCCACCGGTGCCGGGATAGGCCGGACACCGGCAGGACTTCCGCCGGGGATCAACCGGCGGCACACCGTCACTGTGCCAGAGCGGTCAACTGCCCCTTGGCGTTCTTCCATGTCTTGCCGTTCAATTCCTCGACGATGGCGCGGACCTGGGCCTTGAACGTCGCCAACGGGTCGGCCGCTGGCAGGGCCTTGACGGGCTCGGCCGTCAAAGAGGGTAGGGCGGTCACGGCGGCCAGGGCGGCGGCCTCGCCGGTGTGCGTGTAGTGCCGTGTCATGGCCGGGTTGCTGTGCCCGACGATGGCCTCGACAACGGAGAGGGGCGCGTCGGATTCCCGGCACAGGCTGACGAACGTGTGACGCAGCGAGTGAAAGCCGACCTCGACAACGGCACGTTGGCCGGTATGCACGGCCTTCGGTTTGCCGTCTTCGCCTTGCTGAATGACGAACCCGGTGCCGGGTTTGTGGATGATGACGCCGCATGCCTCGAAGTGATCCTGTATCCGCTTCGACGGGGCCGACGTGTCCCGCAGATAGGCGGCGGCCGTCTCGGGCAGGACGTACACGCGCCGATCACCCGCGGGGATCTCATCCAACATGGCCCGCAACGTCTGGTGAATGGGCACGTTCACCGGCTTGGGGTTGCGGCGGGCGGTCTTGTGGGGTACGCGCCGGATGATGCCGCGCACAAGGTCGGTCTCGCCCCACCGCAGGGTTGCGGCGTCACCGAGGCGCAGGCCGGTATACAATCCGATCGCCAGCAGGACACGCAATTCGTCGGTGGCCGCGGCACAGACCCGGCGCAATTCCTCGATGGTCAACTCGCGGCGCGAGTCCTGAACGGCCTGTTTCCGGTTGATGCCGTCCCACACGTTCGCCGTGAGTCGGGCCGGCGCCGCCAGCACGCGGAACACCAGGGCCAGGGTGTTGATATGCTTGTTGAACGTCCCGGCGCTTATTCCCCGTTCGGACAGGTGGCCGGCGTAGTCGGCCGCAATCTCGGGCGCCACGTCCCGCAGGGTGGGGGCGTTGCGCTTGGTCTCCTTCAGCCAATCAACGAACGCCTGATAGTACCCCTCGTAATCGGAGAGGGTGCGCTTGCCGGAATCCGGGCGGTTCTGGGCCTTGCGGAACACTGACCAGGCGCCGGGCCGGTCGGTGCCGTCCGGGCACTTGGTGGCGTTGAACCCAAGCGGCGGGTTCTTGGCTTCATCGAAGGCAACCAGTTCGGACTTGGCCCCCTCGATCCTCGCCTTGACGCTCTCCAGGGTGCGGACTTCATCCTCGACCAGGAAGGGGGCCATGATCTCGGCCAGCCGGGTTTCGGCGTCCCGGCGGTTGGTCTGGCCGGTGGTCTTGACGAAGCGCTGGCCGCCCACGGTCCAGACGGCGTAGAAGGTCCGGCCTCGCTGAATCAGGAATCCTTTGCGTGTTTTCATCGCCCGCTTCCTTTCCGGTCTTGTTCTGGCCGTAATATGACAGAACGGAAGCGAGGTGTACACTACAAAACGTCAACAAGGCACTATGGAATGCTTAATTTACTGTTGTTTCAGCGCATTCGTAATGCGCAGGTCGTCGGTTCGACCCCGACCGTTGGCTCCAGTCTTCCGTGCATCCGTCCGTTACCTCGTCCGGCCTAGCCGGCCTTGGAGTAACCCCGCTCGACCTTGGCCGTAACGTCGCGATAGCCGATGTCGATCTGGTAGATTTGCTTGTAGTGGTCGACGGCCTCGGGCATGCGACCCGAGCTCTCAAGAGCCTGTGCAAGTTCGTAGACGACGGCCTTTTTCTGGTCGTCCATGACAGGCAATTCCGCGACGGCTCGCTGCAGTTGGTCGATGGCCATGTCGTATTGTTTTTTGGCCTTGAAGCAAAGCCCGATATAATAGAGGCAACTGACGCGCCGTTGGGCGTTCCGCTGGGCCGACTGGAACTGCTGGATAGCCTCGTTGATCTTGCCTTGCTGGTAGAGCATCAGCCCGAACTCATACTTGACCTGCAGGTCGTTCGGGTAGCGCGAGACACGGTCCTGAACGTCGTTGAACAGGAACTGATCGCGTTCCTGTTCCTTGACTTGGGCCGCCGCCGCCATGCCGCTGTCGCGAAGGCGCTTGATCTCGTGCTCGAAGGCCTGGAGGCGGACATTGGTTATTGACTGATCGAGCTGTGGATCGCGGCCGCCCGACACCGCCAAGGCATCCTGCAGCGTTCGGATGGACTCCTCGAACATCTGGTTGTCGGCGTAGAGCTGGGCCAGTGCGCGGCGGTAGTTGATGTTGCCGGGTTCGCGCTGGATACGGGTTTTGTTCTCGGCGATGAGCATTTCGATGTCCGACCGGCCTTTGACGGCCTTGTTCTCCTGCTCCAAAATTTGCGCTTCCTTTTCATTGCGGATCAGCGCGCGGTATCCCTTGCCAGACGCGGCGGCTTCGGCCCAGCCGTCCTTGGTCATGCTGTTGATGGCCGACGCGTCTTTGAGCGCCTTGCGGGCAGCGCTGTCATTGGGTTTCAGTTCGCACAGCGTTTCAAAGCACTCGAGCGCTTGCCGGGGTTGGTCAGTCTTCTGGTAGAGATGCCCCAACGCGTTCAGGACGAAAGCATCGTGAGGATGAGTCTCTAGGACCATGACCAGAGTCTGGATGGCGATTTCCTGCTCCCCGGCCGCCTCCGCGGCCTTGATCAGCACCTTGGCGTACGAGAGATTGAGTGGATCCTTCCGCAGCACCTTTTCCAGCGCGGCGATTGCCTGCATGGGCTTGCCCGCGTTCAACAACGCCTGTGCGGTCACGACTGTTGGCAGACCTGTCAGGGTCGTGACCAGTTGTGTAAGGGCATTGCCCCCCCGGCCCTTGAACTGTTTCACTTCGGCGGCTCGAAGATACCGACGCGCTTGGTGGAATAGAGGCTCCAGTTGCAGGCACGCCGTGAACATGTCGACGGCGTAATCGAGATTGCCCCTCTCTAATGCCGTGAATCCACGGTTGAACAAATCCTTCGCCTTTTGGGGCATTTGATCGAGCGTCACTTCAGCCATACGCCAGCTCCTGACACGGGCGCGATACGCCCTGCTTGACACACCACGGTCCCTATATCAAAGTGCCCCCCTCCCAACTAGCAAAAAGGCTGGCCATCGCGGCGGGGGAACCGCGGAAACCGACGAATGAACCGTCCCAGGATTGCCGTATTAGTGGGTGTTGCCGCGGCCGTGGTCGCGTTCGGGCAGCCATCCGGGGCGGTGGCGCCCGAGGGCGGATTGACGCTCCGGGATGTCATGGCGCTCTACGCGTTCTCCGACTACAGTGCCTATGGACACACGATTCTGTTCCGGGGGCGCTTCCGCACGCTCGCCTTTGAGAACGGGAGTCGCAAGGTGGTCGTGGATGGGATCGCCGTCTTTCTCAATGGTGGCATCGACAAGTACGGCCCGGACTGGGTGGTCCGACCTGTAGATGCCGCGGGTACTCTGGGGCCGTTGCTGAACCCGGACCCTACGTTGGCAAAAGTGCCCCTTGGAACAGTCGTCATCGATCCGGGCCACGGCGGCATCGATCCGGGAACCCGTACCGCTCGTCTTCTTGAGGAGAAGCGGCTGACCTTGGACCTTGCCAAACGGCTGCGCCTGAAACTGGAGGCGTGCGGCGTACATGCGGTCCTCACGAGAGACCGCGATACGTTCATTGCCTTGGACAAGCGCTCCGGGGTCGCCGCAAACCAGAAGGCGGATCTTTTCCTTAGCATTCATCTCAACGCTTCTCGCGATCTTGCCACCTCCGGCGTGGAAACGTATATCGTCCCCGCTGCCGGCTATCCCGCCACTTCCGACGCCATCGACGTCCGGCGCTTGGCCCGGTCCGTCCCTTGCCCCGGCAATCGCTTCGACGGGGCCAACGTGCTGCTTGCGTATTATGTTCACCACGGTGTCCTGAGTCAGACACGCGCGGAAGACCGCGGTGTTCGGCGCGCGCGTTTCTTCGTGATCCGCAACGCCGCCTGTCCGGCTACGCTTGTCGAGTGCGGCTTTTTATCCAATGTCCGCGAGGCCGCCCGTCTGGCCGACGAGTCGTACCGCGAGCAGGTAGCCGAGGGCCTCGCGCGGGGAATTTTGACCTATCTGGTGCGGGCCCGCGATGCGCGTCTGCCGCCATCCCAGCCCGATTGACGGCCAGGGCGAGCCGAAAGAATGGGGAGCAAGTGTGTCAGCACAGCCTGTCATCGTCGTCGCGGGGCACATCTGTCTCGACATCATCCCGGCCTTTCGAGAATCCGACGCAGGTCTGGATCGCCTGCTTGTGCCGGGCAAGCTTGTCGACGTGGGCGCGGCCGTGCTTTCCACAGGTGGTGCTGTTCCCAACACGGGGCTGACTCTGCATCGCCTCGGCGGTACCGTTCGGTTGTTGGGGAAGATCGGCAACGATCACCTCGGCAACATCGTGCGCGCTCTATTGGAACAGGCCGGCCCAGGGCTTGGGAGCCGATTGGTCGTGGGATGTGAACCGACCTCGTACACAATCGTGATCAGCCCGCCCGGCACCGATCGCGTGTTCCTGCACTGCCCCGGCGCCAATGACGCGTTTGGGCCGGATGACGTTAGCGAAGGCAACCTGCGCGACGCCGCACTGCTTCATTTCGGTTACCCGCCCCTGATGCGGCGTATGTACGAGCAGGGAGGCGCCGAACTGTTGACGCTGCTCCGGCGGGTGAAAGCCGGGGGAGCCACGACGTCGTTGGATATGGCGCGTCCCGATCCGGATTCGCCGGCGGGGCGTGTAGACTGGCCGGCGTTGATCGAACGAGTGCTGCCGCATGTGGATGTGTTTCTTCCCAGTTTTGAGGAGCTCCTGTTCATGCTCGACCGCCCACGGTTCGAACGAATCGAGGCGCGGTACGGAACCCGGATTACCGCGGGTGCCGAGCCCGGCCTGCTGGACGAACTGGCCGGCCGGCTGCTGGCGCTGGGCGCGGCGGTCGTGGCCATCAAGCTCGGCGAGCGGGGCTTGTATCTGGCGACTACGCCGGAACGGCGCCGGGTGGAGGCCATGGGGCGGGCTCGACTGGGTTCGGATTGGATCGCCCGCCAGTTGATGACGCCCTGTTATCAGGCTGCCGTCCTCGGGACCACCGGCTCAGGCGATTGCACGATCGCGGGTTTCCTGATGGGCTTGCTGGGCCGCCTGTCCCCGGAGCAGGCAATCAATGCCGCTGTGGCTGTGGGCGCTTGCAGTGTTGAGCAGGCCGATGCCACGAGCGGCGTTCCGTCGTGGCGCCAAGTCATGGCCCGTCAGGCAAATGGTTGGTCCCGGCTGGACGATACGTCCCCGGCCCCGGACTGGGTGCGGCTTGACTCAGGAGCCTGGCGCGGGCCCCGGGACGGATGGGTGTGCCCATGAGCGGATCGCGGACGTTTGTCGGCTTCGGGTTCGGTCCAATCCAGAGCGGCTTGTTTCTGTTTGAGGCCGCCCGCTCGGGCGCATTCAGGCGGCTGGTCGTGGCTGAGATCGTGCCGGAAACGGTAGAGGGGATACGCCGGTCCGGGGGCCGATACTCCGTCAACATCGCGACCGCTTGCGGCGTAGAGACACATGTGGTGGCGGGCGTCGATATGCTCAACCCGACGGTAGCCCGCGACCACCTGGCCTTGGTGGAAGCCGTGGCTGAAGCCCAGGAGATTGCCACGGCTTTGCCAAGTGTGGAGTTCTTTGATCGCGGTCAGGCGTCCGTGGCGCGGGTACTGGCCGAAGGATTGGCGCTGAAGGCCCGCCACGGCGGACCGGATTGCGTCGTCTATGCGGCCGAGAACCACAACCATGCCGCGGAGATCCTGGAAGCGAAGGTGCTGGGCCATGTGGAAGGGATCGACTTGGGGCGGCACGTTCGATTCTTGAACACGGTCATCGGCAAGATGAGCCAAGTAATAGATACTGTCGGCGACACGGGCGCGGCGTCCCTGGTTCCCATGGCCCCGGGTCTGCGGCGGGCCATCCTGGTGGAAGCGTTTAACCGCATCCTCGTCAGTCGCGTCACATTGTCCGGATTTTTGCGAGGGATTACGGTCTTCGAGGAAAAAGACGACCTGCTGCCTTTCGAGGAAGCCAAACTGTACGGGCACAATGCGGCACATGCCTTGCTGGGGTACCTGGCGGCCGCCAAGGGGCTGACCTACATGTCAGATGCGGCCGGCGACACCCAATTGACGTCCTTCGTGCGCAGCGCATTTCTGGTCGAATCGGGCGGCGCCATGATCGCGCGGCACCGCAGCGTTGACGCCCTGTTTACGGCGGACGGTTACCGCGCGTACGTGGACGACCTTATGACCCGGATGGTCAACCCTCACTTGCGCGACCGCGTGGATCGGGTGATCCGCGATCCGCGGCGGAAATTGGGTTGGGACGACCGCCTGATTGGTACCATGAGGCGGGCGCTGGAGGCGGGGATTGAGCCCGTCCGTTTCGCGCGTGGCGCGGCGGCTGCCCTGGCTCTTCTCCAGCGCGAGCATTCCGATCGGAGCGCAAGCGAGTTGTTGGACGACCTGTGGGTTCGGGACGGAGGAGCCCCGGCGGAAGAGGCGCGGCGTCTGGCGGCTCGGGTCGTGATGACCGGCTCAGCGCCGGTCGAGCATCTCGCGAACCTTGCGTAGCAACTCGCGGCGATTGTAGGGTTTGTGGATCAAGTCCAGGCCCTGCTGAGCCATGAGATAAGGCGGGAGTTCACCGGCGGCGTGGCCGGTGCTGAACAGGACCCTCAGGCCTGGATACGCGGTCTTGATGATGTCATAGACTTGAGCCCCGCCCAGCCGCGGCATCACCACGTCCAACAACGCAAACTGGATTTCCGAACCGTGCTCTTGCAGGATAGTCTGCGCTTCAAGCCCGTCCGCCGCGGGCAGCACACGGTAACCGGCCCCCCGCAGCGAGCGCACCAGCATGTTGCGGACAAGCTCGTCATCCTCGGCGACCAGCAGGGTCTCGGTTCCGCCCGGAGGCGGGGCGTTTGTCTCGAAGGCGGCGGCCGCCGCCACAACGTCCGGTGGGGCGGCGGGCAACAGGATCTCAAAGGTCGTGCCGTGGCCGACCTCGCTCTGGAACCGGATGAACCCGCGGTGCTGTCGGATGATTCCGTGGACAGTGGCCAAGCCGAGCCCGGTGCCCTTGCCCGTCTCCTTGGTCGTGAAGAAGGGCTCGAAGATGTACCTCTGTTTTTCCACCGGTATTCCGCATCCGGTGTCGACCACGCGTATCAGAGCATAGTCGCCAGCCTCGCCCCAACCCTGCGCCAGGCAGGCGGCGGCATCCAGCCGAATTCCCTGGGCCTCGATCCTGAGCGTTCCGCCGCCGACCATGGCATCGCGCGCGTTGACGCAGAGGTTGAGAAAGACCTGGTCCAACTGGGCGGCATCGGCCTGCACCAAGGGCAGGCTGGCGTCGGCCTGGAAGGTCAGGGCAACGTCTTCTCCGATCACCCGGCGCAACATCTTGATCAGGCCGGCGATCTGGGCATTGAGATCGATCGTCTGAATTCGGAGCACTTGGCGGCGGCTGAACGCGAGTAACTGGTGCGTCAACTCGGTGGCGCGCCCACAGAGATGCTGGAGCTCGTCGAACTCCTCGGACGCCGCCTCCCCGCGTAGAGAGCGCTCCCGCCCGAGTTCCACGGCCCCGAGCATGGCCTGCAGCGGGTTGTTGAAATCGTGCGCCACGCCGCCGGCCAGGCGGCCGACGCTTTCCATTTTTTGTGCCTGGCGCAGTTGTTCCTCCAGCCGGTGTTCCTGGGTGACGTCGCGTTTGGCGGCTACGTAGTTGACAATCCGCCCCCCCTCGTCGAACACGGGCGAAATCGTCATCTCCTCTTCATACTCACTGCCGTCCTTGCGGCGGTTGGTCACGTGCCCTGCCCAGACGCGTCCCGCGCGGATCTCATTCCATAGGTGATTGTAAAAATCGGCCTCGTGTTTGCCGCTCTTGAGGAGCGACGGTGTTCGGCCAAGGACTTCCTCGCGGCTATAGCCGGTGATCGCCTCGAAGGCGGGATTGACGTATTCGATGTGCCCATCGGCATCGGTGATAACGATAGTCTCGGCCGATTGCTCGATGGCCGTGGCGAGGCGGGCCTGCTCGAATTCGGCGCGACGGAGATGCCCCATCGTGACCATGCGCAGCAGCGCGCTGCCGATGGTTTCGGCTGCCATCCGCAGGGTGCCGATCTTCAAAGGGTTCCAGCGTCGCTCTGTGTGGCAGTCGTCAAAACCGATGAATCCCCAGAGCCGACCTTCGAGCTGGATTGGGACAACCAGAATCGAGACGACCGATTGCGGCTCCAGGATCCGGCGCTCTGGCTCGGGGAATTCGCGCACGAGGCCGTGAAGAGGCTGGCCGGCGGAAAGCAGCTCGCGCCAGCGCGTGAGTCCCGCGGAGTAGGGGAAACTCTGAAGCATGGCGTTGTTTCGCCGGGCGGGGGCTGCGTCGCCTAGCCATTCGAAGCGCTGGCTCATCACCAGCTCGCCGTCCGGTGTAGTGTGGTTCTCGAACACATACGCGCGATCCACCTCGATGGCGCGACCGATCTGCCTGAGCACATTTTGGATGCTCTTGCGGAGGTCGTCAGGAGTCGTCAAGCGGCGGAACTCGGGCAGTGCGGCCAAGATGGCGGCGCTGGCGCGCTGGTTCCTTGCGGTTTCCTTGCGATCCGTGATGTCCCGCAGGAATACCAGTCGCCCACGGTACTGATGGCCGTCGAGGTCGATTGGCGACACGCGCACTTCCAGCCATCGAACCTTGTCCGGTTGACCCCGTGCCACTTCCAGGAGTTCCTGCCGGACGACGGCTGGGCCAGGCGTCGCCGCGGGAATCTCGGGGATCAAGGCGCAAAGCTCCGCACCGATGATGGAACTCCAGCCGGGCAACAGGCGAAGCGCGGCCGGGTTCGTGTCGACCACGCGGTCGCGTTCGTCAGCCACCAGCAGGCCGTCCTGCATGCCGGCCATGATGAGTTCGTGCGCCAGAGGCGTAAGCTCCAGCCACTGATGGCGGTAGAAGCTCCACAGCAAGAGGAGGCCCGTGACTGCAAAGGCGAACGGGGTGGGATCTACGCCCGGCAGGGGAAACCGCCCCTCCAGGTAGACAGCGTTACTGGCCCAGGGCAGAACCGCCGCTCCAACCAGCAAGGCTGTCTGACGACGGTAGATGCCGTGCGAGCGCAGGGCGGTCGTAATGACGGTCACGGTTCCAATCAGGAGCAGAGCGTAGGAATAGGCCATCAGCGCGTAGACCGCCGGCCCGTGCTCGAAGACCGCGTAGCGGGGCGGCAGGCTCGAGTCGTGGTAGACACGGGGCCAGACCCATCCATGCCACTCGTTAGTCGCGGCCAAGACCAGCACGAGCGCCGGCAGCCCCCATATGACGGCCTGCGTGCCGCGCGAAGGCATTCGGCCGCGACCGAAGACATGCGTGAAGAGCAGCCAGAGCGGAGCCACGGCAATGACCCCCAGGTACTGGAACTTGGAGATCAGGATCTTGGCGGCAAGGTCGGAGGTGCAGAGTTCCAGCGCACCCGTCGCGGACCAGACCGCCACTGCGCACATGAGCATGGCGAACTGCCGGGCCGACAGGAGACTGCGATGCCGCCAAGCCACGCTGGCCTGGAAGAGGGCCAGCAGGCCCGCCCCCAGCAGCCACGGAAACTCCGGTGCGTAACTCCATTCGGCCATGGGTCTAGTCCTCCACGGCATTATTCCGTCACGACGCTGACCCGGCTGCCGAAGCCGCTTTGCAGGGCTTTCTCGAGGCTGGCCTTGAAGTCCGCGTAAACGGGTTTCTCGTCAACTCCCGGCATTAATGGCATCACCTGCACAACGACCCGGGTCTTTTCGCCGATGGCCGTGAGTCCGGTAAGCAGTGACTCGCTGGGCTGATAGTCCCGCAGCATATCCGCCTGGCGCTTGGGCACTTTGACCATGCCGTACTTTGCGGCCACGGTGTCCAGAAGAACCGCCAGCTTGTCCTTGTCGTCCTGGGATACCTCCTGTTCGCCGGCATTGGGGCGGACGATGTAGTTGACATTCGGCGTGCGCTGAGGCGCGCAGCCCCACGTTGCGGTCAGTGCCAGGGTGACGATCAGCAGAACGGCGTTCGATAGCGACTTCATTGCGGTTGCCTCCGTTGACTGGATTGACAGCTACAATCTGGTGCGTCGGTGCGCGTAGTGCAAGTGGTTTTTCGGCGCGGGGAGGCGGGGGAGAGGGGTGCCGTACGGGAAGACGGCACGCCTTGGATTCAGGGAATCCGCATGATGGTCCCGTAGAGCTGCACGGCTGCGAGCAGTTGCGCGCGCTCGACCCATTCGTCGCGGGTGTGAGCTTGCGCGACGTCGCCGGGACCCAGCACGATCGTGGCGGCGCCGGCGGCGGCATAGTGGCCAGCCTCCGTCGCGTACGCCGCACCGGCAGGTGCGGCACCCATCCGGCACGCGACCAAGGCCGGGCGGGCCCAATCCAGCAGTCCGCGGCCGCAGGCCTCGTCCAACGGGGGGGCTACGTAGGGCGAACCGTGCTCGACAGCGAGGCCCGCCAGGACGGCATCACGGGCAGCCAAGGCTTCCTCGGCTGATTCACCGGGCACCAAGCGCCGGTCGCACTCGATCTCGCAGAAGTCGGGAGTGACGTTTACCTGCGTGCCGCCGCGGATGGTGTTGACACTTGCCGCAGCGCGGCCCGTAAGCGGATGGGTTCGCGACGCTAACGGCACATACCGTGACTCCAACTCGGCGACAACGCGCACCATGGCGGAAATGGCGGACCGCCCGCGGGATGGATCGGATGAATGTGCGGCTACGCCGCGTGTGATCGTCCGCCAGCGCACCAACCCGTTATGCGCCACGACCGGGAGCATCAGCGTCGGTTCGCCGACCACAATGCCCCGCAGCCGTGGGATCGTTCGCAGTTCGCGGGCGGCGAAGGCACGCGCCCCGCTCATGCGGGCCTCCTCATCAACCGTGAAGAGCACGCCGACGTTGCGCGGCCTGACCGCGCCGCGGGCGTAATCGCGCAGCGCCCACAGCATGGCCGCACCGGAACCCTTGGTATCGCACGCGCCGCGCCCGTGAATCCGGTCCCCGTCGACGTACGCGGCAAACGGGGCTACAGTCATGCCCTCCACGCCCACTGTGTCGAGATGGCTTGCAAAGAGCAACCACTCGAGGTCAGGCGCGACTTCGCACTCGACGAGCAGGTTGAAGGCCCCGCCGTCAACGGCGCAGCGCCGGGTTCGTAACCCCCAGTCCCCGGCTGCGCTTTCGAGGAAGGCTGCCAGTCGCGCTTCGCCCCCGGCAGGACCGCCAAACTGAAGGCTGGTCGTTTCATAGGCAATCATCTGCGCCAGCAGTTGCTCGCAGGAGTCGGGGTGCGGATAGGCGCTCATGCTGTCAACGCAGCCAACGGTCGCGATGTGTGGCCACGAATTCGTCATCCGTCAGCTCGGGATGCGCGCGACAGACGCGGGTCAGTTCATCGGCCTGGCCGGGCGAGAGAACCTCGCGAGAGTTCAGGCAGCGGGCGGATTCAACGAGCCCCTGGCGGCGTAAGACTTCGAGAATGCCCGCGATACAGCCGGAAAACCCGTGGGCCGTGTCGAATACTGCCGCATTCATATCCGTGACGGCTGCGGCCCGCGTCAGCCACGCGGCCTCAAGCTGCGGCTCCCGGGTCGCCGCCTTGATTTCGTCGAGCAGGCTCACCGCCGAGCGGGTCCAGACCCCCCAATGCCCCAACAGACCTCCGACGATGCGCCGCGTGACACGCCGTTCCTGTGCTTCGAAAGTGAACGGCGTCAACAGGTCGGTGACGATCGTGTCATCGTTGCCCGTGTAAAGCGCGATGTCGTCGCGGCCGGCCTCGATGACGGCGCGCACAACGTCGAGCGTCTGGTAACGGTTGAATGGCGCTATCTTGATCGCCACGACCGACGGAATCGTCGCCAGCCGCCGCCAGAACGAAACACTGAACACCCGCCCGCCGACGGCTGGCTGCATGTAGAACCCCACCACCGGCAGCAACCCGGCGACTTCTGTCACGTGGGCCAGAATGGTTTCCTCGGGATCGGTCTTGAAAGCCGTCATGCTGACCATCGCGGCATGGTACCCGAACGAACGCGCGAGCTCCGCTTCGGCCAGTGCCTGCGGTGTACGACCGCAGATACCCGCTATCAGCGCGACCTCGCGCCCTGTGCGGCGTTGCTCTTCCGTCGCGGTGGCCGCCGCCAGTGACAGCACCGGTTTGAACAACGCATGCTTCGGTTCGCGGATCTCAAACTGCGTCGAATGCACCCCGACGGCCAGCCCGCCGGCGCCGGCATCAAGGTAGTAGCGTGTGAGGGCCCACTGATGGCGTTCCGAGAACCGGCCCTGCGCATCGAGCGCGAGGGGGTGTGCTGGAATGACGTGGCCTGCAAGCAGATGACGACGGATGTCCATGGCGCCTAGAATTCTCCTGTACGGGTTTCGAAATGGGTCGGCTTGCCCAACACGGCCCCGCCCGCGCGCACATGATCCGCGATCAGGCCGATCATCCGATCCACCGAAACGGTGGTCGGGCCGAAAAGTTGTAGCGAGGCACTGGCATCCGAAAGCCAGGCGCGGGAGTCTTCCTTCCCCACGATGACCGGTTCGCGACCGAGCTTACGTGCGAACTCGGCGGCAAGGGCGCGCACGCTGAGTTTTTCCGGACCGGTGACGTTGAGAATGCGCGGCGGGTTGGCGGTGTGTTCGAGACACTGGATGGCGCGCGCGCAGGCGTCGCCTTGCCAGATGCAGTTCAGCCAGCCCATGGTCACGTCGATGGGCTCGCCGCGCTGCACCTTGAGCGCAATATCCACCAGAACCCCGTAGCGGGGCTCCGTGGCATAGTTGAGGCGAAAAATCAGGAGCCGCGTGCCGAAGCGTTTGGCGTAGTGCGTGAACACCCGCTCGCGGCCCACGCACGAACTGACATACTCGCCGAGAAAGACGACGGGCTCAGACTCGTTCGACCCGGGACCGTCGACCGGGGCAAACGGGTAGACACAACCGGTCGAGAAGGCCACGATGCGTGCGGCGCGAAAATGCCGGGCAACCAAGGCCGGCGCAATCGTATTCTGGATCCACGTCAGCTCCGGAGATTCGGCGGTGCCGAACTTCTGTCCCGCCAGGTAGAGCACATTGGCGGCCGGCGGGAGCGCAGCGACTTGGTCCGGTTCGGCGAAGTCGCACGCCAGCGTGCGCACGCCGCTTTGTTCCAGCAGCTCGCGCGCGTGCGGCCGGCTGAACCGGGAGACGCCGGTCACGACGGCCTCAGGTCGGCCCGCGGCATCAAGGGCGCGGCGGAGCATCAGGGCCGTCGTGGTGCCCATCTTGCCGCCCACGCCCAGCACCATATAGTTGCCATCCAGCCGCCGCGCACACTCCACGGTGGCTGCCGGCGGTGCAGACAGTTTCTCCTCAATGGCTCGATCGACCTCCGCAATATGGCCAACGCTCATCGTGACCGACCTCCTCGTTTGTCATCGCAACTTCTTCCAAGTATTCGCAGCTCGGAGCCAGCACGTCGTGCAGCCCCGACAAGCATCTATCGTCCGTCACGCGTGTCGTGTGTGAAGTACTCCGCCAGGTCACGCGGCACCGGCGGGACATCCCGAGGCACGCTTCCGGCACGCAGGCCTGCAGAATCGGACTGACAGAATGCCACGCCGGTCCAGACTACATCATGTTCGCCCCGCACGTCGAGCCCGGCGGGTTCGTTGCGGTCTTGTCCTGGTCTGCCCTCAAACCTGCTGACAAGCCCGGGCCTTTCTGGTAATTTTTTCGGTCAAACCATGTCTGGAACAACACCACAACCCTTATCTGCACGGTGGTCCCGTGTGCTGGTTCAGACCCTTATTCCCGGGGTGGTCGCCATCCTGTTCGCCCGTCGCGGGCATGCCGTTCCTGCGAGCCTGGTGGGGGCAATCGCCGTCTTCGCTCTGGTTTCCGGTCTAGCCGTCCCCACTCTGTTCGCCCGATGGGAAGCGTGCGGACGGGCGTTTGGCAAGGTCGTGGCCGGGATAGTCACATGGATCTGCCTTGTTCCGGTGTTTTACCTGATTTTCGTGCCCGGTCGCCTGATCCTGGCTCTCAAGCAGAAGGATCCCATGGGTTTGGCCTTTCCGACGAAACAGCCGACGTACTGGGTGCCCCGTGCCCCGGTCAAGGACTCCGCCGAGTACCGGAGGCAGTACTAATGAACGTGCTTGGCCTCAGCGCGTTCTACCACGATTCCGCGGCGGCACTGGTCTGCGACGGCCGGATCGTGGCGGCGGCACAGGAAGAGCGGTTCAGCCGCAAGAAGCACGACGCGCGGTTCCCGGTCAACGCCGTCAAGTTCTGCCTGGCGGAGTTGGCGAGCCAGGGGGGGACCCTCGACGCGGTGGCGTTCTATGACAAGCCGATCCGCAAGTTCGAGCGTATCCTGCAGACGTACTTTGCGGTGGCGCCGGCGGGACTGCAGTCGTTCATGATGGCCGTGCCGCTATGGCTGCGCGAGAAACTCTGGATCCCGATGCAGATCGAGGAAGCCCTGGAAGGTTGCGGCGTCAAGTCGCTGCCGCCTCTCTACTTCCCCGAGCATCACGAGTCGCATGCCGCGAGCGCGTTCTTTCCCTCGCCCTATCGCAAGGCGGCGATCCTGACGCTGGACGGCGTTGGTGAGTGGGCGACGAGTGCGATCGGGAAGGGCGATGGGAACCACCTTGAAATCCTCAAAGACCTGAGGTTCCCGCACTCGTTGGGTCTGCTGTATTCGGCGTTTACCTACTTCACGGGGTTCCGCGTCAACTCGGGCGAGTACAAGCTTATGGGCCTGGCCCCGTACGGAGAGCCGACCTACGTCAACGTCATCAAGGACAACCTTCTCGACTTGCGCGAGGATGGGTCGTTTCGGCTGAACATGAAGTACTTCGGGTATCTCGACGGTCTGACCATGACCAACGGCGCGTTCGACACGTTATTCGGCGGGCCGCCACGCAAGGGGGAGAGCGAGATCTCCCAGCGCGAGATGGACATCGCCCGGTCGATCCAGGTCGTCACCGAGGAGATCGTGCTGAGGATGGCCCGGCACGCCCGGGAATTGACGGGTGCCGACTATCTCTGCCTGGCCGGCGGTGTGGCGCTTAACTGCGTGGCCAACGGGCGCCTGCTGCGCGAGGGGCCGTTCAAGGATCTGTGGATTCAGCCCGCGGCGGGCGATGCCGGCGGCGCGTTGGGCGCGGCCCTCATGGTGTCGCATCAGGTCCACAACGAGCCGCGCGAAGCCGACGACATCCATGACCGGGTGCGCGGCTCTCTGCTCGGGCCCGACATCGAGGATGCGGACGTCGAAGCGTTTCTCAAGGCAAAAGGATATCCCGCCCGCAAGTTGGGAGCGGCCGACTGGGCGCCCGAAATCGCCAAGCTCATCGCCGGCGAGCACGTCATCGGGCTCGTGCAGGGCCGGATGGAGTTCGGGCCGCGCGCGCTGGGAGGCCGGTCGATTGTGGGTGACGCCCGGTCGTCCAAGATGCAGTCGGTGATGAACCTCAAGATCAAGTATCGTGAGTCGTTCCGGCCATTTGCGCCGTCCTGCCTCGTGGAGAGGGTCAGCGACTATTTCGAGCTCGACCGTCCGTCGCCCTACATGCTGCTGGTGGCGCCCGTCAAGCGCGAGCGGTGCCTGGGGCTCGAGGCGGCAGGCAAGCTGCCCATCCGCGAGCGGATCAATCAGGTGCGCTCGGATATCCCGGCCATTACGCATGTGGATTACTCGGCCCGCGTCCAGACCGTGTCGCCGGAATCGAATCCGCGCTACTACGATCTGATCAAGGCGTTCGAGCGGCAGACCGGCTGCGGCGTGATCATCAACACGTCGTTCAACGTGCGGGGCGAGCCGATCGTGTGCACGCCGGAGGATGCCTACCGGTGTTTTATGCGGACGGAGATGGACAACCTGGTGCTAGGGTCGTACCTGCTGTCGAAGGCGGACCAGCCGGAGTGGAAGGACAAGGCCGACTGGCGGCGGGAGTACGTGTTGGACTGAACGCCGGAAAGGGCGGGGGGAGCGGCTATGCGATTTTTGAAACATCTGGGGCGGCTGCTGAAGGAATTCGGCTCGTTCGCGTGGCACAACACGGCGTGGTGGATCATTCCTGTCGTGCTCGTGCTCCTGCTGATGGCGATCTTCATCGCCACCAGCACGACCGTCGCGCCCTTCATTTA
>CAITUY010000219.1 GCA_903895695.1 uncultured bacterium
TGGACATCGAAACGGCGGCGATCAGCAACGGCGCCGGTGAACTCGACAGGCAGTTCGGCCATTTCCCTCAAGCCGCCGCCCACGTGCGCAGGGCACTGGCGGAACTGGTCGCGCAGCGAGCCGGCCCCGAAGACCCGCGATGGCTGGAGTTGTTTCGCAAGACGGCGCTCTACCTCGAGAAGCTGCAGCCGATGAGGCGGTACGACCTTCGCGGCATCCGAGAGGCCGTTCCGGAATCTCTGCGAGTTCTGGCGGCGGCGGTGGGCAACGGGCAACTTCGCACGGACGACATGCCGGCGGCGCCCGCCGACATCGAGAATCGGTTAGCCGACTTGTCGGCGCGGCTGGACAAGGGAGATGAATCCTGCCTGGATGGGGTGCCCGCGTTGGCGGAACAATGTGCGGCTCTTGACCGCAATGTCCTGGTGGCGATGCCCGGCGTCAAAGAGTATGTCGCGGGCTGCCGGGGCGTCAAGCTGGCCGACGATTGGCAGCAGCAGGCCCTTTCGCTGCGAGATGACCTGGCCAAGCGCGAGTGGTTCAAGGTCATCGCGGCCGAGACGTTTAATCGCGAGGCGGCTATTCTTGAAAGCGACCGCGACCCGACGGATGTGGTCCTGCGCCGGGTGTCGGCGCTGCTGGCCGATCTGGAGTCCATGCCCAATGCGCCGGATTGTCGCGGGTTTCACAAGCAACTGGCGGTCTTGCGGGACCTGGGCGGCAAGGTCGATCCAAAGTTCCGCGTGGCGCGCAGCGCCCTGTTCGGAGCGGCGTGCATGATCCGCCGACAGGTGGCGTTTTCCAATCCGCTGCTCGATTTCAAGGACCTCCTGCTGATCCAGCGCAAAGGACTGGGCGGCGGCCACATGTGCGATCAGTATTACGGCATCTGCCAGGTTCCCGGCGGCGGGCTTTATGTCCTCTCCACTCCGTTTTCGCAGGCCCCGCAGATTCGCGACCTGCTGGAGAATTCCGTCGTGACCAACGGTCGGCTCAAAGGACGGCTGCTGCTCAAGACCGGTTCGTTTGTCTCGCCGGCCTTGTCGTTCGACGGCACGCGAATCGCGTTTGCTCACGTCGAGTGCGAAGGGGACGCCGGCCATCAGGAACACCTCGATCCCCTCCGCGGGCACTGGTCGCAAGGGCGGTCGTATCACATCTTCTCCGCCGGCATCGACGGGTCTGACCTTCGCATGGTGACCGACGGGGGGTGGAACGACTTCTCCCCGTGCTTCATGCCCAGCGGGCGAATGGCGTTCATCAGCGAGCGGCGCGGGGGCTACCTGCGTTGCGGGCGGGTCTGCCCGACCTATACGCTCTTCGACATGGCCGCCGACGGGGCGGACATCCGGTGCCTGTCCTTCCACGAAACCAACGAGTGGAGCCCGAGCGTCACGCACGACGGGGCGATCGTCTGGACGCGTTGGGACTACGTGGACCGGCACGGCCAGACCGTGCATCACCCCTGGCTGATCACCCCGGACGGCCGCAATCCGCGACCGATCCACGGCAACTACTCCATTCGCAGCCGGCGCGCGGACATGGAAGACGGACGTTCGCCCCATCCCCGGATCGCCCTGTTTCGTGGCCACGGCGGCGCCGCACCACGGGCAGTCCTTCGGCTCGCTGGTGATCGTCGATCCGAACGTGCAGGACGACGACGCGATGGCGCCCGTGAAGCGCCTGACGCCGGAGGCAGGGTTTCCGGAGAGCCAGGGCGGCCTGCTTTCCTACGGCCACGCCTGGCCCCTGAGCGAAACATATTACCTCTGTGCGCACACGATGGTGGGGATTACGCCCGGCGATTTGCTGGGAATCTACCTGATCGATGCCTTCGGCAACAAGGAACTCATCTGCCGCGCCCCGGACATCCACTGCCTGAGCCCGATCCCGGTGAAGCCCCGGCCGGTGCCTCCGGTCGTGCCGGAGTCGTCGGATCGTCTCGCGGCCGGCAAGCCCGCCGAGGCGGTCGTGGGCGTGGTCAACGTGTATAACAGCCTGAAGGCCTGGCCCAAGGACACCCGAATCAAGGCCTTGCGGGTCTACCAGGTGTTTCCGCTTTCCATTCCGTCGGACGCGGTCTACAGCAGTCACGCCACCGGCTTGCAGATTCCGCAGGGCGGCGACTCGGTGAACCTGGCCCGGGCGGTTTTGGGAACGGTTCCGGTCGAGGAGGACGGCAGCGCCTACTTCATCGCACCGGCCCACAAGGAACTGTACTTCCAGGCGCTGGACGAACACGGGTTGGCGGTGACCTCGATGCGATCGGGCACGCAGTTCCAGGCGGGCGAACATGCGACATGCCAGGGCTGTCACGAACCCAAGTTCCGCGCGCCCAGCGGCCCCGTCAGCACGGCGTTGCTGGCGATGCGACGGGCGCCGTCGCGCCTGGCGCCGGACGTGGACGGCACGAACCCCTTCAGCTACCCGCGCCTGGTCCAACCGGTGCTGGACAGGAATTGCCTCGCCTGCCACTTGAAGAACGCGGGCAAAGCGCCCCCGCTCGGTAGAGAGATCGCCAAATCGACGGTGTTCGGCTATATGAATCCTGTGACCGATTACTACACGTCGTACTTGAGCCTGGCGCCGAAGTACGGGTTCTACAGCTATCCCGATTTCTACCGGAGCACGCCGGGGCAGTTCGGCGCCCGCGCCTCCAGGTTGTACGAGATGCTTCAAAAGGGGCATCACGGCGTGAGCCTCTGTGCGGAGGATTTTCACCGCATCACCGTGTGGCTGGATTCCGTATCGCAGTTCTACGGAGTTTATGAATCCCAGGGCGGCAAGGCGCAGCTTCGCGGAGAGGTTGCCCGGCCGACATTGGAATAACGTAAAGTTGCAGCACAGCCCTCCAACCTGGCGCACATTCCTGGAAACATGTCGGCCGGATCGCGGCCATTGACGTGAGTGACAAGATTTCATGGCTTCGTGCAAGTTGTTGATCAACAACAAACAACCTGCCACTGAGGTCACAGAGTTTCACAGAGTTAGAAACAACATAAGACCGCTGTGCCATAGCCGCATCAGGTTTTGACGGAGAATCGTGATTCTTCGCTGTTGAACTCTGAGGTCTCCGTGCTCTCAGTGGCGAGTTGTTGCGTTTTTTTTCAGCCAGAAA
>CAITUY010000220.1 GCA_903895695.1 uncultured bacterium
CGGGCGAGATACTCCCGCTTCGACTGGCTGACCATAGCTGAATGTTCCCTTTCCTTCGGTAACATCAATTATGGCGCAACCGTCTCTCTCCCTCCCGTCCACCTCCTTCCCTTCGGTAACATCTAATGTGGCGCAACTCGCGCGCGTTCGGGAGGTGACTCTGGTCTTGACCCGCCCTGCCCCCGTCCTTAGAGTATCCCCCCTATGCGATCTTGGTGTGCATGCCTCGTTCTTCTGGCCTCTTGCACGGGCGTCTGGGCTCAGGCGTTCGACAATCACATGGCCCCCCCCGCGGAAGGACAGGAGGGGGCACCCGCCAAGAAAAGCGCCGTCATCAAGCGCGGCACCACGTGGTTGGTCAAACCCCAGAAGGCAACGGCAAACGAGCAGTTGACCTATGCCGGGGAACTGCGCCTGGAGGGTCGCCTGCGCGCCGCCTACAAGGCCTACAACGCCCTCGTCTATGCCTGGCCCGACAGCGCGCTGGCCGTAACCGCCCAGGTCGCCTGCGCGGAGGTCCTTGTGGAACGTCGTGACTATGCCAAGGCTTTCGAAGAGTACCAGTACCTGATCGACCGTTATATGGGGCAGTTCGACTATAACGCCGTACTGGACAAGCAGTTCGGGATCGCCAACCACCTCATGACGACCCGGCGCGGTCAGTTCCTGTTCTTCCCCGGATTCGAGGCGGCCGAACGGGCGTTGCCTCTTTTCGCGAAGATCGTGGAAAACGCCCCTTCCTGGGACAAGGCGCCCCAAGCCCAATTCAACATCGGCATGATCCACGAAAAGGACAAGGACTGGACCGAAGCCACCACGGCCTACGAAGTCCTGCAGAACCGTTATGAAACGAGTCCTTGGGCTGAACCCGCCGGTTTCCATGAGGCCTACTGCCTGTACCGGGACTCCCAGGATCGCCCGAATGACGAGAACGCCTGTAACGCGGCTCGCGCGGCCCTGGTACGGTACCTGCGCACGTATCCCAGCGGCTCAGACGTGCCGCAGGCCCGCGAGAGCCTGAACGCCCTCAATACCCGCTTCGCCAACCTTGTCTACGAACGGGCGCGCTACTACGACAAGATTGCGCGCCGCCCCGCCTCTGCCCTCGTCGCTTATCGCGATTTCGTGAAGCGATTCCCGAACTCCGAGCTGGCCGAAACGGCCAAAGCCCGCATTCAAGCCCTGCAGCAGGAAACGAAAACCCATGAAGCACCCTAACACTCGCCTTGTGCCGGTCGCCTTTAGCCTGGCGCTGTTCCTCATCATGCCTCTGACCGGGTGCGTGGGTTACCGGCTTGGAAGCAACCTGCCGCCCGGTATCCATACGGTCTACGTCCCGATATTCGTCAACGATACCGGCGAACCCGGACTGGAAACACTCACTACCAGCGCCGCGATCGCCGAGATCCAGAAAGACGGCACCCTGCGGATCGCCCCGCGCGAACAAGCCAACTGCGTGCTGGAAGTCAAATTGCGCAGTTACAAGATGAACCCCTTGCGCTATCGCCGCGACCAGACGACCACCGCCCAGGAGTACCGCCTCGACCTCACGGCCGACTACGTCCTCAAGAAACTGCCCGGTAACGAGATTGTATCCCAAGGCAATGGGATCACGGGCTTCACGGACGTTCAGTCGATCAGCGATCTTCCGAGCGCGCGCAAAGCCGCCTTGCCCGCCACGGCAGCCGACCTGGCGCACCGCATTATCCGCGAGATCACCGAATATTGGTGACCCGCCCCTGGGGAAAACTGAAAAACGCCGACGGTTACCCGTCGGCGTTATCAGGGGCGAGCGTCGAGTCCGCTCAGGCCATCTTCGCCAGCATCGCAGAGGCCCGCGATTTGCGGCGATCCGCGTTATTCGTCATGATGATGCCGCGCTTGGCCGACTTGTCCAAGACCGAGCAAAACGCATTAAACTGCGCCAAAGCCTTGGGTTTATCTTTCGCTTCCACGGCCTGCAGGAACTGACGTCGCGCCGTCAGAATGGCGCTCTTGGTGCTTCGGTTGGCCAGGCGGCTCACTTCGGCCTGACGGGCCCGCTTGGCCGCGCTCTTAATATTCGGCATATCGATGATCCTTCAGATGCTTGTCCTTGCTGTCGAAAAAAACTCGGTCATAATAGCGGCCTGTCTATCCAAGTCAACCGGTATTTTCGGGACAATAAACCTCGGTTCCCCGGCGTTTTACGAAGCAGAGGCACCGATGGGCGTGAGGACTCCAACGAATGGCGGCGACCGACGAGGAACTCCTCGAGCAATACGTGGCAGGGCGAAACGACTCGTTGGCCGAGCTGGTTGAGCGTTATCGTAGGCCTCTGTATAGCTTTATCCTCCGCATGATTGCGACGCCCTCCGATGCGGATGAGGTGTTTCAAGACGTGTGGGTGAGGGTGATCCGCAAGGCTGCGGATTACCGGAGTGATCGGTTTCGAGGCTGGGTGTTCCGGATCGCCCACAACCTGCTGATCGATCGGGCGCGCGGACGAAAACACCAGGCGAGCTTGGATGAGGCCACGGGAGACGAGAACGATCTCACCTTGGGAGACCGGATAGCGGCCCCGGGGTTGGCGCCGGACGCAGCGGTCGAGGGATTGGATCTTGGGATTCGAATCCGGGCGGCGATGGCGACGCTGCCGCCGGAACAGCGGGAGGTGTTCCTCCTCCGGACCGAAGGTGATGTGTCGTTCAAGGAAATCGCGCGACTGCAAAGGGTGTCAATCAATACAGCCCTGGCTCGAATGCAGTATGCGCTGGAAAAGATGAGAGCCTCGCTTAGAACGGAATACGAGATTTGGAGGAAGACACCATGAAGTGCCGCGACATTGAACGCGAACTGCTGCTCGATGGCTCTGGCGAACTCTCAGCCGCCCGCCGCGCGGCCCTCGAACGCCACTTCTCTGCCTGCGCCGCCTGCAAAGACCGGCGCGATGAACAGGATCTCTGGTCGCGGTTTGTCCGGTCGGCGCCGGCCGACCAGGGTCCGTCGAACGCACTCGTCGACCGCGTAATGTCCGGGGCCGCAACCCAGCGCCCGGCCCGCCCGCTCATCGAATACCCGGTCTGGCGTGCCGCCCTCGCCGTCGCCGCCGGCCTCGTCATCCTGGCCGGAGTCGCGACACTGCTGACCGTACGCCCCGCCGCCACGGCACCCGTGCCCGTCGGCGCCGCCAGGCTCGTTGAGGTATCGTCATTCCTGGGGATGCTGATGGAACATAACCAGGACGCCGCAGAGGCACACGCGGCCATGATCGGCGGCGATTTACAGGGCTTCGCGCACCAGCTCCTCATCCTCGAAGGTCTGGATGCGGATGTGGCGGAGGAACCCGCCGAGGACGTCATCCGACTCGAGGGGCTCCAGCCCACAACTCTTCAATGGCGTAGTACGCCCGGACTTCCGTCTGAAACATGTGTATGACCACGTCCAGGTAGTCGAGCACCATCCAGCCGTCGTCCGGCCCGCCTGAGCGGCGATAGCACGCCAGTCCGTCCTGCTTGAGCTCCGCCACGACCGCACCCGACATCGCCTTGAGCTGCGGGGCCGTCGCGCCCGTGGCCAGCACGAAATAATCGGTCACCGGTGAAGTTCCCCGGACGTCGACGATCAGGATGTCCGTCCCCTTCTTCGACATCAGGGCTTCACGGGCTCGATACGCAATATCCAACGACTCCATGACGGGGCTCACTTCCTGTAAAGGTGATGCTCGGCAATGTACATGTCCACGGCAGGATGTACAAGATAACGAATGCTCAAGCCTTCGGCGATTCGATAACGAATGTCGGTCGACGATAGGCTGACGATATGCCCCACCCGCACCTGTTCGCGCAGGCGTTCGGGCCAGGGCGGATCGAGTTTGAGATCCGCCCGCTTCAAGGCCTCCAAATCGGTGCCCGGCCTGGCCAACGTCACGAACCGGCAAAGTTCGAGCAAGGTGCCTACGTCCCGCCAGAGATGCAGTTCCGGGAGCATGTCCGCGCCGATGATAAACACAATTTCGGCCGCCGGGTGCAGCCGCCGCAACTCGCGGGCTGTATCCACCGACCACGAGATGCCGCCCCGCTGCAGTTCGATATCCGACGCTTCAAACCGCCAGTCGCCCTCCAGGGCAGCCTGGACCATGGCCAAACGGTGCTCAGCGGGCGCCAATTCGGTTGACGGCTTGTGAGGCGGCCGGGCACAGGGGATGAACAGGACTTGCGACAGCTCAAAAAGCTCCAGGGCGTCCTGCGCCATGACGAGGTGTCCCATGTGAATGGGATTGAATGCCCCGCCGAGTACACCCAGGCGTGGCGGCGATGCCGGGCTTTGCGCAGCCCCTTCGGACAGTTTGTCCTCGCTCATGTCAGCCGATCCGCGCGTCATTTGCAGGGTCGAAGAAATGCGCCTTGTCCATGAACACGGCGGGCTCCACGCCCTGCCCTTCCTTGAGCCGCTGGTGGGCGTCCACTCGGCTCACGAAGGTCGCCGCACCGAGCTTGTGGTAGATATACGACTCGGCGCCCATGGGCTCCACCACGTCGACCAAAGCCCGGATTCGCGGGGCGTCGGCAATGCGCTCGGCGGCGGGCGAACCGATATCCTCGGGCCGCAATCCCAAAGCCACGGGCTTGTCGCGGTAAGGCGCCAGGCCGGCGCGTTGCTTCTCCGTCAAGGCCAGGCTCATTCCGCCCGGGCCTTCGAAGGTCAACGCGGCGCCGCGCGCCTTGATCGTCCCCTCGAAGAAGTTCATCGGCGGCGTCCCGATGAAGCCGGCGACAAAGCGGTTGACCGGGAAATCGTAGAGGGTCAGCGGGTCGGCGATCTGCTGAATGAAGCCGTCCTTCATGACCACAATGCGTTCACCCATGGTCATGGCCTCGACCTGGTCGTGCGTCACGTAAATCATCGTTGAGCCGATCGTGCTGTGCAGTCGGCTGATTTCCACGCGCATCTGGACCCTCAACTTCGCGTCGAGATTGGAAAGCGGTTCGTCGAACAGGAAAACGGCAGGCTTGCGCACGATCGCACGACCCACGGCCACACGCTGACGCTGCCCGCCCGACAAAGCCTTGGGGCGCCGCTCCAGCAGGTCCTGCAGCCCCAGGATGCGGGCTGCCTCCTGGATGCGGGTGTCGATTTCCTTTTTCGGAAAGCGGCGCAGCTTGAGGCCGAACGCCATGTTCTCGTAGACGGACATGTGGGGATAAAGCGCGTAATTCTGGAACACCATCGCAATATCGCGGTCCTTGGGCGGCACGTCATTGACAACCCTGCCCCCGATCGCGACGGTGCCGGCAGTGATCTCCTCAAGCCCTGCCACCATGCGGAGCGTCGTCGACTTGCCACAACCGGACGGGCCGACCAGCACGACAAACTCCCCGTCCCGGATTTCCATGTTGAAATCCGAGACCGCCTTGACGCCGCCGGCGTATACTTTGTCCACGCTCTTCAGTGTGACTTCTGCCACGTCCTAATCCTCTCCGGTAAACCCCGCATCCATCGAATCCGGGATAGCATAACGGCATAGGAGCAAGAAAGCAGGTCCTTTTTCCGCGAGAGTGACGTGCCTTACCATTCCGCTTGACCACCCATCCGGCGACGCCCGATGATCGGGCCGTGGTGCAAACTCCCATGACAACCGTGCCCAGGGTCTTTGAACCGGCTTGTGACTATCCCGCCGAACTTGAGGCCTGGTGGTTAGCCGAGGCCGCGCGCCGCATGGAAGTGCCCGATGCCGGTCTGGCGCTGGAACGGCTCGAACCGATCGTATCCGAACTGAGTGACAGCTTCACCACCGACCGCAATGCCGGGTTTGGCGCCTACTCCCGCAGCCCTTTCGCCTGGCTGGCCTACAGCCTGTTTTACTTCCCGCAGACCTTCATGCGTCTGCGCTGGATCGCCCAGGAGGCCGGCTTGCGGATCGCGCCCGCGGCGGACCGGCCCCGGGACACGCCCCTCCGCGTGCTCGACCTGGGCGCGGGCACGGGCGCCGCGGCCGCCGCCTGGCTCACGGCCTGGTCGCGGCCGCCCGATCTCGCCGTCGACCTCACCGCGGTCGATGCCTCGGAAGGCGCACTGGCGCTGCTCAAGGACCTGATTCACGACAACCGCGCCCTGTTCGGCCCCGTCGACCTCACGCTGCACTGCGCCGACCTGCGTTCCGAAACGCGCCGCCTGCCCGGCGAATGGGACGTCGTGCTGATCAGTTACGCGCTGAATGAAGCGTTCCGCGAGGCCACGGACCACGAACTCCGCTCCTGGTGGCGCCTGCTCGCCGACCGGCTGGCGCCCGGCGGCGTCTTGCTGGTGTGCGAGCCGCTGGTCACGAGCGGCATCCCGGTAATGGTCAAGCTGCGGGAATGGGCATTGGAACCCGGGACCGACCTGCACGTGCTCGCGCCCTGCCTTCACCAATACGCCTGCCCCATGGCCGATGGCACGACCGGCTGGTGCCACGATGTCCGGCACTGGCGCGTGTCCAATGCCGTCCAAGGATTGAACCGCCGCCTGTTCCGTTCGGTGCACGACCTCAAGTACAGCTTCCTGGCGCTCACCCGCCAGCCCGTGCCCGGCGAGGACGACGCCGGCTACGCCCGCCTGGTGGCCCCGGTCTCAACCATGAATGGCCGGTGGTCATTCGTCGGCTGTGCCTCCGACGGTTGCCTGCGCACCTTCGAAGTCCTCCACCGCGGCTTCGATCGCCAGGGCCGCGACGCCGTGGAGTCGCTCGAACGCGGTGATGTGGTGCGGTTCAAGTCGCCCGTGCTCCTCGGCGACGGCCTCACGTACCGCGCCGGACTGTAGACGAGATCCGCCATGCCAATACCGAACCCAGTGACGAACCGGATCCGCGGGCTCGCCATCGCCTTGGCGACGGGCGCCCTGGTGTGCAGCGGCGCACGCGGCGAGCTGCCGCCCGTCACCCTCGATGCCGGCCGGGTCACGCTACTCGACAACGGCAACGTTCGGGTGGGCATTTACACCAATGGGGAACTCCGGCTCCTGTGCTACGACAATGGTCCCAATCTGGCCACCCTGGGCGCCTGGGACGCCGAGGCCGGCGGCTATCGGGGGACCAACCGGGAAGCGGCGCGGGCCGTCACCTTGGACGGCACCTACCGCGTGGCCCGCCAGTCGGCCGACCTGATCGAACTGGCCTACGACCGCGCGCCCGCCGCGCCGCTGTGGCTCGCCACGTCGCTGCACTACGTGCTGCGCCGCGGCGACCCCGGCTTCTACCTCTATATGACCGCGACCCACGACGCGCGGATGCCGGCGGTGTGCGTAAAGCGCTTCGGCTACTCGTTGCGGCTGAGCACCGACCTGTTCAACTACGTCGCCGTCGACGATCAACGCCGCGGGATCAGCCACTCCAGCCACGATCAACGCAAGGCCAAGCCGGTCGATGATGCGGCTTACCGCCTGCCCGGCGGCCGCGTGGTGAGTCCCTACGACAACTGTCTCGACCTCGAGGACGCCGCCTTTCCCGTCTACGGGTGGGCGGGATCGGACGCCGGCGTATGGATGCTGCTGCCCGGCAGCGATTACCTCGGCTCGGCGCCCTTCCACCGCCTGATGACCGCGCACCAGAGCCCCGACGGGCCCCTCATGGAGTGGTGGGCGCACGACAGCCTCCGCGGCTCCACCCCGCTCGATTTCCCGCCAGGCGACGCCACGCCCTGGACGAAAATCTACGGCCCGGTGTACGTCTACCTGAACGGCGGCGTAAGCCCTGCCGACAAGTGGGCCGACGCCAAGGAACAACTCAAAACCCAGGTCGCCGCGTGGCCCTGCCGCTGGTTGCAGAACGACGCCTATCCGCTCGACCGCTCGCTGGTCACGGGCCGCCTGGTGTTCGAGGACGGCGCGTCGGCAGATGGCGCCTATGTCATCCTGACGCCGCCGGGCACCGACTGGTCCCGGGACAATCGCGCGTACCACTTCTGGGCGCGAACCGACCGGAACGGAAGCTTCCTGATACCGGCGGTCCGTCCCGGCACCTACACGGTCACGGCCGTGGGGGCGGATCAATTCGACGAGTTCCACCTTGCCAATCAGGTCGTCTCCGGGGACCGCGACCTGGGCACGCTCCGCTGGCAGCGGGTCACCTTCGGGACCCGGCTCTGGCAGATAGGCACCGCCGATCGCTCGCCCGGCGAATTCCACGGCGGCAATGATTTTCACCACTGGGGAACCTGGCGCGACTATCCCGCCCAGTTCCCCGCCGACGTCACGTTCACGATCGGGCAGAGCGCGGAACGCAACGACTGGAATTACGTTCAGTGGAACTGGTACAGCCGCCGGAACGCGTGGAATATCGTGTTCGACCTTTCGCACTATCCGTCGGGCCGGGCGACCCTGACCTTCGGGATCTGCATGGCACGCGGTGCGGAAGAAAACGGACTCGCCGACCGACGGCCCGCGAGCGTCCAGATCCTCGTCAACGATCGGGAAATCACCCCGCTCCAAGTGGAGCCGACGGATGACGACATGGGGCGCTCGGCCCGCCAGAACACCGTGTACCGCGTCGTCCGGCTCACCTTTGAAGCCAGCCTCCTGCGGCGGGGCACGAACGTGATCCAACTGCGCCACACTGCGGGTCGGCTCTACCGGGAAGGCGATCTCCTGGGCGAGACCGCACCCGGCCCCGGCGGCATCGCGTACGATGCCATTCGCCTCGAAGTCGCGGATGAGTCAGTGAACAGTAAACAGTCAGCAGTGATCAGTGGGCCATCAGCCCCTTGACGAACTCGGGGGCGTCGAACGGCACCAGGTCGTCAGCGCTCTCGCCGAGGCCGACATAACGGATCGGCAGGCCCAGGTCGCGATGGACCGAGAAGACGAAGCCGGCCTTCGACGAGCCGTCGAGCTTGGCAATGATCGCACCCGTCAGCTTGACGCATTCCTTGAATGTCCGCGCCTGGACCACGGCGTTGTTCCCAAGCGTCGCGTCGAGGACGATCCAGACCTCGTGGGGCGCGCCCGGCAGGGCCTTGTCGATCGACCGCCTCACCTTCTGCAACTCCTCCATCAGCGGTTGCTTCGTATGCATGCGGCCGGCGGTGTCGATGAACACAACGTCCGCCTTGCGGGCCACGGCCGCGCGAACGGCATCGAAAGCCACGGCGGCCGAATCCCCGCCGTGCGCGCCAACCACGGCGTCCAACCCGAGCCGGTCGGCCCAAAGCTTCAGTTGATGCGAACCGGCGGCCCGGAACGTGTCGGCCGCGGCAACCA
Source organism: uncultured bacterium (assembly GCA_903895695.1). Classification (GTDB taxonomy): domain Bacteria; phylum Verrucomicrobiota; class Kiritimatiellia; order CAIKKV01; family CAITUY01; genus CAITUY01. The sequence continues at coordinate 9,217 of CAITUY010000220.1, forward strand.
GCGGTTTCAGCCCCTGCTGCAGGGCCAGATGCCCCAGTTTCGCGGTGGTGGTGGTCTTGCCTGAACCGTTAATGCCCACGATCAAAACGACGGTCGGCCCGGTTCCGCGCGGGAAAGCGAACGGCGGGTTCGCGGCGAACGTTTCGAGCAGCATGGCCTCGACTTCCGAACGCACGTCGCCGGGGCCCCGTTTCCGCAGCCGGGCCACCCACTCACCGACGAGCCGCGGCGACACGTCTGCCTGGATCAACTGGCGCTCCCATTCGTCCAACGCCACCGGGTCGGCCTTGGCCAGGCCGGGAATGAGTCGCGCAATGCCGCCCACGATCCGGTCGCGCGTCCGGGCCAGGGCTTGGAACCACGATTTCAAGGCGCGGCCCCGGAGGCGCGCGCCTTCTCGATCTCCCGGCGCAGCCGGTCCAGAAGCCCGTTGACGAACCGGCTCGACGACACATCCCCAAGCGACTTGGCCGCCTCAACCGCCTCGTTGATGGAAACAACGGCCGGGATATCCGTTCGGAACATCATCTCGTAGGTCGACAGGCGGATGATGTTGCGGTCAACACCCGCCATGCGGGCCAGGCTCCAGTTCTGGGCACACGACTGGATCAGCTTGTCGAGGGCCGGCTTATTGGCCAGCACGCCCCTCACGAGCTCCTCGACAAATGCCCGCGATTTGGCCGTGGTCTGCCGCTCGGACCAGAACTCCGTGAACGCGGAATCGAGTTCCCCGGGGTTGTAATCCAGTTGGAACAGCAGTTGTACGGCCCATTCGCGGGACTCGCGGCGCGACGCCATCGTCAGGCTCCCATCTGCTGAAACAGGTTGGCCATCTCGATGGCCGCCAGCGCGCCGCTCCAGCCTTTGTTGCCGCCCTTGGTCCCGCAGCGCTCGATGGCCTGCTCCAGGTTGTCCGCGCAGACGACCGCGTTGATCACCGGCACCTGCTTGTCGAGTGCGATTCCCGCCAGCGAGCGCGAGACCTGCGCGTTGATCAGGTCGGCATGTGGCGTGGCCCCGTGCACCACGGCGCCCACCGCCACGATGGCGCTGAGCCCGCCCCGGATGGCCAGTTGCTGCGCGGCCAGCGGAATCTCGTTCGCGCCGGGCACCCAGACAACCGCGATATCCTTCTCGCTAACCCCGTGCCGGACCAGGCAGTCGAGTGCGCCATCCACAAGTTCCTTGGTGAGGAAATCGTTGAACCGGCTCACCACGATGCCGATCTTCAGTCCCTTGCCGATCAAACCGCCCGACATTACCTTGACGTTCGCGTTCATGTTACCTCCCTGTTAAAGCCAATGCCCCAGTTTCCGCTTCTTGGTCGCCAAGTACCGCCGGCTGTGCTCGTTCGGAGCCGATACCAACGGAATACGCTCCACAACCTTCAAGCCGTGGGCTTGCAGTCCCACCATCTTGCACGGATTATTCGTGATCAGGCGGATCCGCGTGAGCCCGAGGTCCGCCAGGATCTGCGCGCCCACCCCATAGTCGCGCAGATCGGCCTTGAACCCGAGCTTGACGTTGGCCTGCACCGTGTCGAGCCCCTGCTCCTGCAGTTCGTAGGCATGGATCTTGTTGGCCAGGCCGATGCCGCGCCCCTCCTGCCGCATGTAGAGCACCACGCCGCACCCCTCGCGGGCCACCAGTTCCATGGCCTTGCCGAGCTGCGACCCGCAGTCGCACCGTAGCGAACCGAACACATCGCCCGTCAGGCACTCGCTGTGCACGCGTACGAGCGGTGTTCGGGCCTTGCGAACGTCGCCCATGACCAGCGCCACGTGGTGTTCGCCGTCGACGACGGACCGGTACAGGGTGAGCTTGAAGAGGCCGTACCGCGTCGGCATATCCACGGTCCGCACAAACTCCACCAGGCGCTCGCGCTGCCGCCTCCAGGCGATCAGTCCCTCGATCGAGGCGATCTTCAGGCGGTGCTTGCGGGCGAACGTCCGCAGTTCGGGCAGGCGCGCCATCCGACCGTCCTCCCGAAGGATCTCGCAAATGACGCCGGCCGGGGGCAGCCCCGCCAGCCGTGCGATGTCCACGGCGGCCTCCGTGTGGCCCGCGCGCCGCAGCACGCCGCCGTCCTTGGCCTGCAGCGGGAAGATGTGGCCAGGGCTCATCAGGTCCTGGCGCGCGCTCTTGGGGTTCATCAGCACCTGCACGGTCCGGGCCCGGTCGAGCGCGCTGATGCCCGTTGAGGTGCCATGGCGGGCATCGACGGACTCCATGAAGGCGGTCCCGAAATGGTCGCCGCCGCCCCGGTTCGCCATCCCGTGAATGCTGAGCTGTTCGAGCCGCTCCCGCGTCATGGCGACACAGATCAGCCCGCGGCCGTGGGTGGCCATGAAGTTGATCGCGCGGTCCGTAACCTTCGAAGCCGCCAGCACAAGATCGCCCTCGTTTTCCCGGCGTTCGTCGTCCGTGATCACGACCATCTCGCCGCCCCGGACGGCTGCGATCACATCATCGATGGGATCGAACTCGGCGCCCGTCTTCTTTGCGTGTCCTGTCATGCTGTCTCCCGAAAACAAAAACCCGAAGACGGCTGTCTTCGGGAATTCGACCGGCGCACGCCTTGGCGCGCCCGGCTGTGTCTTCTTTCATCCAGACTCAGGCGACGCTTGCGCGCCACCCCTACTGTCGGCCACGGCATTTCACCGTGTCTGTCCGCCTGGGCGGACTCGCGGGCTATCACCGCCGGTTGGGCCTTGCCGCGTACCGCGGCGCACCCGTCCCCGAAGACAACGTCTTTATACTCATCCGCAGCGGCCTTGCGACTGCCACGGAACGGCATCCACTATCGCACGCCCCGCCCCACCCTTCAAGGGTATTCGTGGGGACGGGAATCCATTCCTGATTTCCTGAGTTCCATCGGCGTCTGGCTCGCGAGCTTGCGAGCGTAACCAGGACGCCGATGTTCTCTCATCTTCCTTTGATGAAGCGGTCGTATTCGGCATGTGAACCTATCCAGAACCAGAGGATGGCCTTCTCATTGGATGGGGCATCCATGCCGACCGCACGGTAATGTAGGCCTGCCCTGACCGACCAAAGGTCGCCGATCTTCTTCAAATGGAGCGATGGATGTCGTGGATCGGACTTCAAAAGGGAGAAGTACTTATCGGCGGTCTGCCGCACGTCGGCCGGCAGTCGATAGTAGAGAGGCCAGTAGTCCGGACTGGTGAAATGGGTCAGAGACGGCTGCATTTTCCCGCCTGGAAATCTGACCGCGCCTTATCCATCAGATCCCGCAGCGGCCCTGACTCTTGATCGCGTTCGATCTGACGGTCCCAGCGATCCTGCTCATATGAATCGAACCACGAAGAAAACGCTTCAAACTCGTCTTCCGGCAGCGCCTGTACTGCATCCCGGATTTCTGCAACCGTTGTCATACCACGACCTCCACGACCCAAATTGTAGGCATGCCGCATATGCCATGTCAATTGAGAGAACGGCGCAAATCTGCCTGAGCGTGAAGCGCGATAGGCGGCATTTGCTGGTTCGCCACCTACTTCAGTGATTCCTTGCAGGTTGTCCAACGCCCTCAACCCTCAGCCGAAAGATCACATTATTCGTGGGGCATTCACCGCTCCTGAGTGATCCGATCCTAGCTAGACATTCAGCGGTGCCAGCGCCGGTGGATCGGTATATGCCGATGTACATTAGGTCGGCATCCCTCATGTAGAACCGCCATCGTCCATCCTTGTCGGGTTGAAAATGCGCTGAGCGCTGTGGCGGCAGGAAGACAAAGAGCAATGACTCGGGAGTCCAGCGCGCCGTCATTTCACAGTTCGTCACTGGATGGTCAAATTGGTCAACAACGATTCCATGGGCTCCGGTTCGAGGATAGAAAGGACGGACGAGGATCGTTCCGCAACCTGATATCACGAGCAGGCAAACGCAACATGCCAGCAGTTTGTACGCATTCATTCCCATGTTTGGCGAACGTTCTATCTGTAAGCACTTACATTTCCCGAGAGTTGACCGTAGCGCAGGCGGATAGGGGCGTCAACCGCGTTTTCGCAACGGTGCCTCGATTTGGGAGCGCGCGCCTTCTCGGTTTGGCGCAAGTCGTTGCCCGCTATCGCGCTGCCGTTGAGGCCCGCAGTCAGGTGCGGTCCTGGCGTCAGTGATGTGAGATTAATTGCTAAACAGAATGGGTTAAA
>CAITUY010000221.1 GCA_903895695.1 uncultured bacterium
TCCAAATCGCTCATTTCGGCACCTTTCCAGTCAAGTCCATAAAATATGAACCTGATTATAGGGCCAAAAAAACCGAAATCAAGGCCTATTTCATCTTTCTTCCCGAAACACCTGTTACAAAATCAAGTCACACCCGGCAAGATCCTATTGGGCAAGATCCTATTTGACCGGGCAGGGGGGGTCCGTTATCTTCATACGGGCCGTTTGACACCACATGGACAGCAAGCAACAGAAGCAGGCGCGAACGCAGGGGCCGTCGGCCCCGGGCGGGCGGTGCTGACGATGATCGAGGCGCGTGATATCGGCAAACGGTTCGGACGGCTGGTTGCGCTGGACGGGGTCTCGTTTCATTTTGGAGCCGGCGAGACGGTGGCGCTGGTCGGGCCCAGCGGCGCCGGCAAGTCCACGTTGCTGCGGCTGGCCGCCTGCTACTTCACGCCCACCTCGGGCTCGCTCACGGTCGCCGGTTGCGACACGACCGCCGACTCGCTGGGTGCCCGCCGGGCGCTCGGGTACCTGCCGGAGGACGATCCCGTCTATCCCGAAATGCGCATAGGCGAGTACCTCCACTTCCGCGCCCGGCTCAAGGGCTTGGGCGGCCGCTCGCGCGGCAAGCGGCTCCACGAACTGGTTCTGCGCTGCGGGCTGGCCGGCCTGGAGCGCGTGGCCATGGGGCGGCTCTCGAAAGGCGAGACACGGCGGGTCCTGCTGGCGGATGCGCTGCTGGCGGATCCCCGGGTGGTGTTGCTCGACGAACCGACCATCGGGCAGGATCCCGAGGCCGCGGAACGCGTGCGTGCCCTGATCAGCCGGCTCTCGGGAGAACGCACGGTCCTTTTCTCCACCCACGATATGGCCGAGGCTGAACGGCTCGCGTCGAAGGTGCTCGTGCTCGTTCGCGGCCGCGTAGCCGCCTGCGAAACCGTCGCGGACCTCAAGGCGACCGCCGGCGTCGGTTCGCTGGCCGAGGCCGTGGCCAGACTGACGCATGTCAAGGAGGCGCCATGACCGTCTGGCGCACCCTGTGGCGGCGCGAGATTCGCGGCTGGCTTCTGCAGCCCGGCCACTACGTCATGGCGGCGGCGTTCCTGGCGGCCGCCGGACTGGGCTTCTGGATGCTCGTGTTGACGGGCGCTGGACAGGGCTTCCAGACGTCGGAAATCACATTCGGCGGTACCGTGTTCTGGCTGGCCGTCACGGCCATGACTGCGCTTTCGGCCACGCGGCCGCTCTCGGAGGAACGCGAGCGGGGCACGCTCGAACTCCTTCTCACGGCGCCGGTGCGCGAGCGGGAACTGGTCGGCGCCGCCTACGCGGGCGCCCTGGTCTGGCTGATCCTCGTCTGCCTGCCGGCTGTCTGCGCGCCGTGGCTGTTGCTGGCACTGGCGCCGGGTTGGGCCGGGGTTGACGGGGGCGCCTGGGCGGCAGGAACCGTCGGCCTCGTTGCCGCGCTGGCCTGGCTGACCGCCGTGGGCCTTCTGGCATCGGTTGTGTGCCGCCGACAGACGACCGCCGCCACGATCACGTTCCTGGTCGGGCTGGTCGTGCTGTTCGGCGGCGCGCTGACGGAGTGGGCCGGCGCGCGCGGCCTCCTGGCGCGCGTCACGCTGGCGATTCATGCGTCGCATGCCGGTGGATTTGTCGATGGGTTCATGGATGCGCGGGCCGTGGCTTTTGCCGCGGTCGTGGGCGGGTGGTGCCTTTTTGCCGCCGTGCGGTGCATCCAGTGGAGCCGCTACCTGCAGGCGAAAAATGCCGTCAATGTCGCGGCCAGCCTGTTGCTGGCGGCGGCCCTGGGCGGCATGATCCTGACGCTTTCGTACAGGCATCCGCGGCGCTGGGACTGGTCGGCCTCCCGTCTGCGCCCGGTGAGCGAACACACGGCGGAGGTACTCGGCCGGTTGACGCAGCCGGTGCGCGTCGCGTTGCTGGGGCAGTCGGACGATCCCCTGACCGTCGCGGCGTGGCGCGTCCTGGAGCGGTATCCGCTCGCGTCGGGGAGGGTTACCGTGGAACGGGTCGACCCCGACCGCGACCTGGAGCGCTCGCGCGAGCTGGCCCGGCAGTACGGGCTGGACGAGACGGCGGTGGCCGTGGTGCAGTCCCGCGATCGTCATCGGGTCGTGGCGCTGCGGCGCGTGCTCGCGGCCGGCGCCGAGGCCCCGGCGCCGAGCCGGCAGGCGGCAACCGCCGGCCGGCTGGATGCGGCCCTGGCGGCGGCGATCTACGCAGTGTCGCGCGACACCGTGCCGGTTGTCTACTTTTTGACCGGCCACGGCGAGCGGAGCGTGGCCGATTTCGGCGACTATTCCGGTTACGGCGAAATTGCGGCGCGCGTCCGCGACACGCAGGCGGAGGTGCGTCCGGTCACACTCGATTCCCAGGTGGCGCTCTCGAACGACTGCGCGGCGCTTGTCGTGGCCGGCCCTTCCGAACGGCTCTCGGCTTGGGAGATCGCCCGGCTGCGGGATTATGTGCGGCGCGGCGGCCGGCTGATGCTGCTGCTCGATTCCGGCAAGACCACGGGCCTGGAAGCGCTCGCCGCGGAGTGGGGCATCGCCGCGGGCGAGGGGCGGGTGGTGGACGGCCCCGAGGGCGAGGCCCTGCCGTTTCGCCGCGCGCGGGCCGCGGCGGCGGGCCTGGGCGAAGTGCATGTCGTTCGCTATGCGACGCATCCCGCCGCGCCAGCCTCGGACGGTCGCGTGGCGACCTTCTACGCGCCGCGGCCGGTCGAGGCCGCGGGCAGCGCTGCCGATTCGACCAATACCACCGACCAGGCCGATCGCCCGCGCGTGACGCCGCTGGCACTGTCGGGGTCCGCGAGTTGGGTGGAACGCGACGATTCGCAGTCGCCCCCGCAGTTTGACGAGGGGATCGACCGGCGCGGGCCGGTGAGCGTGGCGGCCTGCGTGGAGAAGGGTGCGGCCACGGCGGTGCGCGTCGATATCCGCCCCACGCGGCTGGTCGTGTTCGGCGACTCGCAGTTTGCGGCCAACCGCTGCCTCGTGGGCGCCAACGCCGCTGTGTTCCTGAAGGCGTTGGACTGGTTGCTCGACCAGGGCGACTCAGCGGGCGCTGCCGAGCCGGCCCGGGGCCAGTTCGATCTCCAACTGGCGCGTCCGCAACGTCGCGTGGCGTTCGCCCTGATCGTGATCCTGCCGCCGGTCCTGGCCTTGGCGTGCGCCCTCGGCGTGACGGTGCTGCGGCGTGATCGCCGGGGTAGCCCGCGGGCCGCGGACGAAGGGGGGCGCGCATGAGCTGGCGTCCTGCAGTCTGGCTGGCCGCCGCCGCGAGCTTGATGGCACTGTTCATGGTGGTGTTCGAGCAGCGGCAGCCGGCGCCGGCCCGCCGCCTGGCGCTCGACGATGCCGCGATTGCCGTCGATCCCGCCGTGATCGCCGCCCTCACGGTGGCCGACGGCACGTCGGTCGTGTCGTGCGTCCAGCGGGAGCGGCGGTGGTACGTGACGCGGCCCGCCGCGACACGGGCCTCGGAACAGGTGATCCGCAACGTCCTGCGGGCCGTCTCCGCCACGCGAATCCACGAACGCATCACACCCCAGCAGGTACGGGCGCGCGACCTGACGCCCGCCAGCTACGGCCTCGAGCGGCCCCGCCTGACCGTGGGCGTGACCGCGGCCGGCCAGGTGCACACGCTCGCGTTCGGCGACGAGGCGCCGGTGGGCAACCTCGTCTTTGCCCAGGTGAACGGCGACCCGGACGTGCTGGCGGTCACGCGCGACGTGATCGACGGCGTGCCGAAGCGCGCCGCGGGGTGGGAGGCCAGCGCGGTGATGCCCGAGACCCTGCTCAGCGCTTCGCGGCTCGAGATCAAGCAGCCCGGCGGCTTCGTGCAACTGGCCCTCAAGGACGGAACTTGGAGGCTGCAGCAGCCCCGCAGCGTCAAGGCCGACGACACCGTCGTGGAGCGCCTGCTCCAGGGGCTCCATCAGTTGCAGGTCGAGTCCACGGGGCCTGCCGTGACCGGCGTCGATCTCGTGGCCTATGGGCTGGGACCGGACGACAACCCGCTGCAGGTTACCGTGGGCTCCGAGGGCGATAACGACGCGGTGACCCTGATGCTGGGAAAGCCCGTGCAGGAAACGCCGGGACTCGTCTATGCCCGGGTCAGCGACATGGCCTCCCTGTGCCGCGTGTCGCAAGGCGTGGTGCCGCTCTTGAGCGTGCGGGCGGAGGATGTGCGCGACCGGCGCCTGTGCGCGGTCCGGCCGGGCGACATTGCCGCCGTGCGGTTGCAGGACGAGGATCACCGGGTCGAGTTGCAGCGGACGAAGGGCGGATGGCGCATCGAGGACCCGGTGCGGGGGCGCGCCGACCTGGCGGCCGTGGGGCAGTTCCTGAAGGCCTTCTGCGGGCTGGAGTCGTTGGGATTCCCCGAGCCGGTCTCGACCAATTCCGCCGCCGTCGCGGCCATCGCCGCCACCGGCTGCCGCGTCGTGCTGTCGGACCGGCCGTTTGCGCCGCCGGGCACGAACGGCGCGGCTGCGGCGCGGACGACGGGTGTCTGGACGTACCGTTTTCCGGCCGCCTCGACAGGGAACATCGTCGAGGTGACCTGCAACGAGGAGCGGGCCGTATACCGGGTGCGGGCGGCCGACGTGGCGCGCCTGATTGCGCATGAGGATGCCGGCGTGCGGCGGTCATTTACGGACCCGCTGGCTTACCTCGACCGGGCTGTGCTCGAATTGAAACCCGCTTCGATTCGCCGCATGACCCTTGCCTACCGGGGCCGCGAGGAGGCCGTCGTGCGCGATGCGGCCGGGAACTGGACCGCGGAATCGCCGCCCGAATCCCGCGTGGTGCCCGACGCGGTGGCCGGTATCCTTCAGTCCGTGGCGCCGTTGCGCGCGGCCCGCGTCGAGACGCTCTCGGCGACCAATCTCACCGTGTTCGGACTCGACGAGTCGGCCACGCGGCTCACGTTCACCCTCAGCGATGACGCCGGCCTGCAGAAAACCTTGATCATATCCACGAACGGGGCCGCGAGCGGCGTCTACGGCGCGGTGCAGGGACAGGATGCCGTCTTCGTCATACCCCGCGACATGGCGGCCCGCCTGACGCGCAGCATGGTGGTCTGGCAGTAGCGCCATGGACGGGGCTCGCCAGGGTCGGCAGACGCCGGGCCGCCGCCAAGGCGGGCGCGGAAGGCGTCTGGCCACGGCGCGTTCTCTCGGCCTCCTGGCCGCCACGGCGGGCGCGCTCATTTTCGCCGGTTTGAACCGCTACGGCTTCCCGGAGGGCATGACGCGGCACGCCGCCGCGCGCCTGAGTCGCGGCGCCTACGCAGTGGAACTGGAGCGGGTGACGCTGGACCTCGCCGGCGGCCTCGTTGCGCGATCGGTCCGGCTCTACCGCAAGGGTGTCGTGGGGCCGCCGCCGTTCGAGGCGGCGTCCGTTCGGCTCGGTCTCGATCCTTTCTTCTGGCGCTGGGGGCGAGGTGCCTGGTTCCGCGAAATCGAGATCTCGGACGGTGTGCTGCGGCGCCTGCCCGGTACCGCCCTGCCGCTACAGGGTACCCCGGGGCCCATTCTGCCCTTTTCGTTCCTCGCCGCGCGATTGCGGAACGTGGAGGTCTTCGGAGTGCCCGTGGTCGACGGCAGCGCCGATATTCGCTCTGACGATAAGGGCGTCCTCGTGTCGAGGCTGTCGGCGACCGTGGGTCGCGGGTTGCAGCGGGGGACCGTGGACGGCAGCCTGACGATCGGCGCGGACGAGGTGCGGGCGCGATTGCGGACGGCGGTCGATCCCCACGTGCTCATGCCCGGCCTGAGCGCCTTCGGTATCGACCAGACGCGCGTCTTTGACTGGTTCTCGTTTCCCGAGGTGCCGCCAACGGGCGAGTGGACCTTCGAGCGGCGGCTGGGGGCGACGCCCGAGATCGTGGTCCGGGGGCGCGTCCAGGCTTCGCGGTTCGCGTGCCGGGGCACGGCCATCGGATTCGGCAACGCGGTACTCGAGTACCGCTGGTCCCCGCAGCGGCATACGGTCGCGCTGAATCCGCTGGTGCTGGTGGTGGGCGGCCGTGCCATCAGCGGGACGCTCGAGCTGGACCTCGCCGCGTCGACGGCGCGGTTTGAGGCCTCGTCAGTCGCGGACGTTCCGTCGCTCGCCCGGATCCTGGGGTTCAGGGAAGGCTCATTCCTCGACGCGTTCCGTTTCGGTCCGGAGACCCGCGTGTACCTGCGTGGCGTTTACGACTACGGGGCGGGCACGGCGAGCGACGCTGAGATCGCCGTGGAAAGCCCCACGATCGGGTATGGCGCGTTCACCGCCGAGGATTGTGCATTCAAGGTGAAGCTGCAGGGAGAGACCAACCTGCTGCAGGAGGCGCGGGGGCGGCTGGCCGGCGGTTCGTTTACGGCAAGCGCCTCGTTCGCGCCTGAGGCGCGCGGGTCGAGCAACACCGCCTACAAGCTCCGTGTCGAGGTGCTGCACGGCGACCTGCGAACGATCGTGGCGGGTTTTGGGACGAATTTGGCACCGCGGCTCGAGGGTCACGTCTACGGCAACCTGGAACTCGCGGGATTGGTCGGCGAGGGGCAGGGGCACACGGCGACCGGGCAGGGCTACCTGAACGTCAAGCGCGGGACCATCTTCCGCATTCCCGTGTTCGGCGGGTTCACGGAGGCCATGACGCGGGTGGTGCCCGGCCTGGACTTCGTGACGCGCCAGACCGATGTGCACGCGCCTTTCGAGGTGCGCGACGGCAGGGTCGAGAGCAAGAACGTCCAGGTGGAAGGCGACGTGTTGAGCCTGACGGCGCGCGGAGCCGCGACGCTGGATGGCGTGCTGGATTTCGATGTGCAGGTGCGGCCGATGAAGGATAAGACCATGGTGGGCTCCGCCCTGCGCGTCCTCACGTACCCCGTCAGCAAGCTGTTCGAATTTCGCCTGAGGGGGAGCCTGGGCGCGCCCCGCTGGAGCATGGCGACGCTCGGGCTCGGGAAAGAGCCGGGGCCGGCGGAATGAACGGGAGGGGTTCCATGTCCATGCGCCCGGCGGCCTCGCGCCGCCGGGGCGGCACATTTTGGCGTCCCACGACGCGAGGTCGCGGGGACGCAGTGAACGGGAGCGCGTGATGACCGAGCCGGGTGACAAGGGGGCGGGGCGGGTCTTCGTGAAGACCTACGGCTGCCAGATGAACGAACGCGACAGCGAGGCTATCGCCGCGTTGCTCGTCCGGGCCGGCTACACGCTGGCAGCCGATGAAGCCGGGGCCGATATCGTCATCGTCAACACGTGCAGCGTGCGCGAGAAGGCCGAGGACAAGGCCATTGGGAAGCTGCGCCTGATCTCCTCGGCCCGCAACCGGCGCGGCCGGATCGTGGGCGCCGTGGGTTGCATGGTGCAGCGCCTGGGCGGGGCGGCGACAGCGCGCGTCAAGGGCCTGGATTTCGCCGTGGGCCCGCACCGGCTGCACACGCTGCCGGCGGTCATCGAAGCTGTGCGCGCGGGGCGCGGCCCGATTATTGACGCCGGCGACCCGGAGGAAGACCGGGAGCCGTTGACGGATCACCTGCCCGGCGGCCCCACGGCGTTCGTGAACATCCTGCTGGGCTGCGACCGTTATTGCACTTATTGCATCGTGCCGCACGTGCGCGGCCGCGAGTGGAGTCGGCCGGGCGCGAGCGTGCTGCGCGAAGTGGAGGCGCTGGCCGGCCAGGGCGTGCGGGAAGTGACGCTGCTCGGCCAGAGCGTGATGTCCTATGGCCGGACCAACGCGGTCTGGCCGGCCGATGCCGTGTCGCCCCGGGGCTTCACCGAGCCGCTCCCGCGCCTGCTGGAGGCGGTGGCGGCCGTGCCGGGCTTGCGCCGCATCCGGTTCACGTCGGGACATCCCGTGGGCTGTTCCGCCGAACTGGGCCGGGCTATGGCCGAAGTGCCCGGCGTCTGCGATCATCTGCACCTGCCCGTGCAATCGGGTTCGGATCGCGTGCTCAAGCGGATGCACCGCGGCTACACGGCGGCGGACTACCTGGCGGCCGTGGCCCGGTTGCGTGCGGCCGTGCCCACGCTGGCGTTGACGAGCGACATCATCGTGGGCTTCCCCGGCGAAACCCAGGAGGACTTTGAGCAGACGCAGGCCCTGATGGAGGCGGCGCAGTTTGACAACGTCTACATCTTCAAGTACTCGCCGCGGGAGGGCACGCCGGCGGCGCGCTGGGCGGACGATGTCCCGGACGACGAGAAAATGCGCCGGAATCACGTGCTGCTGCGCGACCAGGACCGGCTCGGGCTGGCCCTCAATCAGGCCTTGGTCGGGACGACGGTGGCGGTGCTGGCCGAAGGGCCGAGCCTGCGGAACACAGCGCGCTGGGCCGGGCGAACAACGACCAACAAGATCGTTATTTTTGAGCCTCGCCCCGGCCTTCGGGCGGGTGATATAGTGAGCGTCCAGATTGACCGGGCGGCCGCGCAAACGTTGTACGGACCGCTCGCGGATGGACATGTAGCATGACACAACTTGGTATATGGGCGATCGGTGTGGGAACGGTGTTTGGGGCCGGGTCGTTGCTGCTTTTGTCGGCGCCCGCCGCCGCGGCACGGGCTTTGGCGGCGTTTCCGCGGAATGTCTGGGTTGGACGCGTGCTGGCCGCAGCGGCGCTGGCCTGGTCGGCGTGGCTCGCCTGGGACATGCCGATGGGGTTTGTGGACGCCTACAAACAGTGGCTTTACGTGCTGACGCCGCTCGTCTACCTGCTGGTCGTTTGGCTGATGGACGAGATGCTCGCGGCGCGGGCGTTTGGCGGCCTGCTCCTGCTCGTGGCCGAGCCCGTGCTGGCGGCGGCGCGTCAGCCGGGTCTCTCCGACTGGCGGCTGACGCTTGTTGGACTCGTCTATATCTGGGTCGTGGCCGGCATGGCGCTCGTGCTGGGGCCGTACTGGTTCCGGAAGACGGCGGAAGTGATGTGCCGCTCGGAAGACCGCAGTCGGATGGCGGGCGCCGTGGGCCTGGCGATCGGCATCCTGCTCGTCGTCCTGGGCCCGACGGTTCTGGCGCGGTAGTCGAAACAGGAGGGCGGTATGGACGAAGTATCCGGACTGATGACGGCGCAGGAAATTCTCGAAGCCTCCCTCATGAAAGAGGAAGCCGCGTACCGGTTCTACGATGCGGTCATGAACAAGACCAAGGTCGACTTTGTCAAGGAGCTCGTGGCCCAGTTGCGGGCGGAAGAGCAGAAGCACATCCTGCTGATCAAGAAGAAGTTGGCCGACCTGAACTTAGGGCGGGGCTAGCCGAGCGATCCGTTCCGCCCTTCCCTGCGATCCCCGCGCCTCCGCGTGCGACTCCGCAATCTTCGTGCCTTTCGCGCTCCTCGTGGTGAGCTCCTGTCTTCACGTTCTGATTTCGGCTATGCCCGATGGACTGGAAGTCCGTTGAAAAGCGCCTCCACACGACTCCCGGCTCGCGGGGACGCTCGCCCTCCAGAGAACTAGGGCATTTGGGACTCATTGGAGGGCGAGCGTCCTCGCGAGCCGCGTTCTTCGGCAGGCTCCTGGCCTTCACGCACCGTGCGAAGATCAACAGATAGAACGCGGCGTGGCGGCACTGGCACCGTAACCCCTCGCGCGAGGAACTTCCGGACCCAGGAAACGTAGTACGGCGCGTTCTTTTCCGGAACGAGGCGCTGTTTAAGCAGGTACTCAGCAAACCGCCCAAGTTGCAACTCGTTATTGTACAATAACGTATCCATACCGCCTCCCTCAATACCAGGCTATGTAAGCGCTTACCTATCGGGGGATTACCGGCCAAAGGTAATCCGCTCGGCCCCTGTTTTGGGCTCAGGCACCCACTCGGGAGCCTTGATATGTAAACGATGGTTCATCACCGGATATTGCCCCCAAATGTAATCTTTTTTAACCCATTCTGTTTAGCAATTAATCTCACATCACTGACGCCAGGACCGCACCTGACTGCGGGCCTCAACGGCAGCGCGATAGCGGGCAACGACTTGCGCCAAACCGAGAAGGCGCGCGCTCCCAAA
>CAITUY010000222.1 GCA_903895695.1 uncultured bacterium
CATACGGCGACCTTCCTGCCCCACGGCGAGGTGCTGCTGGCCGGAGGCTCCGATGGCGGCGCCTTGGCCTCGGCCAATGTCTACAACCCGGCCCGAGGCTGTTGGCACAGTGTTTTGCCCAGCATGGGCACGGCCCGCTTCAACCACACGGCGAGCCTTCTTTTCACCGGAGCCAATGCAGGCAAGGTCCTCATCTGTGGGGGCAACACCGATTCCAACACGACTACGAACATCTGCGAATTCTTCACTCCGGTCAGCCCGGCGCCACCCTGCGGCATATCGCCCGGCAGTTTCAGCGCGGCGCCCTCTTTGGCCCAGGGACGCGCCCTGCACAGCGCCACGGTGCTCGCCAATGGCGAGGTCTGGTTCGCGGGCGGGACCTCCGGAAGCGGTGTCTACCTCAACAGCACGGAAAGATTCGACCCCGTCTCAGGATTGATGCGAAGCTCCGGAGCGATGGTCCAGGCCCGCGCGGCGCACACCGCCACCTTGATGGGAGACGGCCAGCATGTCTTCATAGCCGGCGGCATAGACGGCTTGGACTACCAGGACAATGTAAACAGCAACGACGGCTCACAACTGGAGCCCTATCCCTCGCTCAGCCGCGGCTACCTAAGATCAACGGAAATATATGATTCCATCGGCGACCACTGCGCCCTCGACGCGCGCATGTTCGTCCGGCGAGAAATGCATTCGGCCTCGCTCAAGGCTGACGGTTCCCTCACGGTCTTCGGCGGCCTGGGAGGCTTGACCAATTCCTATTTGAATGGATATAACGCCGCTTTAAACGATAGCCCGGCCCCGAAGATTTGCATCAACAGCGGGATCATTACGAGCGTGCTCGGCGGTTGCACGACGCGGTTCAGCGTGCCCTTAAGATTCCATCTGGCCGACTACGCCGGCAACGCCCATAACGTCACCGGCGTCATCCATGACGGCCAGCTTTACTTCGCAGGAGATAATACCGTAACCCCGCCGACCAATCCCACGATCCCCTTTTCCTTCGGAACGGTCGAATTCTCCAGCGGCATACCACCTACTGCCAACCATGCGCTTGGCACCGGGCTTTATGGGCTTCTAAACGGCACCACGGTACAGTGCGAACCCACGAACCCAACCAACTGCGGCCTCATCAGCCAGGCGGCTTACACAATAACGGTCGACAACGGCGCCAATGCGGGCACGATAGCATGGACGGACAATCCAATAAACGTCACCTTCCCTATCAACAACGGCATTACTTCTGGATCAATCCCTTATAGCCCCTCATTTACCATAAATTCAGCACCAGGCGATTCCTCCACCATCAATATTGGAGCAGCTGCCATCAATGCCAGCGTGACGCTGCAAGGCCTACCACCTGAAATTCAGACTGGCGCGAGTCTCAGCAACATCACGATATCGCTCTCCAACGCATTCATTACGGTGAGCGCCCAGGGCACACAGCTGGCCACCATACAGATCAACAGCGCCAAAGCGGGCCCTTACAACGGAACCGTGACCACGGGCTCCCGAGGTCCTGAAATAATACTCAATGCCAACTTTAGTCAGATTGACGGACAGGTGACCCTTTCTTCTTATACCGCCAGCCTCACAAATCCTATACCCATGAGCGGACTCAACATGACCGCGCTGGCTGGTACGATCCAGGGCCTGCAATCAGACCAGCTCATCCTCACGAATCTTAATGACAAGCTCACCGCGCCCCGGCTTGTCGCCGTCATCAACTCGATGTCCTACGGCGACGATGAGGAATATTCACCTGTCGGCGGCGCCGGTGGTCAAAGATGGGCTTACCCCCCGAATGGCGGACATCTCCTCGGTCAAAGCTTCGGGCAAACCTCGACTTTAGACTCGCGCGGCAGCGTGCATCTGGTGGGCGGCATGACCTACCAGCAGCTCGCAATCCCCTCTTGGCGAGCGCTCAGCTGGAGCCCGCTGAACACCTTCAACGCGGTTTCCAATCCCATGAGCACCGCCCGCCAACTGCATACGGCCACGACCTTGCCCAGCGGCAAGATCCTCATCGCCGGCGGCTCCAATGGCTCCAGCATCCTCGCGACCTCTGAACTTTTGACGCCGGGTGACCAGACCGCCAGCAACCCCACGGCCCCGACTTTCACTCCGACCGGTTCCCTGAAGACCGCACGGCAACTGCACACCTCGACCCTCCTGCTCAACGGCCGCGTTCTCGTGGCCGGCGGCGCATCCGCCAACGCCACATCTACCGGCCCCGTCGCCAGCGCTGAAATCTACTACCCCGATACCGGGCTCTGGA
>CAITUY010000223.1 GCA_903895695.1 uncultured bacterium
CTCCCTCAATATCTGCTGCTTGAATGCCTCACTGTACCGCACCACCACCTTCTGCCCCACTTGGACCTCCTATCCAAGTGTCAACCTACAGCCGGACGGGACATTTGCCCCTGTTCACTGCTTACTGTTCACCGTTCACTTCCCCCCTTTTCTCCCTTGTTGCCGCGGCACCGCTTTCTGACATAATGCCCGCCGGTAATGATCATGGCGGGGGTGCACATGGGACCTTTTACGGAACAGTGGCAGGCGATGGGACCGGTCTGGCAGCTGTACTTCACGGCCCTGTCCTTCTGCCTCGGCGCCTGCATGGGAAGCTTCCTGAACGTCTGCATTTACCGCATTCCACGGGAGGAATCGGTAATCGCGCCCGGCTCGCACTGTCCGCACTGCAACACCCCGATCGCCTGGTATCACAATATCCCTCTGCTGAGCTGGGTCGTGCTTCGGGCGCGATGCCGGCATTGCCGGGGCCCCATTTCGGCGCGTTACGTAATCGTCGAGCTGCTCACGGCCGTGCTCTTCCTGTTCGTGTGGCTCAAATTCGGACCGCACAATCCGGTCCGCCCGCTGGGACTGGCCCCGATCCTGGACGTGCGACTGGTGCCGGTCTATTGGCTGGCGGTGTTCGGACTCCTGCTCGGGACGTTCGTCGACCTGGAACACATGATCATTCCCGACCGCGTTTCCCTCGGCGGCATCGTCCTCGGCCTCGGGCTCAGCACGCTGCTCCCCACGATGCATCACGAACGCTCGGCGCTGGGCGGCTTCGAGGCGTCCTTGCTGGGAGCCGTCGTCGGCTCGGGCACGCTGTGGGTCACGGCGATGGTGGGCAAACTAATCTTCAAGAAGGACGCCATGGGCATGGGCGATGTGAAACTGCTGGGGGCGATAGGCGCCTTCCTCGGTTGGATCGCGGTGCTGTTTACCGTGATGATCTCGTCGCTCGTCGGGGCCATCGTGGGCCTCAGCCTGGTCCTGTCGCGTCGCAAAGAAATGCAAAGCCGGATCCCTTACGGCCCCTACCTCGCCCTGGCCGCCCTGGTCTGGATGCTCTGGGGCCCCTCGATGTGGAACGCCTATGTCGAGTGGCTGGTGTCTACCGCGCCGATGCCTTAGCTCGCCGGCCTATTCGCGACACCAGCGCGCATAGAACCCAGTGGGGAGCACGCGCTTGCAGAGCGGATTGCTGAGCGTCATCGTCCCCGCCTCGATCCGGCCGCCGAAGCGTTCGACCCACGGCACGAGCAGGTTGGACATCAACGCCGGCGAGAATCCAAGCGTGTGGCAGGTGAACAGCACGAACCGCGGTTCGCGCGCCATCAACGGCAGCAGCAAGTCGAGCAACCCCATCAGGTGCTCCTCCACGATCCACTTCTCGCCCTTGGGTCCCTTGCCGTAGCTCGGCGGATCGAACACGATCCCCTCGTACTGCCGTCCCCGCCGGCCTTCGCGCGCGCAAAACTTGGTGACGTCGTCGGTGATCCACCGGATCGGCGCCGACGCCAGCCCGCTGGCCTCGGCATTGCGCCGCGCCCAGTCGTTGATATCCGGCACCGCATCCACGTGGCACACCTCGGCACCGGCCTTGGCCGCCAGCAGCGTCATGGCGCCGGTATAGGCGAACAAGTGCAGAACCCGGCACGCCCCATTGCCCTGCCGTACCTGGCGCCGCACCCACTCCCAGTGGCAGGCGTGCTCCGGAAACAGGCCCATGTGGCCGAACCCGGTTGGCTTGACGTGAAACACGAAATCGTCCCACCGGATCGGCCACACCGCCGGGAGCTGGCGGTTGAACGTCCACGTGCCGCCGCCCGTGCTGCTACGGTGATAGACCCCGGCCGCGGCCTCCCAGGCGTCGGGCCGCTCCCGATGCCAAAGGGCGACCGGCGACGGCCGATCAAAGACATGGGGCCCGAACCGTTCGAGCCGACAGTCGTCACCTGCATCCAGGAACTCGTACTCTTTCGTCTGTGGCGCTGACAAATCCATGGATTGCCCTTTTGCGACTGGAATGGTGGCCATAGCCTTTGCTAACATCCTTAGCCTTTCCCCATGAGTCTGTCCACTTCCATACGGGAACGCCTCTTTCCGGGCACGAACGTTGCCCGCTCAGCCCAGGCGCCCGCCGCCGGCCCGGCCATCCTGCTGGTCGGCAACCCCAACGTGGGCAAGAGCGCGCTCTTCAACCGGCTCACGGGCCAGTATGTCACCGTCTCGAATTACCCCGGCACCACCGTTGAAATCTCCCGCGGCCGTTGCAGCGCCCTCGGGGCCGATGTCGAGATCATCGACACGCCGGGCATGTACAGCCTGCTGCCGATCACCGACGAAGAACGGGTGGCCAGCGACATGCTGTCCGGCGCGGACGTGCGCTGCGTGGTCCACGTCCTCGATGCCAAGAACCTCGACCGCATGCTCGGCTTCACGTTGCAGTTGATTGAGACGGGCTTACCCGTCCTTGTTGCGCTGAACATGGCCGACGAGGCGCGCGACCTGGGCATCAAGATTGATGTGGCGCGTCTGGCCGCGATTCTGGGCGTCCCCGTGATCCCGACCGTCTCGATATCCGGGGAGGGCGTCGCCGACCTCGTGGCGGCGATCAAGAAGACCCCGCCGCCCTCTCCCTTCCGGGTGGAGTACGGCAACCTGATCGAAGAAGGTATCGCCGGGATTGCCGGCCGGTTGTCGGCCGGGACCGTGGCCGCCCGCGCCCGGGCCAGCCTGCTGCTGCAGGGCGATTCGCGCGAACGCGAGCGCGTCCTGCAGGAGAAGGGCGATCTCGAGACCGCCCGCATCCTGCAGATCGTCGCGGCCACTCGCACGCGCCTGAACCACTCGCCGCACTACTACGTCACGCTGGCCCTTCGCGCCCGCGTGGACCAGATCGTCGCCGAATGCGTCCGAGCGCCCCAGCGCGCCCCCAACCGCTTCCGCGCGGCCCTGGACCGGCTCTGCACACACCCCCTTACCGGCTACCCGATTGTGGTGCTCGTCCTGTACTTCGCGCTTTACAAATTCGTGGGCGGTTTCGGCGCCGGCACCCTCGTCAATTTCCTCGAAGAGTCAGTCTTCAAGCACACCCTCATCCCCTGGGCCGTCCGCGGGGTCGCCGCCGTAGTGCCGTGGGCTCCGTTGCGCAGCCTGCTGGCGGGCGAATACGGCATCATCACGCTCGGACTGCGCTACGCCGTGGCCATCGTGCTGCCGATCGTGGGCACCTTCTTCCTGGCCTTCGCAGTCCTGGAAGACACGGGCTATCTGCCGCGCCTGGCCCTGCTCGTGGATCGCGGCTTCAAGAAGATCGGGCTGAACGGCCGGGCCGTGATCCCCATCGTGCTCGGGTTCGGCTGCGACACCATGGCCACGCTCGTCACCCGCACGCTGGAGACCCGCCGCGAGCGCCTCATCTGCACGATACTGCTCGCCCTGGCCATCCCATGCTCGGCACAACTGGGAGTCATCCTGGGGTTGCTCTCGGGCAGCGGGGCGGCCCTGGCCGTGTGGGCCGGCGTGGTGCTGGCCATCATGCTGCTGACCGGGTTCCTGAGCGCCAAACTCCTACCCGGCGAACAACCCATGTTCTACATGGAACTGCCCCCGCTGCGCCTGCCGGTGCTCGGAAACGTGCTGATCAAGACCTACTCCCGCATGGTCTGGTACTTCCGCGAAATCTTGCCGCTGTTCATCCTGGCCAGCGTGCTGATCTGGATCGGCCAGATTACCTCCATTTTCCAGCTTCTCATCCGCTGCACCGAACCGCTGGTGCGCGGACTGGGGCTCCCCGACCAGGCCGCGGTGGCTTTCCTGTTCGGGTTCTTCCGCCGCGATTACGGCGCGGCCGGCCTCTACGACCTGCACAAGGCGGGCGGCCTCACCGTGCATCAGCTTACCGTGGCGGCCATCACGCTCACGCTCTTCCTGCCGTGTATCGCGCAGTTCCTGGTCATGCAAAAGGAACGCGGCACACGCGTCGCCCTCTGGATCGCGGCCGGCGTGTTTGTGACTGCCTTTGCCGTGGGCTGGCTCACCCACCGCGCGCTGCTGCTGTTGCCATGGGTGCTGGGATGAACGCGCGCATGACCTGCCCGTTCTGTCGGCGTGAATTCGATGCCGCCCAGGCCCGCGACGCCTGCAAGGGCTGCCGGTCGGGCGGCGGCTGCCAAAACGTGAAGTGCCCGTATTGCGGCTACGAAACGCCGCGCGAACCGCGTTGGATCGGCTGGTTGCGAAGGAGGCTCGGCAAATGACGGACCACAGACTCGAGGAAGTGCTTGAAACCCTCTACCTGAGGTTCGAGGACCCGTCGCGGCAGGACATCGGATCCCCCGGCGGCGAAGGACTGCGCCTGGCGGTCGAGCACGGCTACGTCGATGACGTCACCCAGCAACTGACCGAGACCGGCCGCCCGCTCGGCGAACTCGTTGTCCGCCGCCATCGCCTGGCCGAATGCCTGCTCCGCGACGTGCTGCGGGTGTTCGACGCCGAGGCCGAGGAGGACGCCTGCCGCTTCGAACACATTCTCCGGACCGGGCTCGAGGACCGCGTGTGCACGCTGCTCGGCCATCCCACCACCTGCCCGCACGGCCGCCCCATTCCGCGCGGCGACTGCTGCCGCCGGGCCGAACACGATGGGGTGAATGAAGTCGCGGCCCTTTGCGACGGCCGGGCCGGCCAGACCGGCGTCGTCGCCTATCTCAGCACGCGCGACAACCGCGAGATCCAGAAGCTCATGGCCATGGGCATCCTGCCCGGTTCTGACATCCGCCTCATGCGCCTGTTCCCGTCCTATATTTTCGAGATCGGCCACAGCCAGTTCACCGTAGACCGCGCCCTGGCCGAGAAGATCATCGTGCACTGGCGGTGAGGGGTGGCGCGGACTACTGTTCACCAATGAGTCTTTGGCCGGACGACGGCATCCTCTGCCGCAAAAACTCTTGAAGGATCGCGCTCAGGAGGCATTCCTACGTATCGCCCGCCGGGCCCGTCGCTTCGGTTTCTCAGCCAGCGGCTTCCGCTCCAATTTTGCCCCTGCGCCACTTCCGCACGCACCCGGTTTCGGAGCAATTCTGTATGGCGTCCGTCCTTCCGCAACTGCTCTTGCCGTGCCGCCCAGCGGGCGAACTGCCGCGCCGGACGCGATGCGCACGCTTTCGGAATAGAGCAATTCAGGGCAGAGATCCGTTCCGTTGTCCCATTCGACAGTATCGAAACTGACGCGTGCAGTGCGGAATACCGATTCATCACGCAACTCGCGAAATGCCCCTTTCGTCAGCCATGGAGTCACGTCGAAAATACGCCGTTCCCCACCGTCGAACACGAGCAGAAGCCTGTAGTCTGCCAGAGGCTTCACCGATTTGACGCCCGGATACATGGTCGGCTCCTATTTCAAGGGTTCAATCTGCGCCGGATGCTCCCCGTTGATGGCCAGGCGCCAGTCGGCCAACAGCTCGTCCCGGTGCAATTCGGCCCAGGCCACAACGAGTCGGGCCTGACGCCTGGGAAGCTTCCCTCCCGTGATTTCGCATTTTCGAATGTCCATGACGGCTCTGGCTTTCTGATAGTAAACGTGGACATGGGGCGGGTTGTGCTCGGCCTTCCCACAGTACATCCGAATAATGATGCCATAGAATATGCTGATTGTCGGCACGGTGTTGCTCCAGCTATCACAGGCAGTTTGGCACAGGCGTGCATCATTGTCACGCGCGACCACCGGCTTTCATTGACATAGCAAGGGGATGCCCCCTATGATGAGGCTTTATGCATTGCCCCGGTCTAGAGCCGGGCGGAGACACCATGAGGAAGATGATCCACAAATTCAAGGGCTGGCTCACCGGGCACGCGCCCGTTGCCTCCCACCATGCCAAGACTGCATTCGTCTGTATCATCAAGCCTGGCCGGCAGGAGAACGCCGACGTGGCCGCCGCCGACCAGTTGGCCATGCTGCGGCGTTTCTCGTCGTTCAGCGACAAGGAAGACATTGCCGTTATCGCCTTATTCCCGGGCCGGCCCACCCGCAAGGTCCCGGATGGTGCGCGCCAGGGCGACGTGTCGGTCCGCTATGCCGCCGCCGAGGGCGTGTTGCGCGTGGCCGAACAGGTCATCAAGGACGCCGGCAAGACGCATACGGTTGTCGTCGTGACCGACCAACCCGAGGTGATGAAACTTGCCCAAGCCGAAGGTTGCACACTCCTCTGTACCGCGACCTTCGAGAAGACCCTCGAAGCCGTCGCCGGTCCGCTCAAACGCGAATCCCGCGAACCGCGTGAGCCGCGCGAGAACCGGGAACCCCGCGAGAACCGGGACCGTCGCGAGCCCCGCAAGCCGGCCACGGAACCCCAGGCCGGGCAGGCGCAGGTCGCCGAGCCACAAGCTGGAGAAACACAGGCCGGGGAGACGCAGGTCGCTGACGCGCCCACCGGAAATGCCGACGAGACAGCGGCTGTAGAGGCCACCGAACCCCAAGCCGGCGAGCAGCAGCCCCCCGTAACGCCAGCCCCCGCCCCCCGCCGGCCGCAACCAACCCCTCGTGCTGAAAAGAAGGAAACGACGGACAAGGCCATTCTGGATCTGATCGATCCTCTATGACCCGGAAGGGAGCATGGTATGAATCGTTTTCCGGTGATACTGTCGGTAGCGGTTGTCTGCGCAGCGGGCGCCGTGGCCCTGTTGCTGAACGGATGCGATACCTCGCCAGCCAACCAAGATCTGACGATTCAGCCCAATTCGGTGCAGCTGTCGGCGGGCCAGGACCAGGAATTCACCGTGTCAGGCGGTTACCAATATACGTGGTCGCTGGAGTCGGGAGGCGCGGGAGGGTTTCTATCGTCCCGCACGGGTAGCCACATCATCTACAGCGCGCCCAGCAGTGTGACGACCGGGGCTACGCAAGTGATCTTGGTGACGTCGACGATCAAGGGCGCCAGCAGCGGGGGCACCGGGACGAATGGCACCTCGGCCCTCTCCGCCTCGGGTGAAGCCTTCGTCTCGTTCAAGTAGGCGATGACGCCAAAAGGGGCCCGCGCCCCACCCCGCATGGCTTTCGCTTTCACGACGCTCTGTCATTATGCTCATCAGCAGCCTCCAGAACCCCCGCGTCAAGGCCGTCGTGGGCCTCCGGCAGCGCTCCGACCGCGACGAACGCGGGGAGATGATCGTCGAGGGGTACCGCGAACTCAAGCGCGCCCTGGACAACCGCCACTTCCCCAAGGCCATCTTCTACTGCCCGGACTTGTACATGGGCTCCAATGAGCCGGCCCTGGTCGAGCGGGCTCGCGAGGCCGGCGCCGAGGTGTTCGAGTGCAGCGCGCCCGTGTTCGAGAAGATGTCCTACCGTGACCGGCCCGAGGGGCTTCTCGCCGTCGCGCCCCAGGTGCGCCGCACGCTGGATGACTTGCACGTACCCGCCAATCCGTTGATCGTCGTAGCCGAGGCCATCGAGAAACCGGGCAACCTGGGCACCATCCTGCGCACCGCCGATGCCGCCGGCGTCCACGCCGTGATTGTGTGCGACCGCTGCACCGACATCAATAACCCCAACGTGGTGCGATCCAGCATCGGCACGCTCTTCTCCGTGCCCGTCGCGGAAGCGTCGACCGCAGCCACGCTCGCCTGGCTGCGCGAGCGCCAAATCCACATCCTGGCCGCCACGCCCCATACCGAATTCGAGTACTACGATGTGGATCTGCGCCCCGGCACCGCGATCGTGGTCGGCACGGAACAGGTCGGCCTGAGCGAGGCGTGGATGACCCAGGCCGATCTCAAGGTCCGCATTCCCATGCTCGGCCAGGCGG
Source organism: uncultured bacterium (assembly GCA_903895695.1). Taxonomy (GTDB): domain Bacteria; phylum Verrucomicrobiota; class Kiritimatiellia; order CAIKKV01; family CAITUY01; genus CAITUY01. The sequence goes on from CAITUY010000223.1 coordinate 7,791, forward strand.
ATTCCCTCAATGTCGCGGCCGCCACCACGATCCTGCTTTATGAAGCAGTGCGCCAACGCCGGCGCCCCCCTGCGGTCCAAGCCGGGTAGAAACTACGAAACACGCGAAAACCGCGAAACGGGCTGTCATCGTCTCTCTCGTCAGTTTCGCGCCTTTCGTGTGTTTCGTAGTTCCGCTTCTCCCCGCCGCCGCTACCACCCAAATCCGGCCCGGCGCACATCATCGACCGAAAGGCCGCCCGGCTTCAGCGCCATCACATAACGCTTCACGTACTTTCCGATCATGTCTGTTTCGAGGTTCACCCGGTCACCGGTCTTCAACGCCTTGAACGCGGTCTCGTTCCACGTATGGGGAATCAGGTGCACGGTGAACGCCTCAGCCGACAGGGCGACGAGCGTGAGACTGACCCCATCGATCGCAACCGACCCCTTGGGCACAAGGCCGTCGGCCAGTTCCCTGCCACAAGTCACTTCGAGTACGTGATCCTCCCCTGCCCGCGTCAGCGCCTTGACGACGCCCGTGCCGTCCACGTGCCCGCTCACGAGGTGGCCGCCGAGCCGGTCGTCCAGGCGCAACGCCCGCTCCAGGTTCACAGGGGCTCCGGCCGACTTGGCCCCGAGGTTGGTCTTCTCCAGCGTTTCGCTGAGCACGTCGGCTTCAAAGCGGTCGGCGCCGCTGCCCGCGACCGTCAGGCACACGCCGTTGACAGAGACGCTTTCTCCGGGAACCAATGGTGTATCCCAGGCGCCATGGCGAATGGTCACGCGCTGCCCGTTGCCCCGGGCCGTTCGCCCGGCCAACGTTCCCACTTGCTGGATGATTCCGGTAAACATGAAAAACCTCACTCTTCAAGGTAGGGCGTGGGCCTCCGGCCCCGCCGTGACAGAAACGCGACAGTCACGGCGCGGCGAGGACCCGCCACGGCGGGCAGGCAACCGTCGCCCTACCTAGACCACACGTACCGCAGGACCACATCCTGGCCGCAACGCTCCATCGACTCCAGCGCAAACTGCGGGGCCGCTGCCAGAGGCCAACCCGCCCCCCCCACGGCATTCACGGCCCGGCCGCCCAGGACCTTGGGGGCCACAAATAACACGATCTCATCGACCAACCCGGCCTGCAGCAGACCGGCCGCCAGTTCGCCGCCGCCTTCGCACAGCACCCGCATGACTTGCCGCTCATGAAGTGCCGTCATCAGCGCGGTTAGCAAGACCTTGCTGCCCGCAACCGGCAGCCGCACGACTTGGGCACCGGCCCGTTCGTAGCCGCGCGCCCGCGACTCCGGGCACCGCCACGTGGTGGCGACCAGTGTGCGCTGTCGGCTTTCATCCGTCAGGACCGTGGCCGCGAGCGGCAGACGGCCCGTCGAGTCCACGATCACGCGCCACGGGTTCCGGCCTCGCGCAGGCCGAGGCAACAGCGACGGATCATCCGCCACGGCCGTGCCGGCGCCGACCATCACCGCGTCGCTCGCCCGGCGCAGGTCCTGCACGACCCGCCGCGCGCCGGGTCCCGTGATCCACCGGGAGCGGCGATCCGCATCGGCAATCCGGCCATCCAATGTCACGGCCAGCTTCAGTGTCGCCCAGGGCCGCCCCGCGCACATCCAGGCCGCAAAGGGCCGGATCATTCCCGACGCCTCGGCCTCACACACGCCGCGCGTAACCTGCACGCCGGCCCGACGCAGCAGGGCGAGACCCCGGCCCCGGTGGCGAGGATTCGGATCGCCGGCCGCCACGACCACCCGTTTCACGCCGGCCACCAGAATGGCGTCCGTGCAGGGCGGGGTGCGGCCCCAAGTGCTGCAAGGCTCCAGCGTGACGTACAGCGTGGCGCCGCGGGCTTTGAGTCCGGCTTGGCGCAAGGCGTACACCTCCGCGTGCGGCCCGCCCGCCTTGCGGTGGAAGCCCTGCCCCACGAGACGCCGGCCGGCCACCACCACGGCGCCGACCGGTGGATTCGGCCGGGTCAAGCCTTCCCCGCGCCGGGCCAGCGCCAGCGCCAGTCCCATCCACCGCCGATCAGCCTCGTTTGTCGTTTCGCTCTTCATGTGGACGCAGGGTAATCTACCGTCACAGAGCGCAACAGACAAAACTTCCTGCCCATTGTCTTTTACGCACGGCTGTGCCATAGTTCGCCCGCTGATGAAAAACTCTCGGGCAGGCGTGCTGGTCGTCGAGGACGAAGCCATTGTCGCCAAGGACATTGCCTCTATTCTCAAGACCATGAACTACCACGTGACCGGCATCGCCGGCACGGGGGAAGAGGCCATCCGCCTGGCTTCCTCGACGCAGCCGGACGTCGTGCTGATGGACATCATGTTGCCGAACGGCATGGACGGCATCGAGGCCGCCAGCCATATTCAGACCAAATTCGGCATCCCCATCGTCTTTCTCACCGCCCACGCCGACGAGGCGACGCTGACGCGCGCCAAGTCGACCGCCCCCTACGGCTACCTGATCAAACCCTTTGTCGAACGCGAACTCGAAGTCGCCCTCGAAACGGCCCGCTACCGCGCCTCCATGGAACGCCAACTCGACGAGCAGCGGCGCTGGTTTGAAGCCGTGCTGCACGGTATCGGGGATGCCGTGATCGCTGCCAACGTCGACGGCGTCGTCACGTTCATGAACCCCGTTGCCGAGCACCTGACCGGCTGGCGGCGTGAGAAGGCCATGGGCCACCCGCTGACCGAGGTGTTCAAGACGCTTGACGAACACACACGCGAGGCAACCGAAGCGCCGGAAACCCGCGCGTTGCGCGACGACACCGTCCTCGCGGACGAACCCGAGGACCTGCTGCTCGTCTCCGCGGACGGCAACGAACGGCCCATCATCGCCATCGTCTCCCCCATCCACGACGCCAAAGGCAACCTGCTCGGGCTCGTTGCCGTCTTCAAGGACGTTTCCGCGCGCAGGCTGATGGAGAAGCGTGCCCTCAACAAGCAGAAGATGCAGGCCCTCGGCCGGTTGTCGTCCAACATCGCCCACGATTTCAGCAACATCATCAGCGTCATCGCCGGACACGTCGCGGCCATGCAGGAATATTCGCTCCCCGGCAGCCGCGCCGCCGAAGACGTAAAACGGATCCAAGCCGCGGTCGAGCACGGCGGCGCGCTCACCAAGCGTATCCTGGGCGTGGCGCGCGCCAGCGATACCGAGGGCGACCTCGATATCCGGACCGTGCCCCTCGGGGAGATCATCCAGAGCGCCGCCAATCTCCTGCACGATACCTTCGAGAAGAAGGACGTGCATCTCGTGATTTCCGATGCCGCCCGGATGCCTCTCGTGAACGTCGATCCCAGCCATGTCGTGGACCTGCTGATGGACTTGTTCCTGAACTCCGCAGACGCCATGCCCAAGGGCGGCACCATCACCGTTGACGCCCGCAGGTTCAAATTGCTCAAGCACGACTCGAAGCTCAATCCTCGCGCCAAACCGGGCTCCTACGCGGTGCTGCGCATCCAGGATACCGGGACGGGCATGTCGCGCCAGACGCAGGATCACCTCTTCGAGCCGTTCTATACGACCAAGGCCGCCGAACTCCACGTGGGCCTGGGCCTGTCGGTCGTGCATAGCGCCGTCCAGCGGTATGGCGGCTGGATCAAGGTTGCCAGCGAACTGGGCCAGGGCGCCACGTTTTCCGTTTACATTCCCGAGGCGTCGGAAGACGCCCGCCGCGCCGCCGAACGCACGGCCCGCACGGGCACGGGGTCGATTCTCCTCGTGGACGACGATGCCACCCTGCGGACCGAGGCCCACCACACGTTGAAGCAGGCGGGTTACAAGGTCCACGAGGCGGCCGGCGGCGAAGAAGCCATCGCCCTGATCGAAAAGATGGGCAAGCAATTCGACCTGTCCATCGTGGACGTCATCATGCCAGGCAAGGACGGGAAGGATGTCCTGGCCGCCCTGCTGGAGGGGAACCCGGCGGCCCAAGTCATCATGACCTGCGGGTTTTCGCGCGACTATGTGCGAAGCGTGCTGGCCCGCGGCGCGTGGCGCTTCCTGCAGAAACCCTTCGACTCAGACCAGCTCGTCGCCGCCGTCCGGCGCTCGCTCGAGCAAAAATCGTCATGACGTCCCCCCGCCCGGTCCCGATACCGGCCGCGTCGCCGCAGTTGCCCTTCGCCCTGGGAATCGACTCGCTGCTCGACACCCACCGTGCTTGGCTGGCCGGCCGGCGCGTCGGCCTGGTCAGCCACTCCGCCGCCGTGGACGGCCACGGGCACACGACGGCCGAACGCCTGAAGGAATGCCCCGACACGAGCCTCGTCGCCTTGTTTGGTCCCGAGCACGGCTATGCCGGTCTCGCCGGCGCCGGCGAGGCCACGACTGACGCGCGCCATGCCGCCTGGGATCTCCCCATTTATTCGCTGTACGGAGAAACACGCCGCCCGACTCCCGCCATGCTGGCCGGGGTCGACGTCCTGGTCGTCGATTTTCAGGACCTGGGCGCGCGGCCCTATACCTACGTGTCCACCTTGCGGCTCGTGCTGGAGGCGGCCGCCGCGGAAGGCAAGCGCGTGGTGGTGGCCGATCGCCCCGTGCCGCTGGCGGCCGGGTTCGACGGCCCCCTCCTTGATCCCGCGCACGCCAGTTTTGTGGGGTTGGTCGGCACAAGCATGCAGTACGGGATGACGCCCGGCGAAGCAGCGCGCTGGATCGTCGGCTGGCTCGGGCTCGGCCTGGACTTGCGCGTGGCCCCCGTTCGTGGCTACGACCGCGACGCCTGCCCCGGCCCCGACTGGCCTACTTGGGTCCCGCCCTCGCCCCGCATCCGCTCCTGGGAGTGCGGCGCCCTATTCACCTGTACCGTCGCCGGCGAGGCCCTGCCCGCTGTCGATTACGGTTCGGGCACGAACCGCTCGTTCCAGTTGATCGGCGCGCCCTGGCTCCCGGCCGACGACCTCATCGCAGCTTTGACGGCGGACGGCCTGCCCGGGGTGTCGTTCCTGCCGTGTTCGTATGAAGCCCGGTCTGGCCTCTACGCCGGTCAACGACTCGCCGGCCTGCAAATCGTCGTCACCGACGCCGCACGCTTCCAACCCGTCACGGTCGGCGTGTCGATCCTCGCTTCACTCCAGGCACTGGGCGGCAAGGCCCGCCTGTGGGAAACGCCGGGGACGCGCCCGGAATTCTTCGACAAACTTTTCGGCACGAGCGCGGTGCGCACGGCCCTTCAGGACGGCCTGGCCGGTGCCGCCGTGGCCGCCCTGTGGAAGGCCGACCGCGCCGCATTTGCCGCCACCCGCGAACGATGCCTGCTCTACTGACAGCCATGAAACGCCCCACCCGCGCCATCGTCCTCGCCGCCGGATTCGGAACCCGGCTGCTGCCGCTCACTCTCTCCCGTCCCAAACCGCTCGTGCCCGTCTGGGGCAAGCCCGTGCTGCAGCACGTGCTCGAACTCCTACGCGACTGGGGTGTCCGCGACGCGCTAGTCAATCTCCACCATGGCGCCGGGGCCATCGTGGATCACCTGCGGCTGAACCCGATCCCGGGGCTCCGCTGCTCGTGTTCGTTCGAGCCAGGGATTCTCGGCACCGGCGGCGCCCTGTCCCGGGCCGGCTGGTTCATCGACCCACGACAGCCATTCTGGATCATGAACGCCGACGTCCTCGGCGACCTGCCGCCGGACCCACTGCTCCATGCGTTCACTGCCCACCAGGCGATCGCCGCCCTGTGGCTTCATCCGGACCGTGGCCCGCGCACGGTAGAGACCCACGGGGAGTTGATCACGTCTTTCCGGAGCGCCACGCCCGCGGCCCCCGGCACGGCCACGTTCTGCGGCCTGCAACTGGTTTCGCCGCGTCTGTTGGAGTTCGTGCCCGACTCCGGTTTCGTGACACTGGTCGAGGCCTACGAGGCCGCCCTGAAACGCGGCGAACGGGTGGCAGGCGTGACGGTGGAGGGCGCCTACTGGTCCGATATCGGCACCCCGGACGACTACCGCGCCGCGCACCGCGAGACGCTCGACCGCGCCCTGCGCGGCGAACGCGGCAGCCGGTTTGCCCCCCAGCGCCCGCCCGCGCGTCGGCCGGGCCTCACGGGTTTCGTTGCCGCCGGCAAGGGTTGCGCGATCGCACCCGGCGCCCGCGTGCACGACTCCGTGCTCTGGGAAAACGTGACGGTCCGAAAATCCGCCCGCATCGCCGGCGCAATCGTGGGCGATGGGGTGATCGTCAACGGTCGTGTGACAAACATGGCGCTTCGCGCGGACCGCATTGACGAACCTTCTTTGCGCGACGTCCTGACCGCGCTTGGATGGTCCGCCGAGGCCACAACCGTGCTGCCCCTGCCCCCCCGCGGATCGGCCCGCACGTTCACGCGGCTGCGCGCGGGGCCGAACAGCGCGGTGCTGATTCGTTACAGTCTCGAACGGCCTGAGAACGGGTTGTATGCCGGGCATGCCGCCTTCCTGCGCCGACAGGGCATGCGCGTGCCGCGCGTGCTGCTCAACCGGCCCGATGCGAACCTGTGTGTCATGGAAGATGTTGGCGAGACCAGCCTGCAGGACCGCGTCCCGGCGATGTCCGACCGTGAGCGTCTGGCCGTTTACAACGACGTGCTCGACGACGTGGCAGTCCTGCACGGCCGGGCCACGAGGGCGGCCCGGCGCGTAGGCCTTACGCTCTGCGAGCCGTTCACGCGCCGCCTTTACGACTGGGAACAGAGTCTCTTCTTCGACGAGTTCGTAGGCCGCCACCTACGGCCGACGCCCGCCCTGGCGGCGGCCGTCCGCCACGAACTCCGGCGCCTGATCCCGGCCTTGCTCCGGACACCCCAGACGCTGGTTCACCGCGACCTGCAGTCCAGCAATATCCTGCTGGGCCCGGCCGGACTCGCGCTCATCGATTTCCAGGGAATGCGGTTCGGGGCGCCAGCCTACGATCTGGCTTCGCTGCTCTGTGACCCCTACGTGCGACTGCCCGCAAATCTTCGCGAGACGCTGTTAGGCCGCTACGCGGCCCAGGTCTCCGGTGGTTCAAACGTGATCGAAACGTTCTGGCAGGCCGCGGTCGAACGGCTGGTCCAGGCGCTGGGGGCTTTCGGCCGGCTCGGAGCCAAGGCTGACACGCGCTCCTTTTTGCGCTACATTAGTCCTGCGGTCAGCGAGTTGCGGGCCGCGGCGGCCCGGGTGGGCGGATTGTCCTGCCTGGTAGAAATGCTGGGGACGTATGATGGGAAAGAAGAGTTGCGCTGAACTGCTTGCAGACGTGGCACGGGCGTCCCGCCCGTAGCCGGCTACGGGCAAGATGCCCGTGCCACGTTCAAACTGCCGACACTAGCCTGCTTCGAGGAATTGACCGATGATTCGTGACCGATTACTCCGCATACGGGAGCCGATGCGCAGGCTGCTGGTAGTCGTGCTCGGGGGAACCACGGTCCTGCTCGGGCTGCTGACGATCATGACCCCCATACCCGCCGCGATATTCATCCCGGCTGGCCTGACGATCCTGTCCGTGGAGTTCGTGTGGGCGCAGCGGCTGCTGAGTCGGTATCAGGCCGTGGCTCGTCGGGCCGCCGCCGCACTTCACCACAAGAAGAAGCTTAGGGAGTCTTCAGCGCCTGGCGCCGCAATACCTGGTAGCGTTCCGTATATCGCGGTCCCATCTGTGCTTCCCGGTGATCAAACCCAAACGCCCGGCGCTTGACCGCCAGCACGGGCGGCGCCTGGATGCGCTTGGCCACGCCCAGTCCTTGGTACTGCGTCCACCACCGTTCCAGGTCGGCGATGAATGCCTCGGGGCCGGCGAACAGGTCGCCTACGCTCCCGGCATAGCCCAGGCGTGTTTCCAACGTCCCCGCCATGTACCACTCCAGGTTGTCCTCCGGCGTGGCCCGGTTCCAGGCCTCCACCCAGCTCCGGAACAGGCAGTCGTGGTAGGGATAGACGAGCGGATCGCCCTTACCCTCGTCCACGGCCTGGGCCGGGCTCAATTCGGCCGACGGCACGACGCGGAAACTTCCCTCGGGGATCACATCGCGACCGTGGATCTCACGATTGACGTGGCGGGCCACTGCGTACACGTCGCCCTTCCACAAATCGGCGATGGCGGCCAGATAGCCGCCCAGGTCGCCGTACAAGGTCGTGTAGCCCACCGTCATCTCGGCCTTGTTCGCGTTGCACGTGAACACGCCGCCGACCGCCGCCGCGACCGCCGCCAGGACGCGCCCCGACCGGTCGCGGGCCTGCACGTTCTCCAGCAGCGCCTCGCCCAGCTCCAGGCGCCGCGTCGCGCCGCCAGCCCATGTGACGGTCAGCCCGTCGATCTGCGACCGCGTCAGCCGCACGCTGTCCTCGATCGGAATCTCCGCGTAACCGCACCCGAGGTTGGCCGCCAGTTCGCGGGCCAGGTTGACCGTGGTCGCCGAGTTGTAGCGGCTGGGCATATTCACCAGCACCAGATCGCCCGCCGGCAGCAGGCGCGCGTACAGGGCGGCCACCAAGGCGGAATCGATGCCGCCGGAGGCGCCCACCACCACGCGCTGCACGCCGCAGGCCTTCATGAAGCGCTCCATGCCGTACAGCAGCGCCCGCGCGGTCATGGCCGTATCGTCGTCGTGCAGCGTCACCGGCCGGCCAAAGCGGCCGCCCCCGGGCGGGATCGTCACGTCCAGCACGCCCTCGGTAAACGCCGCCGGCCCCTCGACCTGGCCGCCCTCGCCGTCGTAGACACATGACGAGCCGTCAAACGTGAACACGGTCTTCCCGTTGTTCTGGATGCCGGTATTGTTGACGTAGCACAAGGGCCGCCCGAGCGCCTTGGCGGCCGCGGCGAATACCCGGTTGCGCTTGTGGTTCTTATTGAGCGTGAACGGCGAACAGCTCGCGTTGACGAACAGGTCCACGCCCTTCTCCGCCAGGATCCGCAGCGGCGACAGCGCGTAGTCGCCGTCCCAGCCGTCCTCGCACAGCACCGCGCCGAGCCGGCCGCAGCGGGTGACCACCGGAGCCAGCAACTGCCGCACGTCCCGGCCAAGTTCGAAGGCCAGCTTGCGGAGATCGTAGAAATGACGGCTGTCGTCGAACTCGCGATAGTTCGGCATCAGGGTCTTGATCGCGAACGGGTACGGCGACCCCTCCGGGCCGATGAAGCGGCCATCCTCGGCTACGAAGAGCGCATCGTACTTGCGGGCCCGGCCGTCCTCGTTGCGTTTGTGCCAGTCGATGCCGACATTGCCGAACACGACCGTCAGGCCGGCGGAAGCCTCGCGCACGCGTTCGCCGCAGGTTTCGCAATCACGCAGGAAAGCAGGCCGCTCCCATTCGTCGCCCAGCAGGTAGCCGGGGATGACCATCTCGGAGAAAGCCGCGAGGGCGATTCCATCGCGGCGGGCGGCGGCAACATGCTCCAGGATCCGGCGGGTATTCTCCGCCGGCCGCCCGGGCGCGACCTCCATCTGGACAAGCCTGATCCGCATGCGTGGCATCCGCCCACCCGCGCGGCAGCAGTGGCGACCGCGCAGGGGAACCCAAACTCTAGTCCGCGCCGCCGCGCCGTGTCGAGCGCCTTGTCGCCTACAGTCCGAGCATGAACTGCAGCACCTTGTCGTTGAACCCCGGCAGCCCTTCGTGCCCGAAGTCTGGGTAAATCTCGAGATGCTTCGGAGCCGTGATCTTGTTAAAGGCCGCAAACTGCGTCGAGGGCGGACAGACCGTGTCCATCAGCCCCACGCCCATCAGCACCTCGCCGCGAATCCGCTTAGCCAGGTGCTGGACGTCAATGTGAGCGAGCGTGTTCCAGGTTTCGTTCTCGTGCTCGTGCTGGGGATCGAACTGGCGGAAGAAGGTCCGAATTTCGTCGTACGCGTCCTTGGCCAGGTCCATCTCCCACACGCGCTTGTAGTCGCACAGGAAGGGAAACGTGGGCGCCGCGCGTTTGATGCGCGGTTCCAGCGCGGCGCAGGCCAAGGTCAGGCCGCCGCCCTGCGAGCCGCCCACGGCGCCGACCCGCGCCGGATCGACCTCGGGCAGGTTCATCACAATGCCGGCGAGTTGCGCGGTGTCTAGGTAGATCTTCCGGAACAGCAGGTGTTCGGGTCCGTCCTGCAACCCGCGGATGATGTGGCCGCGGTAGGTCGTGCCCGTGACGCCGCCCAGGTCCTGCGACTCTCCGCCCTGGCCCCGGCAATCCATGGCGGCCACCGAGTAGCCCAGGGCCACCCAGCTCAGTTTGTCATTCCAATCGCCCGCACTGCCCGTATAGCCATGGAACTGGACGACGGCGGGATGCGGCTTGGCCTTGGCTTTCACGGCCGGGCGCAGGTATTTTGCGTGAACCCGGGCTCCCCCGACGCCCGTGAAGTTCAGGTCGAAACAGTCCACGCCGGGGACGCGAAAGCCGGCCGCATGCAGTTCCACCTGCGGATCCAGCGCGCGCATGTCTTCCAGGGCGCGGTCCCACTGCGTATCGAAATCAACGGGGCAAGGCGTCCGCCCCTCGTAGGTCTTCAACTGGTCGAGCGGCATGTCGATGAGCGGCATAGGGAATCTCCTGAAAAGGGCGGAGTATCCGTTCTTCGCGCACGCCGGTCAAGTCCCTGCCTCGATCAGGTCGGATTCACCAGCCTCTCGAAAGCGGCCCGGTCGATTTCGCGCTTCAGGTAGCGAAGAGCCAGGCGAACGTGCGCTCTCGTGTTCCACTCGAAGAAATCGCGGTTCTTTTCCAGAATCGGGATACTGCCGGTGCTGTCCAGCCGGGCCAGGGCCACGGGCACCTGGCTCAGCGCCGGGAAGAAGTCTGTGCCGCGCGCCATGGCACGCTCCAACAGCGGAATGGCCACGCGATCGCCCAGCAAACCGAGGGCCGTAACGACCATCCGCTTGAGCCGGTGGCGCTTGACGCCCACCACCGGATCCGTCCCGAGGTCGTGCGAATGGTCTTCGCCGGCGAACAGCGCTTCCTTCATCTTGGACCGCGCCCAGCTGTGTTTGAGCGGCGGATACGTCTGGCGCTCATCTTCTCGCTCAAAGAGCAGCAGCAGGACCGGCACGGCTTTCTTGAGTCGCAGCCGACCCGCCACATCGGCCGCCGCGAGTTGGATGCGCCAGTCGTTCGACACCAACGCCTCGAGTATCATGCCCTCAACCTCGGATCCCAACTGTTCGCCGACTCGGTACACCTCATCGGCCGTGCGCGGTTGCCGCACGGTCCGGGCGGCATGCGGTGCCAACGTGACGTGGATGAGCGGCTCGCCGGCGCCACCGCGCCGCCCGGCCGATTCGCCGTTGAAGAACATCACGCGCGCCGACGCAGAGCGCAAAACCAGTTGCACGGGCCGATCCGTGTCCCATGCCACCTGGACGACGGTAATGGCGGACACTTGAAGCCGCGTGCCCCCAAGACGGATCCACAGATTTGCATTGGGCGGCAGTTCTCCCAGTTCAATCCGGCCTTCGGCCACCGCGACATCAACCGGCTGACTGGCTTCCAGTTCCATATCCAGCGCAGGGAAGGTGGCGCGCAAGACCCCGGCCAGCGCCAGTTCCCCGCCCGCATCGAGGAGGGCGTGGCGCGCGTCGGTGCGGCCGCCCTGCCATTCGACTTCCCCGGCCATATTGCCCAACAACAGGTGATCGGTCTTCCCGGCCACGGTCACGGCAAACTCGACATCCGAAAGGGCCGTGAATTCCGGGCGCGCCGGTTCGCACGGCGCCAGGAGCGTGACCGGCCCCTTAAGCGATTCGCCGTGCCAGCCCTCCAGGGCCAGGGTCAACTCGTTCTCGCCGGGTTGCAGGCTGTCGCCAATGTCGTAGAGGTGCGGGAAAGCCGGGGTCTGCCCTTGCAGGAACATGGGGTACTGTTCGTACCGTTCCGCCACGGGCCGGCCATTGACCGCGAGACGGACATTCGGCACCGCAAGCCGCAGGCGCAACACCGTGCCACGGCGCGCCACAGCGTCGTCCAGGCGAATGGAACGCCGGAACGTCAGCGTGCTGCCCGGTTCCACGTCGTCAGTCAGATAGTAGGTTTCCAGGTCCACGTCGCCGGCCAGGCGGCGCCCGTCCGCGTGCAGGCTCCAGCCTCGCGTGACATCGAGGACAGGCGTCAGCAGCGGCTGGGGCACGAGGCACACGGGCAGGCGCGCCTGCGCCACCGGGGCCGGCAGCGCGATCTCCACGCGGGTGGAACCCTGACGCGGATACGACGGGAACCCGGCGATAGGCGTCAGTTCCGCGGTGCCATCGGCGCCCGGGATGATGTCGAGGCGCACTTCTCCGCCGGCCTCGGCCACGACCCGCCGTCCCTCCAGGCGGGCGCCGGGCCAGGTGAAGACCTGCCAGGTCAGCGTATGCGGCGAACGGAACGCCGTATCGTCCACCGTCACCACATACCGGCCGCCGACCAGGGCGGACATCCGGTCGACCCGGATCGCATCGTAGCGGTCGGTGTAATAGGCGGCGGCCTCGCTCTCGATAACCTGCAATCCGCCGGCGGCGTGCAGCGCCCGGCCCCGCCCGGCAACCGGATGCAAGGGCACATACCAGTTCTCGCGGTCGATCACGAGCGAGTTGCTCTCACCGACACTGCCGCTCACGGCGTGCAGGGCGGCTTTGCGCACGTTCTCGTCCGTGGGCTCCTGACTCCAATACTTGAGCAGCGTCACCAGGACCTCGCGGTCCACGTACTGCAAGACCTGTTCGGGCGTCACCCGCAAGTGCTCCGCGGCGAGGCCGGGCCCGCCGTCCAGCAGCAAAGGCAGACCGGCCGACTCCAGGATGATGGCGTTCGGATTCACGTTGGGCCGGCCGTTGTAGGGCGCCCCGCCGCATTCGTCCCAGTACTGAAACAGCCGAGTCCGGGTCGCGCCGGACTGGAGCGCGCCGGCGGTCCCAGGGTTCATCCAGGGCAGGAAGGACGTGGCCCCTGGAACGGGCAGGTCATCCGGCCACCAGACCATGGTCCAGAGGCGGTCATCCATCTCCCAAGCCGCGTTGTTCAGCGGGTACCACAGGCCTGCGTCGCGGATCAGGGCCAGCGGTTCGGGCGTCCGTTCGCGCCGGGCGCGGTAGACAAGCGGGGCTTTGACGGAGGCGCGGGCACCCCCGGCATCCCAGGCGGGCAGCAGCCCTTCGGGCCCCACCATGTCAACGCTCATGGCGTACCATTCGCGCAGGGAGACGTTGGCCGGTTCCACGCCCCGGTCGTACAGGGGCACCCCCATCACTTCCTCCAGGAAGAGGCCGCTCAGCAGAAGCATCGGGCCGACGACCTGCTCGTGATAGGTGCTGCCCTCGCCCGAGTAACAACTGCGTGGCAGGCGCCGGAACTGGTCCAGCAGCATGTCCGTGCTGATGGCATACAGCCGCCGGGCCAGGGCGCTGTCGCCGCGCTTGACGCCCAGGATGTGACCGGTCATGGCGGCGCCAAAGCAGTTGGAGAGGACCTGGTTGTCAAATGAGCGGGCACGCCCCTGCAACTGGTCCATCGGGATCAGGTGGGCGAAATCCAAAGCGGCCGCCTCGAACGCCTCCTTCTCCGATGGCGCCAGGAGGTCGGTGTCGGCGATCCAGTCATAGAACGCCATCAGCCGCCCCACAGGCGCCGAGGCGGTATGCGTATTCAGTTGCACATCCCAGCTCAACAGGGCCGCCTTCTCGGTGGCCGTGAACTGGATGAACACGTCGCGGGCCAGTTTGCGGTAGACGTCTTCGCCGGTCACGAGGAAGGCGAGGATGCTGTAGGAGGAGCACCAGAACGGATTGTGCCGCGCCAGCAGCAGGAAGTGCCGCCACAGGGGCTCCAGCGCCGGCGAAGGCGCACGAAACTTGGCGCGTAGCTCCTCAATCGTCTGTCCCGTCAGGAATAACCGGTCATTCACAATAATCCCTTTCTGCTCAACCGTCGCAATATCGGTTCTATATCGGGCAGAGTCAACACCGGCCGGTAGGCGGAAGCACGCGGCCGGTCGCTGGCCAACAAGAAGAAACCGCCCGAGTACAGGCCTTCGGAGCAATGGATTGATGATCAGAATGCGGAATGATATAAACAGAAGTATGAATAGGCGCCTTACCCGGACTGGCCGAATGTCACGTGAACCGGACGCTGGTTTCGTCCCCGGGACGCCCGCGAGTCGTTTGAGTCTCGTTTGGCCCCTTACCGAAGAGGTCGCAGCCCTGAGCAAAGAACACCATGCTGAACGAAGACTACAGAGACATATTGCAGTCCTCAGCCGGCGAGCACGTTAAGTTCCTCCTGGTGGGCGCTTACGTTCTGGCTGCCCACGGGTATCCTCGGGCCACCATGCATATCAATATTCATGGATGAGAGTCAGCAAGTGCAGCGACGCACGCCCTTTCCAAGGTGGGGGCATTTCCTCTGTCTCTTGCAGATCTTTTTCCTCGCGTCAGTGGTTGCCACTAGTCTGCCGACACCCGGTGAATGGTCCGACTACAGATCGCAGTGGATGCCGTCCGCGGCCCTCGCGACCGTGTCACTTGTGCTCTGCGTCGCCACCCACTGGCTATACCGGCGCCCCTCACTCCTCTTCAAGTTGCAGGCCATTGCGCTCTGGCTCTTGTTCGGCTACATGTGCGGCGAATCGCTGCTGCCCCTTTATGAGTCCGCGACGTTCTTCCGTGAACTGCACAGGCGGCACGAAATGAGACAGAGTAACTTGCCGAACCAGCCGGGGGAACCACTCAGATGGCTGAGAACTGCCAGCTGCCTGCGAACTAGCGTCGCTCCGCTCCGCAGTTCGAAGCGGACTTTCGCAGAAGAAATAATGATGAGTGGCGAGAGGATGATACATCGGGTTCCGAGGTATGAAGCACGGGGAATCAGGCGATCGGGAGCAAAGCGTCGAGAACGACTACGATCCGCCGGCGACAGTCGAGATCGGCGACCACCTCCGGCCGCGCAGCCAGATCATTTTGTCCTTCCGCACTGACCGTATGGTTCGGCCCGAAAATGAATTGATGGGCCACAGGAGCTGCCGTAGACTGATCCCATGAGCACGGTTAAGGAAATCGAGGCAGCCATCGGTGAACTGCCCCGCAACGACTTCTTCGAGTTGATCTCGTGGATCAAAGGTCAGTTCGAGGACGAGTGGGACCGCCAGATCGAAGATGATGTGAAAGCCGGAAGGCTTGATCACCTCGCACGCGAGGCGCTCGCCGAGTACCATGCTGGTCGCACACGGCCTTTTCCCCCCGATGAAAAGCCGTGCAACCAGTAGGTTTTGGAGCCATCACGGACGTCTTCCAGAGGACATTCGCCGTGCTGCTCTGAAGCAGTATCGCCTCTGGCTTCAGAATCCCCGCCATCCGTCCCTCCAATTCAAGAAGGTGCAAGCGTTCTGGTCGGCCAGAATCACAGACGACTACCGCGCCCTTGGTGTCTTGGAGGCGGACACCGTGATCTGGTTCTGGATCGGCACGCATGAGGAATACGAACGCCTAATCAAGGGAACGTAGAACCGAACCATCCGAGGCGATTCTCAACCCGCGCTGGACGCGGGTCCCGAACGCCTCGATGGCGCCGTTCGCAGACGGAATGACGATGAATGGGGAGCGGATCGCACCTCGCTGTTGCAGAGAACCTACAACGTAGTTTCATTGTAATCATGAATCCGCTACGGTTCGCATGGACGCAGCCAAAGATCACCCGGGAGGTCAACTATGAAAGCCGAATATGATCTGGCGAAAATGAAAAGCCGCCGCAACCCCTACGTCAGGTGGTTGAAAAAGCAGCTTACCATCCGCATGGGACTGGACATCATCGAGCACTTCAAACGGATGGCCGAGGAGACCGGCATTCCATACCAGAACCTCATTAACCTCTACCTGCGCGACTGTGTTCAGTCGCAACGGAAGCTTCACTTGAGGTGGGCGTCCTGAAGAAGCATTTGCCCACCCATATGAGTCGCAGGAGCAACACACCATGAGCATCGCTTTTGACCAGGACCGCTGGAACAAGATCCGACAGGATTACCAACTTTGGTGGGACGGCAAGCTGAAGCGCCCGCTGATCCATATCACCTCGGGCGGACACCAACCCGGACGCCCCGAACCGACCCTGCGCCCGCAGGGGTTTACGTCGCACTATGACCCATCCGTCACCCCCGAGGCCATCGTGGACCGGTGGGACTACGACCTCTCCAGGCAGACCTGGCTCGGCGACGGCTTCCCCAGCATCTGGCCGAACTTCGGACCCGGCGTGGCCGCCGCCTTTCTGGGCGCCGATATCCAGAACACCCCGCACTCGTCCTGGTTCGTTCCGCGCGAGATGAAGGAACCCCGGGACCTGCGCCTCGCCTACCAGCCCCAAAACCCCTGGTTGGAACGGGTCAAGGCGCTCTGCCGCCTCTCGATGGAACGCTGGCAGGGGCAGGTCCAGGTGGGTATGACGGACCTGGGCGGCAACCTCGATATCGTGTCCAGCTTCCGCCCCAGCGAGACGCTACTGCTCGACCTCTACGACCAGCCGGCCGAGGTCAACCGTCTCACGTGGGAAGCCCACGAGCAATGGTGGCGCTATTTCGCGGAGATCAATGCGGTTCTCCAGCCCATCAACCCGGGCTACACGGCTTGGACGCCCATCTTCTCTCAAACGCCGTACTACATGCTGCAGTGCGACTTCTGTTACATGATCGGGCCGCAGATGTTTGACGAATTCGTCAAGCCCGAGCTGGTCGCCTCCTGCCGCAAGCTGGCGCACGCGTTCTACCACCTCGACGGCGTCGGCCAACTCCCGCACCTGGACTCGTTGCTGGCGATCAAGGAACTCAAGGGCGTGCAGTGGATTCCGGGCGACGGCAAACCCGATATGCGCCACTGGCCCGACGTCTACCGCCGGATCCGCAAAGCCGGCAAGCTCGTGCAGCTCTTTGGTCCGCCTGAAGTCCTGGATGCCGTTGTCGAGCAGGTCGGTTCACCCGAGGGCCTGATTCTCTTCACGTGGTCCGATCCCGCCAAGGAAAAGGAAACCCGGGCCTGGTTGAAGCGTTACGGAGCGGAATAAGCCGCGCCCTTGTGCTTTCTGTCCTCACGGCGGGCGCTTGGTAGCCTGACGGACCTGCGTCTCGGCAGGGCCGCAGACAGCCTCTACCGGCGGGGACCGCCGGCTCCAAATCGTGCCTGACGGGATTTGGAGCCGGCCATCCCTGGCCGGTGGATACTGAGAGTGCCCATCGGACCTAAGATCGACGTGCTGCTAGGCCGGCGTTTCTTCGAGGAGTTTCCAGCAGTACCACTGCATCCGGGGATGATGGAAGAAGCTCTTCCACAGGTTGCCCTTCAGCGGCACTGAGACCCGGCCGTCGCGGTGCAGGTAACCGTACCACTCGCCGTGCTCGGGGTCGGCAAAATGCGCGTGGCTCCAGTCGTGCACCCGGCGATGCATCCGCGCATACTTGTCGTCGCCGGTCAGCTTCCAGGCCAGCAGCGTGGCGATGATTGCCTCGTCATGCGGCCACCAGAATTTCATGTCGTGCCAATACTCCTGGACCGGTTTTCCGTACACGTCCCGGAAGTAGAAGATGCCCCCGAACGCGTCGTCCCAACCCCGTTCCCACATCCAGTCGAGCATGTCGAGTCCGAGCCGCACCAGGGACGCGTCGCCGCGATGTTTACCCTCGTGCAAGATGAACCATGCCCCCTCGATGGCATGGCCGGGGTTCAGGGTCCGCCCGTCGAAATGGTCGACAATCCCGCCGTCCGGGCTGACCGCCTCCATGACGCAGCGGAGGTCCGGCTTGACGAACCAGCGCCGAATCTCGTCGATGCAGCGGTCGATCCACCCCCGCAGGCCGGGGTCGTCGCCAAGATTAGCGCGCAGTTCCTGGGCCGTGACGAGGGTGATCATGCGCGGGCCCATGCCGATCATGGGCCGGGTGTCGGTGAACTTCGGCGGCATCAGCCCCGGGGTAAAATTCCACCGGACGAACTGCTCGAACAGTTCGCGCGCACGGCGGGCGGACCGCTCGTCGCCCGTGGCGCGGGCATAGGCCGCGTGCGCAATGGCGGCGAACGATTCGCTGAACGCATAGCGACGCTTGCGGATCGGCCGGCCGTCGCGAGTGACGTGGAAGAACATGCGGCCGTCCGCGTCGAAGCAATGCCGGTCGATGAACTCCAGCCCGCTCCTCGCCCACTCCAGCCACTCGGGCCGCTTCTCGACACTGTTGTAGAGCGTCAGGAGCATCCACGCCATTCGCCCCTGCACCCAGACGGACTTGTCCGAGTCCAGCAGCGTTCCGTCGCGGTCAAAGCAATGCAGGAACCCGCCCTGCTCGACGTCCACCGCCCTTGGAAACCAAAACGGAACGGTGTCGTCGAGCAGGCCCCGGCGATAGCCTTCGCGCAGTTCGACCAGGGCATCGCTATTCATGGCACGCTATCCGGCCGCGTCAGACAGAGGCAATCACCTTCACTTCGTGGCGGTCGCGCGCCGCCTCTTCCGCGGCAAACACCGGCATCACCGCCCGCGCGCCGTCGGTAAGCGACGGGTAGTTCGGGCTACCGGCGCGGATGGCCTGGCGCCATTCGTTCAAGTTGGCGTAATCGTGCGTCGGCTCGGCGTCCGGAACCGTGAGAGGCACGCGCTCCTCGCGGGGGCCCCGGAGCCGTTCCTGGAACCACGCCTTGCGCTCGTGCGTGTTCATGTAGAGCGTACCCTTGGTCCCGAAAATGCGCAGTTCGTGGCAGTACGCCGTGACGTGGTAGCAGTTGAGCGTGCCGGTCATCCCACTCTCGTGGCGCAGCAACACATTGGCCACGTCCGCCGTCTGCGTTACCGGGTTGGCGTCATAGCGCATCATGGCTTGCACGGCCGCGACCGGGCCGAAGAGCCAGTTCAGTTGGTGCAGCGCATGAACGCCGCACTGGAACAGCATGCCGCCCGGGTTACGGTCGGCCAGGCCGCGCCAGTCGCCCGCCTTGATCTCCAGGCCGCCGGAGTGCGAGGTGTTCTCCTCGTAGGTGGCGATCGTGCCCAACCGTCCGCTGTCCATGGTCTCGCGGGCCAACCGGAGCAGCCCGTCGGTGGGACAATGGTTATGCCCCGTCCCGACCACCTTGCCCGTCTCGCGCTGCACGCGGTACAACTCGGCCACCTCGGCCGCGCTGGGACACAGCGGCTTCTCGACGAACACGTGCAGCCCGGCCCGCATCGCGGCGATGCTAAGCGCGGCATGCGAGTCGGCGCCCGTGCTCACGACAATGCCCTCCAGGCCGGGGTGCTTGAGCATGGCGTTGAAATCGGTATATGACTTCGCCCCCTCTTCCTGCGCCGCCTTCGCCAGCCACTCCGCATTGCGGTCGCAGACGGCCGCGATACGGAAGTTCCCGGACTGCCGCATCAAGTGGCGCCGGTGCGCACCAAAGTTGGCGACGCCAATCATCCCCACCGTCAACACGGAATCACTCATCGTTCCTCCAGTCGAAACACCCGCGTTTCGGGTGCCTCCGCTTCATATTCAACTGCTGTCAACCCATTGCCCACCGCACGGTCGGCAATCACATCCCACACTGCCGCCGCCCGCGGCAGGACAATTCGTTTCGGACCGGACCGCAGCGTATGCAACGCCACGATCGACCGGTCCGCCATAAGCACATCGTTGCTTTCGCACCACACATGCGCGCCGGCCCATCGGGCCAGTCCCCGCCAGAAGTCCGCCGGCATCCCAAGCGCGGTGGTGAAGACCGAGGCCCAGTCGCCCGCCCCACCCCCCACTCCGGCGCCACGCCCGAAGGCCTTGGCAGCCAACCCCGCCCGGGCCAACCCCCGGTGCAACCAGGCCTCGCCCAGGCGTTGTCCGTCCGACGGCACCAGCACCGGGCCGTAGGCCAGCGCCCCTCCGAAGACGGTTCCCGAGTCAACGTCCCGGGTGGCCGGGTGCGTGAAGTCGGAGAATAACACACGCCGCGGCAAATTGGCCATGATGAGTTCCATGCGGAACCCGGTGAGCGCCTCGGCGGAGGCGGCCGAGGCGGCGGTGCCGTCGCCAATGCCCGAAGCCGGCCCCCACACCGCCACGCGTCCGTCGCGCATGACCTCCCGCTCCAGCAAGGCACGCTTGCGCGCATCGCACCGGAATAGGTTGGGGAACCAGAACAGGCGATGCGCCGGGAAGTTCGGCAGCGCCAGGTCGTCGAGCAGGTAGATGCGATGCGGCACCCCGCAGCGCGTCAGGCCCTGCCGCACCTCCCACAGCACAGCCTCGTTCAGATAGTTGCCGCGCGGGTCGCTGTCGAGCGCGGCGCTATCGTCCAGGATGACCGCAATGCCGGGCTCATCGGCATGGTTCCAGTCGAGAGCCTGGCGGATGGCGCGAACCTGCGGGCCGATGACCTCGCGATGCATGGCCGCGTCCGCGAACCAGTCCTGATAGACGTCCATCCAGTAGGCATGGAAACCGCGCGTCCAGGCGGTTGCGAGATTGCGCCACGTGATCGCCTTGAACTCGGCCATATTGCGGGCAGGGAAACACACATCCGTACCCGTCCAACTGCGTGTGTCCATCTCGGACAGAAACAGGCGGCCGCGCAGAACGCAGGAGTCGGAGATGCCTTCATTCTCGTAGACCCCGCCGATGCCGCGGGCCTGGTAGTCGTGCGGGGTGATGAGTCCGTCGAGTCCCGGCGCATCGAGCAGCGGCGCCACGGAGACATGCCCCGAGCCGGTAAGAATATCCGGAAAGGCCAGCGGCCAGGACTTCTTCGCGTCGAAGAAGCCATGGTTGGACCAGCCCTGCATCCATTGCTTGAGGCAGTCGTAGACCAGGACGCGTTTGCGGCCGAGGCAGGCGGCGCGGGTGTCCTCGGCAAGCCGGCGCAGACGCGCATGGTACAGGTCGCGCGTCAGTTCAAGGTAGTCGCGCACCGCCGGAGCGGCCGGCCAGAAAGGACGCGACTCGAGGTCGCCCACGCTGCCGCGATTGGCGTCGCGCGGCGTATCGTACCGGTCGAAGTCGGCCTCCGGAACGCCGTGCGCCGCGCGCAGTGCCTCGACCGTGCCGTACTTGGCGCGCAGGAACGCGCGCCATTTCGCCAGCATGACGGGGCTGTGGTCATAGAGCCAACCCTCGATGAGCGGCTGGTGCGACCCCTCGACGCGATCGCCGTTCCAGTACCCGACGATCCGGTGCGCCCACGGCCGCCCTTCACACCAGCCGATCCACGCCCGCGTGGCGCGGCCCCGCATCTCCGTGAACAGGTCGCTGGCCAGGGACGGGGTCTGCTGGATCTCGCCGGTGTCGGTAACGAACAGTTGCTCGGGGTGCAGCCGGCGCCAGCTCAGCGGCTCATCCGGCCCGCTGCGGATCAGAAGGTAGGCTTCCGGCGCGCCATTGAGGATGTGGGCGACATCGGCGTCAAAGTCGTACGCCGGCTTCAGCAGCGGCTCGCCCGTGATCTCGTCGCCCCGCCAGAATAACGGCGGGCACCACTGGTCCTCCGCCCCCGGCGGCAGGATGCCGCAGGGCGGCGTGAGCATGTACAGGTCAAGTCCGTGCTCGAAGAATCGCGCACTTTGCTCGCGGAACAATTCGGGCCGGCGCCCGGCTACCGGGCTGTAGGCCGGCAGGGCGAGCGGCTTCCCATTGACGGATATCACGGGCCGACCGCGATGCATGCGGACCTCGGCCTCGGCCATGGGCGGCGTCTTGACCTGGGTTCTCGTGGTTGCCGATTTGGGCATGGGGTCCCCCTTCAGGTGTTCCGGCGTGGCATGTCGCGCGCCACGTCTTCCATCCGGTCCGACACCAGAATCTGGCTCGGAAGCTGGTAGAAGGGTGTCACGCAACAGTCGGGGCGAAAAAGTGTGCGGCGCTGCCGAATGCGATGGCCGTCAGGGAAAAGCTGTGTGAGTGCAGGATCCAGTCCGGTGGCGGACAAGTAGGTCACCGGCTCGACGTCGCCGTCGATGGCTAGGAACCGCGCCGTCCCGGCGAGCGGCGAGTCGACGATCTGCAACTCGCCGGCGCGCATCAGTGCCCGGCTGCAACGATAAAAACTGTGGTGAAAATCCCAGGCGGTCGCCAGCACCGCTTGACGGAAGTCGGCGAAGCTGCCGGCGTCGCTGCGGCTGCCCATCTCAACCAGCAGGCCAATGTCAGCCATGTTCCGCAGCTTACGATCGATGCACTGCGGACTGCTGCCGTCGAGCAGCGCGGTTTCCAGCCGCAGGTAGCGGCAATGCAGCGTGCGCCGCACCTGACACGGTGCGCCCTGCACGCCGGCGCTCAGCCTCAGCGCGAGGTAGACCTCGCCAAAACGCAGGAACTGCCAGGCATTGGGTTTGGCATCGCCTTCCCACTGCGCCAATGGGGTGTCGCCCTCGAATACCTCGTCGGGCACGCGGCCGCGCGTGGCGAAATAGACGGCAAAGGCCAGCCGCCGGATCTCGCGGCCATCGAAGTCGGGCGAGAGGGCGCCAACGAGCATCGCGGAGCCGTCCTTCTGCACGGTCTGGTAACGCCCGCAGTCGGTGATGTGGTCAGACTCAGCCAGCGGGTCGAAGATGACGCTCTCATCGCGCTTTGCGTCACGCAGGGCGCCGGCATGGGGCGAGGCGCCCTGCCGGGACGGTTCCCCATGATCGGGGCTGTCCGCGATCAGGCGCGGCCAGAAGGCGATGCGGTCGCGCCACGTCTCCGGGGTCGGCACGGCGGCGAAGGCGCCATGCAGCACCAGCGTCTGGCCGGTCATGCCGCCGGTGTTGTTTGTGGAGGAACTCGCCAGCCACCATTGCGGCTGCTGATGGGATCGGGTTTGGATGCCGCGACAGCCGCCATTCGGCCCGGAATCAGACCAATCGCCGGTGGCGAGGATGGTATAGGGGTAAGCGCGCGGCTTCCGGGCGAACGCCACGAGGCCCGGGCGGACGCCAGCATGGGCGGCATTCATGACCTCGACGAACTGGGCCAGGTTGAAGGCCAGGTTGCGGCCGTGATGCATGGGTCCATCGTAAGCCGGATCGCCCAACGCCTCCCGCGGATCAATGGTCAGGGGGTGCCCCGAGACATACCACATGTAGGCGTTGAGAATCGACAGGGATTCCGTGCAATCGACGGTATACGCCCGCGACATGGTCCCGCCGGTGCTGCCGGTATCCCAGTGCCAGTGCCCGAGCAGGTCGACGAGGATACGGTCGGCGCAAACCTGGGCCATCTCGCGCGCCGCCGGGTGGGTCGAGCACTCGGCAATATCGAGCAGACTGCAGAGACAGACCGGGCTGTACGTGGCGCTGGTGTGCTCGGAGGCGAGGCCGCGCCGCTGGAAATGGGCGCACAGGCCTTCCAGATTGAAAAGGCCGTTGTCCGTGAAGTCGGCCCGCCCGAGCAAGTCGCCGGCCAAGATCATGGTGCGCGTGGCCATGGCCGGCATGTTGTCGTTGTAGCCGTGGAACATGTAATCATAGACGCCGGCGCACGGCAGCCGGCCGTTTCCATCCACCGTGAAACGCGCCAGGTGCTCCTCCGAGCGCAGTCGCAACTCGGGCGTCAAGTCGCCGCCATGCCGCGCAAGATGAGCGGCCACGCAGGAGGTCATGAAGATATCGAAGGCCTTCCAGCCGGCCCCGGCCGCATATACCCGTAGCCCGAATTCACGCTCGGCGGCATCGGGCGAGGCCAGGAAGGCGGGCAGGATCCAGTAGGCGATCCGGCCATCCGATTCGGTGGCGGGCTGATAGGCGCCGTCCGGCTGGAACACCTGCGCCGCATGCCGGCGGACGAAGGTGAAGTAGGCCTCGCGGCGCGCCCGCATGGCGCCCGGTTCAAAGGCTTGATTGGTCAAGGCAGGTGAGCTCATGCCGTCTCCGTTCCGTGTTGATTCTCGAGCAGGGCGATCAGGCCAAGCAAGCCGCCCCAGTGATAAAAGGCATCGCTGTTCTCGGCGTTGCAGCCCTCGCCGGTATCGCCGCAGTAATTCTCGTGCACGTGGCCGTGCTCTCGCCATTCCTTGAGCAGCAGCGCCTGCGATTTTTCGGCCAACGCCCGGCGCTCCCGCGGCAGGTCGTAACGTTGCAGCCCGAGGTAGACGAGGAAGTTCATTGGAGCCCAGATGCGGCCCCGCCAGTAGTTCTGCTCGGGATAGGCAGGGTCGTTACGGGCGCAGGAGGGCATGATCCACTCGCCCCAGAACTCGGCCGGATTGGAGAAATGCTCATCCATCATCCGCTTCGCCTGCGCCGGCGTGGCGATCCCAGCCAGCAATGGGTAGAAATGAGTCGGCGAAAGCCGGTGGTCAAAGGCGCCGGTGTCGGTGCGTCGGTTGAGGAAAATCCCGCTCTTTTCGTCCCAGAGCTGCTGCATGGCGCGGCGGTACGTATCGGCGCGCCCGCGCAGTTCGCCGGCCTCGGGCGCGCGGCCCAGGATGGTGGCGATCTCGGCCAAGGCCTCGCAGTCGCGCACATAGAGAGCGTTGAGCCCCACGTCCTGGAGCAACAGCACGTGCCGTTCGACGTCGAAGGGCACGCCGTCGTACATCGGCGCGTTGTCGAGCCCGGATTCCAGAGCGGCGCCGAAGCGTTTATTGGTGCTATGCGTTTCGCCGCCGTTGCCGACCACGGGCACGTAGGGGTGCGAACCCCAGGCGAGCAAGCCGTCGATCTGGCGATGCCCGGGCCACCAGCGGTTCCACGTCAGCAGGTCGCCGAAAATCTCCTGCAGAAACCACGTCTCGTGGTACCGCTCATAGATCTGCAGTGCCACGAGCGAACCGACCGGCGGCTGCGAGCGGTCGCGGCTCTGGAAGCCGGAGGGCGAAACGAAGTTGGGAACAAACCCGTTGGCGATCCCCTCGCGCGTCACCTCGATGACGTTGGCGTAAGCCAGGTCCCGGTTATCCACCGCCGCCATGGCCGCGGCGAAATAACTGTCCCAGCAAAACATCACGTAGCCGCCCCAGTTGATGTTCCAGATGCGGCTGACCGGGCTGATGACGCGGTCAAAGAGCGGGTCGTAAATCGTGTCCCAGGCGAGACAAGTCTGCATGGCGTTACGCACCTCGGCCAGGCCGCCAAAGGCGGCATCCTCGGCCAGCCGCACGGCGCGCCCCCGGGCGATCACCGCCTCGATCTCGGCCAGCGTGCGGCTATGCCCGGTGGCGAAGCCAACCGGCCGGTCGGCCGGCAGGGCGAGATACGGGCCTTGCGCCCAGACATAGGGTTCGGCCACGCCGGCCGCAGTGCCGTAAACGCACACCGAACGCCCCGGCGTCAGCGCCTGCAAGACGTCGCCATCGCGACCGAGGGTACCGGCACGGTTCCAGAGCAATCCCAACTCGGCGACCACCAGCGGGCTCCGCATGGCCGGCGGTACGCACGGGGTAACGAGCAGAACGAGATCGTCGCCGTCGGTGGCGCTCTGCACCGTCCAGGCGGTTCCCTTCCAGTCGATGCGCAACTCGGTGTAACGCCCGTCGTACGTGCGCTGTCCCGGACGAATCTTCTCATCATGCTCGCCGCGCCGGCCGATGAGCGCCTCCTTGAGATAATCGCCTCCGGCGTAATGCTTGAAGCCAAGATTGATGGCCACGCCCTCGGGCAGCAACACATGCGAAAGGACGCTGCGCGTGTTCCACGTGTTCCAGCCGCTGGCGAGCCGTCGTTTCAGTTCGGCATACGAATTCATGGCGCTTCCTGTTGGATGGAGACCCGCGCGTAACTGAAAGAGTCCGCGTGGGGATTGAGTTCGCCGGCCAGATGGGTGCGGCAGAGGGCTGCGGCTCCCGGCCGGGTGGCGTTGACGACCAGGTCGAGCACCAGTCCTTCGGCAGACGGATCGACACCGAGGACTGAAAGCGGCACCGCGACAACCAGCCGCCAGCCGCCCTCCGTGGCCGCGCCGGTCACGTCCAGTCCTTCGGGCTTCGAAAGAATGTCCGCGGTGGCGAGCCCGGCCGACGCCTTGCTCTTCCCCAACGCCGGCGCGGCAATCAACTGTACGCGCGGGGCGCCGGCCTGCGGCGCGGCAAAGAGCTCGATGCTCGACCCCTCCCACAATTTCGCGCCGCGCGCCGGCGCGGCGTCGGCCGTGTCCACCTGCACCAGCAGGCGTTCGCCGGCCACGGCCAGCCGCACGCTCGCCGCCACCGGCCGCCCATTGCCAGCCACGGGACGCGCCGGTAACGCGTCGAGCGCGCGGGCCAGTTGCTTGAACGAAGTCGCCACATCAAGACGCGGGATCTCCAAGGCCGGCGCAAGGCTGAAATGGATGCAACTGCCGAAGAGGGCCGCATCGCCTTCGGCTACGGCCTCGATGCGGAAGGCATTGACCTTGCCCGTGGCCACGACGCGGGTCGCGAGTGCGGCTCGGACCCCAGGCTTGAGATCGGCCGACAGCTCAACCGGGCCAACCAGGCGGGCGGCCGAGGCCGGTAGCACGCGCAGCCGGTAGCATCCGCGGCACGAGGCATCGCCGCGGTTCTCCACGGTCAGAGAGATTTCCTGCGCCACGCCCGGCACTACGGCCGCCGTGGGGGGCAACGCTTTCGGATTCCCAGTCACGGCATGGGGCCATTCGGCCGGCCACGGCCAGAACAGCGTTTCAACAATGGCTCGGCGCGTCTCTTTCTCGAGCGGGACCGCGTCGATGGTCGGGGGCAGGACATCACGGAACCGCGGGCCGGCTTCGGCCACGACCGCCGCCACGACCTTGGGGTCGATCCCCGCGGCCTTTAGCGCCGCGGGATTGGCGATGGCCGGGGCCGCACCGCCGGCGTCCAGCAACATCGTTTCGGCGAAGCAGCCCTTGGCGTCGTGCCCGCCGGCCCGCCACGCTTCCCAGGTTTGCCCGCCAAATAGCGCCGGGCGTCCGGGGTCGCCGGCATAGACGTTGCGGTCGATGCGGGCGCTGACCCAACCGGCCCCCTGCCAGAGCGCGCCGTTGCCGGCGCCCTGCACCAGGTTGCCCTCAAAGATCGCCGGACGCACGAACTCACGCCGGGAGATTTGAATCTGGTTCTCCACCGCATCAACAAACACGTTGTGCCGCACCACATTGTCGCGGCCATAGTGCTGGTGGTAACCGCCGCACTTGGTGCCGCAGACGACGTTCTCCTCGATGCGCATCCAACTGCTGCCCTCGTCAGGGTAGATGCCCCACCCGCCATAGCCGTAGCTCTGTACGTCGCTGATGTAATTCCGGCAGATCGTGCTGCCGGCCTGACGGCCCAGGGTGTAGATGGCCCCCATGTCGCTCAGCACGCCGTGGCCAATGCCGTGTATGCGATTGCCTTCGATGCGGTTGTCAAAGGCGTAGACCGGCGCATAGCCCCAGGACCAACCACAGGAAATACCGCTGTAGTTGAAGTTCCAGATGTGGTTATGGACAATGCGATTGCGCGAGGCGTCAGCGATCAAAATGCCGATGGCAGAATGGAAGATCAGGCCGCCGTCGTGGATCGAACAATCGCTGATCGTGGTCGCTGAGGACTCCGAGCGAATGCTGCGCTGCGGCCTGTTGGCCTGATCGCCCTCATGGCCGACTTTGACGCCCCCGCCGCCGAGGTCATGCAGGGCACAGGCGACAACACGGTTGCGTTGGCAGCCGCCCAGGATTTCGATCGCGTAACCGAAAACCTGGCTGACCCGGCAGCCGTAAAGGGCACAGTCCTCGGCGCCGACCAGGCGCACGGCTGCCGGTACATGAAGGGCCGCCTGTCCGTCGCCGGGATTGTCGCGCGGCAGCTCCCAGTCGGCATGACGCAGATCCAGGAATTCGAAGCGCAGATACCGCACGCGTTTCCGCGGATCCTGCGCATCGCCCTGAACGGAGAGGAGCAGGTCGAGAGCCGGGGCCTCGACCAACGTCGTGTCGATCTTCTCACCCTGCAGCGGGATGTAGAAGAGTGTACCCGTGGCGCGGTCGAGGTACCAGTCGCCGGGCTCGGTGCAGCCTTCGGCCACATGATCAAGGCGGAAACGGGTGTGCCGGCCGGTCTCGTCGCGCGTGAAGCGGCTACGGCCCCGCGTGGCGAAATGAATGGTGTGCGTCGCCTCGTTGACCGACGCGATGCGCAAGTGGTTCTCGTACCAGTGGTCGGGGACGACCACGTCGATATCTTCCGGATTGCGAAAGGCGCCGACCTCGCCGGGCGCAAAATAGGCGCTCATGGCGCCATGGAAATCCTTGCCCGAATCGAGCTTTGCCTCCGCCTTCGGCACCCCGGCGAAATGGTAGAACCCGCGTTTGGGCAGGCGGGCGCGCAGCCGGCGGCGCCCGTTGACGAAAAGTTGCGTGAACCACCAGCGCCCGGCGGCCACTTCCCGCAAGACCGCCTGCCAGCAAGGCCGGCCGTTGATCGTGCCTTCCTTCCAGCCCGCGATGACCCGCGCGCCGCTCAGCAGCGGCCGGCCGCCGTTGCCGGCCCAGGTAACCGGGCACTGCTTCGTGCCGCCGTCTTCCGGCGTGAAGACCAGCGGCGCGTCGAGCCGGTACACACCAGGGGCAACAAGCACGCGCACCGGGGCCTTGAGCCCGCCGCGGTGCCTGAGTTTGCGCAGCGCGTCGCGGGCGGCCGCCAGGGACGCGTAGGGCCGGCTGGCCGTGCCGTCGGCCTTGCCGTGGCCCGAGGCGCCGACATGTAGCAGAATGGGCTTCGTCACGGCCGACCGGCCTTCACGGCAAGAAACGGGAGCAGTCGCGAAGCCGCCGCGGCGCGCACAAACACCGGAATGCTCGCGAGCGGCGCGCTCACGGTGCACCGTTGCCCGCCGTCATGCGTGGCGCCGGTGGCGACCTCAACCCAGCGGGAACCTGCCGGCAGGTAGACCTCACGCCGCACGGACCCCTGCTCCAGGATCGGTGCCACCAGCAGGTCGGGGCCGAACATGAACTCGTCGTCCACGGCCCAGGCCGCGCCGTCGTCGGCGAAGTCCACAAATAGAGGACGCATCGGCGGCAGGCCGCGCTCATGCGCCACCCGCATCTGCTCCATGATGTACGGACGCAGCCGCTCGCGCAGTTCGAGCAGGTCCTTGATGACGCCGTAGGCCTCGTCGCCGAAACTCCACACCTCGTTCGGTCCGCCGGACTTGGCGCCGCCGGGCGACCGCACGCCATGCAGGCGGAACAACGGGCAAAAAACCCCGTACTGGAACCAGCGCACGATCAGTTCGCGAAACACGGGGTCGTTGACGTCGCCGCCGTAGAAGCCCCCGATATCCGTGGTCCACCACGGAATGCCGCTCATGGCCACGTTCAATCCGGCTCGCACCTGCAGGCGCAGGCTTTCGAAGGTTGAGGCGATGTCGCCGGACCAGAGCGCGGTCCCCCAGCGCTGGCTCCCGGCCCAGGCGGACCGCGAAAGCATGATGATGTCCTTCTCGCCTTCGCGCGCCAGTCCTTCGGAAATCCCCTGCTGGTGGCAATAGGGATAGATGCTGCCGACCGCCTGGCCGTTGCCCAAGTGGTAACGCAGATTGTCGTGATCCTTGTGCGTATACTCCGGTTCGCAGGCATCCAGCCAGAACACGCGGATGCCGTGGCGGTAGTAGTTCTCCCGCAGTTTGCGCCACAAATGCTCGCGCGCCCCGGGATGCGTCGCATCGTAGTATTGGATGTAAGCGCGGCCGGCGGCATAGGTATCGGTAAAACAGTGCTCGGCCGGCAGTCCGCGCTCCGTGCGCGTGATGAAGCCCTGCTCGCACAGCGTCCCATAGTCCGGATGATCCGGATTTACAGTGGGCCACACCGAGACCATCAGTTCCACGCCCTGTTCGCGGAGTTCTCCGACCATGGCGGCCGGGTCGGGCCAGCAAGCCGGATCGAAGCCCCAGTCCCCCATCATGGCCCAGTGGAAATAGTCGACCACGATGACGGACAGCGGCAGTCCGCGCCGCTTGTATTCGCGCGCCACGCCCAGCAACTCCTCCTGGGTCTGGTAGCGCAGCTTGCATTGCCAGAAGCCGGAGGCGAATTCCGGGAGCATGGGGGCGTGGCCGGTCACCGCCGCGTAGTTCGCCAGGATTCCCGCCGGCGCCGGCCCGACCGTCACCCAGTAGTCGATCTGCGGCGCCGCGTCCGCCACCCAGCGGGTGCGGTTCGCGCCAAGTTCGACACGCCCGACGGCCGGCAGGTTCCACAGCAGGCCGTAGCCGCGATTGGAAACCAGGAAAGGAATCGCCACCTGCGTATTGCGCTGGTCGAGTTCGATGACGCAGCCCTTCTGGTCCAGCAGGCCGTCGGTGTGTTGTCCCAGCCCGAAAAGGCGCTCGCCGGCGTAGGCCCGGAAGCGCTGCTCGAGGCGGTACAACCCGCCGCCCGGCAGGGAGTGGAAATCACGGACGTACGCGTGTGGATCCTCTTCCAGAAGGACGGCGCCCGTGTCGGTGCGGTGGAATCGGGTCCAGCCGCTATTGGCTACCTTGACCGTGAGATTGCCGTGAACGAGGACCGACTCCGCCTCGGTCACCGTGAGGCGCGACCCGGCGCCGCGGGCCGGCAGCAAGGCGCCGGGAAACGCGACGAAACCGGGTTCGCGCGTGCAGCGGACCCGCACGCTGTCAGCGCCCCAGGGCTCGATGCGCAGCGTTTCGTGGCCGCGTTGCCAGACCAGGGCATCTCCATCCGTAGTAAATCGCGTCATTCTTCAGTTCCCCTTGACCACCGCGTCGCCCTTGAGCGGCCGCCCGTCCACGAGGACGGTCGGTCCCAGGTCGATCGCGTAGGATCGGCCGCGGAAGCGCCGCGTCACCCGGACCTTGCGCCAGTGGGACGGCAGGCAGGGGGTCACGCGGAGTCCTTCGACGGTCGGCCGGATTCCCAGCATGTACTGCGTGGCCGCGATGTACATCCATGTGGCCGTCCCGGTAAGCCAACTGATCCCGCCCCGCCCGAAATCATTCTTCTGCGCCGGGCCGATGACGGTCGAGTTGAACACGTAAGGCTCCCGCCCCCAGTGTTCCTGCCCGACTTCCTCGGCGGCGACGGACGGCAGCATCTTGCGATAGTACTCGTAGGCGCGGTCGCCGCGTCCGAGCAGGCATTCGGCCATAATGGCCCAGGTGTTCGCGTGGCAGAAGATCGATCCGTTCTCCCCCGTGCCGGGCGCGTTGCCGATGAGCGGGTCCTGGGGGGTTGGAATACCCGTGTAAGGGGGCGCACAGATGCACAGGCCCCGCGCCGTGTTTAGGCGTTCGTAGACTGCATCCATGGCCTGGCGGCCGCGGCCGTCATGGTCACCGATGCCGCTGATCACGGCCCACACCTGCGGTTCGAGGTAGATCTGCCCTTCCGCCCGCTGCCGGGTGCCGAGCTTCATCCCGTTCGAGAGCAGCAGGCGCCGGTACCACGCCCCGTCCCAGACCGCGTCGGAGTTGCAGACGGTGCGGTAGTGCGCCGCCATCTCCTCGCACCAGGCGGCGTCGGCCTCGCGCCCCAGCCGCCGGGCGAAGTCCCGGAACAGGCCGGCCG
The DNA here is from genome assembly GCA_903895695.1 of uncultured bacterium. Taxonomy (GTDB): domain Bacteria; phylum Verrucomicrobiota; class Kiritimatiellia; order CAIKKV01; family CAITUY01; genus CAITUY01. The sequence goes on from CAITUY010000223.1 coordinate 39,155, forward strand.
CGTAGACCATCTGCATACCGAGCATCACGCTCTCGGCGTGCTCGTCGCGGAACACGGCCAGACCGTCGTTCCAGTCGGCATGGAACAGCGTGGGCAGGCCGGTCGGCCCGCGGCGGGTGTCGATATGGCGCAGGCCCACGAGGATATGCTCGTAGACGCTGGCCTCGCCGCCGTCGCGGTACGGCAGCCGCTCCTCGAAGAACGACAGGTCGCCGGTCTCGTTCACGAGGTTGGCCACGCTCATGATGGGCCACACCGCGTTGTCGCAGCGAACCGGTTCCAGATTGACCCTCAGTTTCCGTTCAAAGGGATAGAACGAAAAATTGCCGCTACCGTCGCGCGCCTGCGAGGACAGCACGAGCCGGATGCGCCCCGCGGCGAACTCCGGATTGAACGTCGCCCCGGCCAGGGCGTCCTGCATCGTATCCCGGAAGCGCAGGCCGTCCACGCCGACGTGGTCGGTGGAGAGATCGCGCGTGCGTTCGAGGGTCACCTGGCAGTTCAACGGGCTCCACACGTTCACGCAGCGGTCAAAGTGGGCGTCGCCGGTCGCCACTTGGAATACATCAGTTTTGCCCCGCCAATAGGTCTGCAGCGCCGCAAACGCCGTGTCTACGTCGATGCGCGCCTTCAGGCGCGCGGCCGCCTCCCAGTCGTCCGCCACGCCGAGTAGGAACGCGAACCGTTCACTCCGGCCGGGCGCCAGTTTCAGCTTCACACCCAGTGATCCGCAGCCGTGGCCGCCGCCGGGCAGTTGCGAGCCAGTCAGGTCCATGGCCGGGCGTTCCAATGATCCGCCGCGCCCGCAGAACGTGTCGCGCGAGCAGTCGAAGCCGTCCACCGGGCGCGTGCACGCAAAGAAGATGGCCGGCGTGAACGGGGCCTCAAACACGTGATAGTTGTACTGGATCCAGTTTTCGCCCGGATGGAATTCGAACCCGATGTGGTTCTTGAGGTAGCACCAGTACAGTTCACGCATGAACTCAAGGATGCTGAACTCCACGTAGCTCGCGAGCGTCAGCGTCTTCGCGGCGGACCCGCGGTTCTCGACGGTGACGTCCCACAGCATCACGTCGTCGCCGGGCGGGATGAAGTAACGCACCCCGACGCGCACGCCGTCGCGTTCACCCGCGAACTGCGAGTAGCCCAACCCGTGCCGGCACTCGTAGGCGTCGAGCCGTTGGCACGTCGGCGCAAAATGAGGATTCCAGACGGTGCCCTTATCCTCGTCCCGGACATAGACGTAGAACCCGGGGCGGTCGCCGGGTGCGGGCAGGGAGTGGTACCGGGTCAGCCGGCGCTGCTGCGGCTCGATGTGCCACGCAAGCCCCCCGGCCTGCTGGCTGATGAAGGCCGCCAGCCGCGTGTTGCCCAGGTAGTTGATCCAGGGCACCGGCGTCAGCGGGTCGGTGATCACGAATTCGCTGCGCGCATCGTCGAAGTGGCCGTAATCTGTCTTCTGCTTCACCGGGTGTACTCCTTCTTCAGATGTGGCACGGGCACCTTGCCCGTAGCCGGCTACGGGCAAGACGCCCGTGCCACGTTGAGCTCCAAACGCTATGCCTCCTGGACCGTAACCGCCGCCAACCACTGCCGGGCGATGAGGCCGAAGCCCGCCGCGGTCGGATGAACGCCATCGTAGATCCAGTAATCGGCCGGCGCCTTCCGGCAGGCGTCGTCGAACGGTTTCTGCAGCGGGACAAAGGCCGCGTCGAACTCGCGGGCGATCTGGCGGACCGTCTCCTGGCGGGGCTTCAGGTTCTCGCGCCAGGCCGGGGTCACCCTGTCGCCGACGACCAGGGCGAACGGCTCGCAGAGCACGAACCGCACGGCCGGCAACTCGCGGCGCGTCCACTCCAGCAACTTCCGGTAGTCCCGGGCATAGTCGGCCGGCGTGGCGCCGGGTTGGCCGCCCGTGTCATGCGCAGTATCGTTGATGCCGATCAACAGGCTCAGCACCGTCGGCCGCACGTCGATGCAATCGGCCTGCCAGCGCGCCAGCAGGTCCGCGATCCGATGCCCGCTGATACCGCGGTTGACGAATTGGAGGCGGTCGCCCGGGCGCGTGGCTAACAGGTGGGCGGAAACCAGCAGGGCATAGCCGGCCCCCAGTTGATACGCGTTGTTGATCTCGTTGGGCATGCGAAACGCATTGGTGACCGAGTCGCCCTGGAACAGAACCGTGTCGTTTGGATGCAGCCGATCGCTCATTACCACCCTCCCGTGAAAAGGGCGTATCATTGCGTTACGTGTGCCGCTTGGCAATCAAGAAGGGGATGCGCCCCTTCCGCCTTGCTTCTCCCACCCCATCCCGGCACCATGCCCCCATTTCAGGAGGCCAACTAATGAATGAGACGCCGAAGACCTCGTCTACCGCCCCGAGCACTGCCGCCACGGTTCAGCCCGGGGAAATGGATCGAATACGGGACTGGTGCAACCGGATCGTGACCGGCGCGGCACCGACCACGCCCGCAGGCCGCTTCGCACCGGATGCGCCGTTCAGTTTCCGTTGCGGCGCGCGCTCCAGCCGCGATTGGCTGCGGCTCGAAGATGCCGCCCATGTCACCTCGCCCTGGAAGGACGGCACTCGCACGCACACGCTCTCCTGGCCTGACGCCGCGAGCGGGCTCCGGTGCGAGCTTGAACTCGCCGAATTCGCCGACTTTCCGGCCCTTGAGTGGGTCATCCGCCTGTCCAACGAAGCCGCGACAGAAACGGCGGCGGTAAGCGACTTCAAGGCTCTCGACATCGTCTGGCCGGCGGTCGACAAGACCGTCATGCCGGAACTGGAACGCGCCTTCGGGGCTGATGGCCGCGAGGACGATTTCCAACTGGTGCGCGACGAACTGCGCCAGTCCATGTGGGGCAACTCACGCACCATCCGCATGGACGGCGCCGTCAATGCCGCCTTCCGCAAGGCGAGGAACGGGTCGTGCCTGCAGGTCGATGGCCGTCCCTCGGCCACCTGGCTGCCGTTCTTCAACCTGCGCACCGGCGGCGACGGGCTCATGCTCGGGCTGGGCTGGTCCGGCGAATGGTTCGCGGAGTTTGCGCATGGCGGCGACGGCACCACGCGGGTCGCCGCCGGCATGGAGCATCTCGACCTCCGGCTGCGCCCGGGCGAAAGCATCCGGTCGCCGCGGGTTCTGGTCTTGTTCTGGAACGGCGGCACGCGGCACGCGCACAACCTGCTGCGGCAGTTCCTGCTGGCCTGGCACTGTCCCAAGGATGCCCGCGGGGCCGCGCTCACCACGCCGATTTGCTGCGGGTCCTGGGGCGGCATGGTGACGTCGGGGCACCTCCAAATAATCGCGAGCATCGCTCAGCACCGGCTGCCCTATGACTACTATTGGGTGGACGCCGGCTGGTACGGCACCGCCACGGAACCGTGTCCCGACGTGTTCAAGGGCAAGTGGTGGATCGTCGGCGACTGGCGCGTCAACCGGAACTATCACCCGGACGGGCTCAAGCCCATCAGCGACGCGGCGCATCGGGCCGGCATGAAGTTCCTGCTCTGGTTTGAGCCGGAACGCGCCAAGCACGGCACACCCGTCACCCTCGAACATCCCGAGTGGTTCCTGCGCAGAGACGCCGCACCGCCTCGGGAAGGCGACGATCTCCTGCTGAACCTGGGGGATCCCGCCGCATGGCAGTATATCGTGGACACAGTGTCGGCCCTGATTGCGGAGAATGGTATTGACGGGTATCGCGAAGACTTCAACTTCGATCCCTCGCCTTACTGGCGCCAGGCTGATGAGGAAGGCCGGAAGGGCCTCACCGAGATACGGTTTGTCGAGGGCGTCTACGCCTTCTGGGATGAACTACGGCGCCGCCATCCCGGGCTACTCATCGACAACTGCGCCAGCGGGGGCCGGCGACTGGAATTGGAAACCCTCAATCGTAGCCTGGCCTTGTGGCGCACCGACTACAACTGCTTCCCGTTCATGAACCCGGATGCGTCGCAGGTGCACACGGCCGGCCTGGCCCAATGGATCCCGGCCAATTCCACCAGTCCCTGCGCCGTCCCCGGTGACACCTACCAGGCGCGCTCGGCTTTCTCGGCCGGCTTTGTGTTTAGCATTGGCGAATTCGGCCTGCGGGACTTGACCTCCCCCGACTATCCGTGGGACTGGCACCGGCGCATGCTGGACGAAGCCGCCCGGCTGCGGCCCTATTTCTACGGCGATGTCTATCCCCTGACGCCGTGCGCCATCTCGCCCGAGGCCTGGAGCGTGCTGCAACTGAGTCTACCCGCGACCGGGACGGGGGCGATCCTGGCGTTCCGCCGCCCGGAGAGTCCAGTGAGCGCGGCCACCTTCCAGTTGCAGGGATTGTGTCCGGAGCGCGACTACGCGTTTACGGATGCCGACACCAACACGACTTGCCGCCTGCCCGGCCGCCAGTTGCTGGAGAGCGGCCTGCCACTCAGCATCGACACGCCTCGGGCCAGCCGCCTGCTGTTCTACCACGCGTGTTGAACTACACCAGCGACCGCCACTGCAGGTTCCGGATGGCGCCGACGCCATCCCGGAACTCGAACCCCGTGAGGCCCTCACGCCGGGTGTAGAGCCGTGCGGTGAGCGAAACGCGGTCGCCCAGGAAGACTTCCACGATACTGCCCGCGAGAAACACGCGCACCTTGAGAAGTTTGCCCGCCGGGATCGTCATTGAGCGACTCACCATCACCCGATCGATGTCCCAGATGGAGATTGGGCGCAGCGACGCCTGCCCGGTCCGCGGGTGCAGGGCCAATTGGTAGCCGTGCAGCAGATCGGGCGTTGCCCGCAGGATGAGATGAAAGTCGCTGTCCTTCTGCGGCAGCGCCAAATCGAACTCCAGGTAGACGTCGGACGGCAGGGCGGGCAACAGGAGCAGGCCGCCGGCCGGCGACGTGCTTTCGACGCCGGCCCGGCTCCCGGTGGAGAGCGTCCATTGGCCCGTCACCGGCGTGGCGGTCGCGAACGGGTCGCCCAGGTCGGGCAAGGCCCGGACGGCCGCAAGCACCTCGTTGGCCGGCCGCTCCGCTACCCCACCCCGCACGCTGAAACTCAGTTGCCGCGGGATCGCCAAAGGACCGGCATACTCGAAATCCCCCGCTTCGCTCTCGCCCTGCTGGCGCCCCACAAACGGGAACGAAATCCAGCGCGTCCCGTCGAAGCCCGGACGCGAGCCCGCGGCCGCCAACATCGTGCCCAGGTTGCGCGTGGCGTGCCTGCGGTAGGGGCCGGCAGGGCTATCACACGCGCGGAAGCGGGTGTTGCGCTGCAGATATAGAAGCCACCAGCACCCCGCGGCCTCGAGCAATTGCGGACAGTCGCAGTGCGGTCCGATCCGCGGCGACCAGAGCGGCGGCTGCATTTCCCAGTTCAGCAGGTCCTTGGACTTGGCCAGCCCCACGCACCCGGCACGCTGACCGGGCGTCTCCATGGTGCGGGTTCCAAAGAGCATCCACCACAACTTGTCCGGCTCGTAGTAGAACACGAATGGATCGCGGAAGTTGGCCCGTTCATAGAGTTTGTCATCGCCCTGCACAACGGGATTGCCTTGATGTTTCGACCAGTGATCGAGATCGTCACTGGTAGCCAGACAGACGTTCTGGTTGCCGGTGTAGAACAGGTAGAACCGGCCAGCCTGTTCGACCACGCAACCGGTGGCGTTGTTGTGGCAATCGGGTTCCCCCGCCCTGCCCGGCTCGACCACGTTCGGCCGCGCCTCCCAGTGCAACAGATCGCGGCTGACGTGATGCGCGATCAACGGCGGCTGCATGTGAAACAGATGGCACACGCCGTCGCGGAAGAACGGAAACGTGTCCCCGGAGAATCGGCCGGAGGGCAACGCGAAAAGTTGGAATGCTGAAGAGGCGATACCCGGACCCTCCCTTACGTGCCGACTTCCACCCTCAAGACCCAATCGCCTTCCGGCTTTGCGGGCACGGCCCAGCGTCCGTCCGGCGCGCCGAACGACTTGGCAATAACGGTCACGCGCCCCGTGCGCGGGTCGACCCACTGGGCCGAATAGACGGCAGTGGGATCGAGACCTCTCAGGACGCCGACGGACGTCTCGCCATAGCAGTAGGCAAGGTAGAGGCGGTTTCCGACAGTGGCCAGCACGCAGCGCTCGGAATCGGTCCATTCGGCCCAGGCGCCATCGCCGAAGCGCGGCACGAGTTCGGTCCACGGCAGCGCCGTGAAGAATTCCTTCAGCACGGTCATCTGTGCCGCGCCCGGCAGTGCCATACCGGCATGCCAGGCCTCGATGGCGTGGTTGTACTCCTTCCAACGCGGGTCGGCCGCATCCCACTTGAGCGCCCAGATACCGCCGGCCCCATAGGTATAGCCTGCGCTGCCGCAGAGCATTGCCTTCCAGGCGGAATGCCGCGCGTCGTCAACGCTGTTGACGCCGCCGCAATCCACGAGTTCGTACATGGCTTCGGTTTCGATCAGCGGTCGCGTCGGGCGGTAATTGTAGTATCCCGCATAGCACGCCTGCGCGGTCAGGCCGCTGCCGCGGTGCCCGCCCTGCAGCGCGAACCAGTCGTGCCAGGGTTCGCCTCCAAGGGGCCGCGTGGCGCAGTCGAGCACCCACTGGTGGGCGGAATGAGGATGGCTGTAGCCGTCGACCCGGGCGATCTCCCGGGCGACCGCCTTCCAAACGTCCAGGCGGTTGGCCTCCCGGCCACCCAACTCCGCGGGCGCATTCATCTCCTGGCAGGTGATCCAAACCACGGGATGCGCGCCGTAGCGGGCGACCAGATAGCGGGCAAACCGGCAGAGATCGGCAACGGGGATATGGGTGGAGTCGTTGAAATGGCCGCAGCCCACGGCGATGACGGACCCCTGGCCGGCCAAATGATCCATCTGCACGTCGAATACGTTGCGGAATCGCGTGGGATCGATCGCCGAATACGGCGTCGTCCACCAGTGAGGACTGGTTGAGGCCGGATAGGTCTGGTAGACCGTAAATCCACGTGCCTTGCGATCGGCCACCAGGTGCTGAAACTGCCCGCCGTGGGGACACGGCGCCCCCGCGTGCCCCGGGTGATTGCAGGCGTCCAATTGCTCGGTATCGGGCATCTGCCAATGCGTGTCGCCCAGCCAAAAAAACGACGTGCCGTCCGCATGGACAAAATGACGGTGATTGTCGCTCACGCGGAGAAAACCATGGCGATAGACCGGATTCACGCCTGCATACGGCACACTGTGGAGTTCGCCGCGTTGCCCGTGCAGTCCGGCGTTACCGGCGTCGGAGCAGACACTTTGCCAGCGCCACAGGCCGACAACGGTGGGAGCGAAACGCGCCTTCCAGGCATTGCCACCATCCCAGAATGCCGGGCGGTCGATCGATTCGCCGTTCGGGCCGGAAAAGGTGACCGTCACCTCAACATCCGCGTAGGGATTGGCGTAGGGCACCACGCTGGCCAGGGGAATTTCGATGACCCGCCATACGCTAGCCGCCGGCGTCGTGCCGGGGTCGCGTGTTTGCCACACGGAGCGGAGCCGCTTCCGGCTCCGGCCGGCGCGGGAAGCCGCGCCGCTCCCACAAGCGGCAGATAGGTTTTCGGGTAGGCTCTTAGTCATGCGTGTGTGTCCTGTTCAGGAGGGCGGCGCACGCCGGGGGCACGGCGTGCCTTGGGAATGCCAATGGACTTGAGCCCCACTGCCGGCCGCCTACTTCTGGTCGGCCAGCAGTTTCACGACCGCCTGGTATTGGCCGACCAGCGCAGGCGCATCCGGCGCCTTCCCCTTCAAGGGCACGACCAGCGCCTTCCGGCCGTCGACGTCGACCGTGGCCAGGGCTTTCAACGCCGTGCCGTTGAGTGTCACCGCGGCATCGGGCTTCAGGCCGAAGAGCAACAGCGCCGGGGCCGCCGCGGCATCGTCCAACTGCGCCGGCAGGAAGGCGTGTTCGATCGCCACGCTTGTGCCTTTCCCATCCAGCGTCACGAAGGCGATGCCAACCTTGCCGGCAGCGGTGACCTCAATGCCGCCGGGCGCCTTGAGCGAGAAGTGGCTCAACTCCGCCAGCGGGTTGGCGGCCAGCACCGTGCCGTCATGGGGCTCGCGCTGCAGGACTGCGTGCTGGCCTGGGCTGGTTCTCAAGGTGGCGCCGTTCCGCTCCAGCGACCCCGTGGTCGCGTGCATGCTGAACGGCGACACGCGTTCCACACCCGCCGGCAAATCCGGGTTGGCGCCATTCACCCGGCGATGGGTGAAGGACACGTCCAGCTTCGCGTCCTGGTTGGGCCGCGTGGTCACCGCGCCCATCTCGAGCGTGTCCTTGCCGCTGACGTACGTCACGTCGTGAACGCCCTTCGCGGCATCGACTGTCGAGGTGACCTTGGTGTCCCGCATGTGCTTCTGGAACGCGTCGAAATCGGGATAGTCGCTCGCGTCCGCGAACTCGACGGCGAAACCGGTCGCGGCCTTGTCGAGCGCGGCCCAGTCGGCGTCCTTAGTCAGCGGTTCCGCGGCCTGAAGGATGTAGTTGTCGATCACCAGCGCCGCCGTCGCGTGATGGGTCGGATGATCGGGGTAGTAGTTCTGCGTCTCGCCCGCACGCAACACGACCTCGTCGTGGCGGCCCAGGTTGCTGCCCGGCAACGGGACGATGCCGATGAAGGTGGCGCCGTCCTTGATGACGAGCTTGGTGCCGGCCTTGCACTTGAACGGCAGGTCCGCCACACGCTGCCCGTCGGCGTAGATCTCCCACGTGGGCTTGGGGAGTTCATAGTTGTAGAACGCCAGCGACGCCTGGACGCTGGTGATTTTGGAACCCACGTTCAGGCCCGCGCCCCAGGGGCTATACGAGACGATGAACTTCGGCCCGGCCCGCAGGGTGTCGCCGTTGGCGTAGTTCTGGATCCAGCCCGGGGCGTCGTTGACGAAACGCGTCTGGTTGATGCCCATGCGCAGCAGCATCGTGCCCAACTCGCGCGAGGTCGTAACGTCCTTGTCCTGGCGGCGCCATTGCGCGATGGCGGGGATGAACCCTTCGTCGGTGCTCATGGTGGCCACGCCGAAATTCCGGCCGAGGTAGGTCTTCCGCATGATCGGGTGTTCGACATGCGATCCCCAGCGCTTGAAGGCGGACGTCTCCTCGTAAGGCAGCGGCTTCTCGTCGATGACCTTCTGGTACCAGGCCGGCGCGTACGGGCTGTAGGCCGCGCCGCGGGCGACCTGCTCCGGCGGGAATTCCTGCCCGAACTTCGGCTCACCCTCGGGGAGATCCTTGGCATCGACGCCGAGATCGGTCAGCGTGCCGCGCTTGCTGAGCGTGTCCAGGATGCTGTAGAGCCCGTCCTGCGTGACCAACCGGAAACACGGCGCGGTCCGGCACGAGCCGGTGATGTAGCGCCGCAACCCGGGGTGGTAGGTGTCGGCCAGCATGGTCATGCCCTTGAGCAGCATCGAGCGGCCCAACAGACGATCGACGGGCTCGGGCCCGAAGTCGGCCACCATTTTCTGCGCGCGCATCGTGACGCCGAAGTAGTAATCGTCGCCTTCCTCCTGGGCCGAACCGTCAAACCAGGTCCAGAGCTTCAGCGGGAAATTCGCCTGACCGTGCCGGCCGTCCGCAATGGCCCGCTCCGAGCCGATGATCGCCCCGCCCAGGAGCGCGCCCATGGACGCCGTGTTGTTGAAGTTCATGGTCGACATCGTGTAGTTGAAGCCCGACCGGTAGAAACTCTTGTTGCCGCGCCAGTCGCCGGTCTTCGCGTAGTACGTGTCGGAAATCCCGTCGGCCGTGCCCTTCCGCTGGGCTAACTGGTCGGACATGGGGTGCACGAGCTTGCCGTCCGTGGAATCCGCATCGATCAGCTTGGCCGGGTCGCACGTTTCGCGGTCAGGCATGAGCCAGGCGATCCAGTAGTTCTGAAAGCATTCCTGCGCCGGCAACGGCATGCCGTCGCGGTAGATGAACCAGGTCGCCAGCACCGGGCCGGCCTCGAACCCGCTCCAGCCGCGATAGGGCTTGCCCATGATGTCGTCGACATAGGCTTCGTAAACGCGCATGGGGTCCGGCGGATTCGTGGCGGACCACTTGCCGTCCTTGTCCACCCTCATTCGATTCGTGATGTACGACGGCACGAATTGGAACCAGAAGGGCTCGTCACTGGTGCCCGCGCCGTACGCGGCGGCGAACAGATCCTGAATGCGCTGCCACTGCCACTCGGGCATGTCGGGCTTGCGGGCCAGGCGGAACTTCTCCTCCAGTTTCTTCAGCGCCTCGGCATTCGGCATCACGGCGGTGGGTTTGCCGCCCTTGGCGTCCTTCTTGAGTTCCTCGGCGAGTTTGACGATATCGGCGGCCGGGGGCAACTCGACCTTGGCCGGCTTCGCGGCCTTCTTGAGTGTCACGACCAGCTTGGGGTTCCCGATCACGATCGCGCGCGGGCCGGTGCCGGTGGACCACTCGTAGCACCCGGTGAAATAGCGATGATCGTAAGTTTCCCACTTGCGCACAATGAACCCGCAGTCGGCCAGGCGCCGTAGCCGTGCGCCCACGGAATCGCCGAACGCCGTGTCATTCAGCGCGGCGGTGATGTCCATCAGTCCGGCGGGATCCTTGTAATTCACGGGCGTCGGCCCGAACTGGACCGGCACGCGGTCCTGCTGGTCGTCCTGTGCGCCGAAATGCGCCCAGTACCCGGCGCCATTGATGTAGGCGTTGTACGTCGGGCCCAGTACGGCATCGGCCTTCCAGGGTTGTCTGAGCGCCCAAGCCAGCGCGTGCCAGGTCGGACGCATCTTGCGGTACAGCGTGTCCGTGCCCCAGTTGGCGCGGTAGCAGTACCCGCCGCCGGGCGGCACGCCGTTCATATCGCCCTCCGGCCACAGTTCCTCGTCGGCGAACGGCAGGACCAACTCGGCTTTTTCGACCGCGAAGCCTTCGTCGAGCTTGGCCGCAAGTTTGTCGGCGGCATCCGGGAAACGGACGAGCAGGTAACGGTGCATGGCATCGAACGCCAGCGCGGCCGGTTTGGAGCCGTTGGCGCGGGCGCCAACGGCAAACGGCGCCACGGCGCCGCGATCCTTGATCTGGTCGTCCCGGATCGTCCTCACGCCATCGGGCGCCGCCATGATCGGCGTGTCCCACATCGCCCGATAGCCGCAGATGGCGGCCGTCTCCGGCGCCTCGAAGGTGATCGTTTCGGCGCCCGCCGGCAATGCCGCGGCGAGCAGACTGACACAGCAAAGGCCCATCCAGCGTGATGATTTCATGCGATTTTCCCGGGGTTGGACGTATCAGGCAAAGCGTACCATGTCCCTGCACCGGCGTCACAATGTTTGACGCCGCCTCAGTAACGCCCTCAGTGACCGAAGGTCCGCTGTGGTAGGGACGGCTCTCCGAGCCGTCCGCGGTTCACCGTGAACGGCGGCCAAGGGACTGGCCGCCCTACCAGGAAACCCCGCGCGAGGACTTCGTCACGGTCCCAGCCACACCTTGCAGCGGAACACCCGATTCGTGTCACCCGCCATGTTCGTATAGACGATCGTTGGCCCATTCTCGGCCGACAGGCTCGCGTACCCGGCAACGGGAGCCCACGGACCCGCAAGCATATTGGTCGTGCTTTCCAGCGTGTAGTACCGGTGCGTCGTACCATATTGGATTCCGGGCACGATTCTCGCGCGGTCAGTCGGATCTGTGCCGACAATGTACTCCTGCCATGTCGTCAGCAGGTCGGAGTCGGCATCGTTTGTTTCGGCCTCGTCAAGGGAAAGTCCTCCGTTGGTGAGTCCCGCGTACTGCGCCATCCACCAGTAGGGCGTGTTATTCGGGGCGAGGTCGGGAGCGAAACCCGCGACAATCGCATGGTCGACGAGGGTGTTCGTAAAAGTGAACACGCCGGACGTCCCCGCGTTTGCGCCGTCAACGGCAACCGAATCGAGGTGGTACCACCGGGCTGGCGTGCTTGTGAACGAGTTGGTCGAGCCCAGGGGCAGCACGACAGCGCCAGACGGGGTGATGCTCCCGCCGATTCCCGAAGTCGCTGTCACCGTGCAGGCCGTCGACGCCGTAACGGTGATCACGGCCTCCCGCCATGTGCGCGCCTTGTAGTTGTCGACCACCTCGACGCGGCTCGTATACACGCCGGGTGCAGGGAAGGCATATGAGACGTTCGTTGCCGTCCCGGAAAATGTTGGATTGGCGCGACCGTAGTCATACCCGGTCAGGAACCACTCGATGTTCGAGACCGTTCCATCCGGGTCATAGGCCTTCACGGAGAAGTTCATAAGGGCGGGCGAGTGACCCGGGACGACGCAGTTAGTCAGGCCCTGAATCACGGGCAGACTGTTGGACGGCGCGGCCATCACACCCAACGACATGTCGCCATAGAACATCGCGATGCAGTCGTTGGGACTGTTGAACGCAAAGTACTGGACGGCGGCCGTGCCTATGGACTCCCCGGCTCTGATCAGGCCGCGGAAGCAGGTATCTTCCAGCGAGCACTCGGAAATCTGGGGCGCCCCCGCGCCTGCCGTGTGAGTGAACCCCATGGTAAACACGCAACCGCCTCCACGCGTGAAGAGCGTGCTGTTGGCATAACCGCCGTAGACGCCGTCGTCACACGACATATAAACGTGGAAGCGAACCTGGTTGATGTAGTAGTAGAGCCCGGCGGTGGTTATCAGTCCATCCCCCAACAGGAGGCCGCCCTGCAGGCCGTCCGAGATCTCCTCAAACCACTCCCCGCCCGCGACCATGCAGTCCGCACCGGCTCCATCGTAAAACGATCCGTCCGTGTTGAGGTAGTGGCGGAGTTCCGGGCGGTTGGTCACAAACCATTTGTTGGTGCCGGAAGGTCCCCCGCGGCAGTCAGCTTCCGGCCAAACCTCTTTCAGCCTGCCGGCGGCAGTGGCATCCTCGGCCCCGAATGACTTTGCGGCAGTCTCGTACAGAAAAGCCTTGTGCGGCAGACGCGACGCGCCCGTGCGGTAGTCGTGATTGGCATCGAGCGAGCGCCTGAGCAAGGTCGCCTCACTGCCGTAGGTCGTGTCCGGCGCGATCAGGCGGCTGACCCAGATACTGCGTGGGTAGCCGTTCGGCAGGGCCGTTGAGGTCTGGAAGTACTGGAGATTCCAGTACACAAAATCCGTGTCGAAAGATGCGCCGACCGCATTCGTGAGACAGGCCCGGGGCAGTTCGCCGATCAGGATGGCGCCCGCCAGGAATTGTGCCGTGTTGGTGTACTCGGAAACCAGGTAGGCCCAGAGATTGGATGGAACCGTTCCCGCATCATGCCAACTCTTGATCTTCGCAGTGTAGCCCTCATGCGCCAGGTCGTCCATGAACCGGCAGACCTCGTTTGAGAGACTGGATGGCTGCAGCAACGTGTCGTTCACCACCAGAATCACAAGGTTGCCGGCACGATCGCCCGGTTTGCGCAACTGCAGCGTCGCCGTGGCGACGTTGGAGTCCTCCACGGTGTCGTTGACCTTATAGGTGAAGCGGTCCCATTTCGCCGTGGAGCCCGGCGTCGCCGTATAGGTGAAGTAGAGGCCGCTGGTGGCGCTGATGGTGCCGTACTGCGGCGGGGTCACGACCGCGCTGGTCCAGGCCTGACCGCACGGATTGCTGGCGTTCCACAGTTGTTCATCAGGGTCGTAGAAATCAACCGCAAAGGTTGTATCCGTGCTTGGCGCGCAGGTTCTGTAGATATCGCCGGCGACCGGCGTCCGGTTGGTCGTGACGGTAATGGAGCACACTGCGAGATTGCCGCCGCTGAAGTTGGTTGAATTCCCCGCGTTGTTGGCCATCTTCCACGTGAAGCTGTCCGTGCTGCCGATCGCCGACATGGCGCCGTTCGTACAGGTGTAGGACCACTTGCAGTTGTTGAAGGTGGCACACTGATTGATGAGCGGAAAGTTGACCGTGTTATTGCTGATCGGCGTGTTGAGCGGAACGGGAAGCCAGCGCCCATTGCAGAGATCCGACCTGTACTCCAGCAATCCGTTGGTCGGAGCGCTGACGAGTGTGAAGGTTGGATTCGTATAGCTGTTGGGATCTACAAACGCCAGGTAGTAATTCGGGCCCCAGGTGATGGGAGCGCGAACAGGGTTCGGCGGCGGCTTGAAAACCTGATTATAGGTGAGAGGCACGCCTGCGACAGCCGGCGCAACACAGGCAAACGCGATCGCTATCCACGCATGAACGAGTGTGGCGCCGCAGGTTCTCGTCTTCATCACGCTTCAGGCGATACTACCATTTCCCGGATCGGCGTCACAGTGTTTGACGTCCGCCGCAAGCTCTCGGCAGGGCCGCGCCGATATTGCGGTGTTTGTTCACAACACCCGGGACAGTGCGGCTTCAACTTCGGCCCGGTTGAATGGGATTTCCTTGGCCTGGGCCGGGATATACATGACCGAGCACGGATGAATGAACAGCCGCAAACCCGGCCGCCACCCCTTCAGGCAGTGTTCAATGAACTCCGCGTAATTCTGGAAATTCGTGTTCGTGTTGATGTAACAATGCGGCGCAACAACCACTTTCTCGCCGAACACATCCAGCAACCGCGACACCGGGACACTGGTCGAGATATCGCAGTTCACGCCGGTCAGATGCCGGATCTTGAGAATGCTGGCCAGGTTATCTTCATGAATCGTGCAGGAGTGCAGGAATAACCCGCCGAAAGCGTCCGCAATGCGGTTATTATAGGGCAGGACGAACTCCTCGTACGTTGCCGGCGAGACATTCACCATGTTGTCGTCGGACATTTGAATGCCCGCGCATTTCGGAAACCAGCTCGTCGGCCAGATGCCGGGACAGCAACTCGGACCGGCGGCCGCCATCTGCGCCTGGAAGAACTCGATGGCATAGTCCGTGACCAGGTCCATCAGGGCGTGGAGCCGCTGCGGCTGATCGTAAGGCATCAGGAAAAACAGTTCACTCCCGAGCATTTGCTCGACTGTCGTGAAGGGACTCTGGAAATCCATGATCCGGATCGGCAAACGGGGATCGGCGTACTCGGCGTAAGCGCGGGTCTGTTCGAGGACCCCGCCCAGCTTGCCGTCGGTAACCGCCGGCTTGCGCAGGTGGTCGATCTCCGCGGGATCGCGAACGCAGGGCGTCACCCAGTAGACCCCGTTGGTCGTGCTTTCCTCGGCCCCGAAGGCCGTCGCCATGGCGCACGTGCCGGCCCCGGTGCCGAGCGTCGGCACCCAGTCGTCCGCTCCCAACGGGCGCTCCTGCAGCGTATGCGCGGTGTTCCACACCTGCCCCTGGAACTCGGTCAACCCAGCGGGCGGAGGCGGAGGCCGGGTCAATGACGCCAGATGCATCAGCACTCCCGGCCGCGCGGGTGGCGGGCCCGAGAACAGGTCCGTGATGAACTGTTGCGTGGCCTCGACCTCGCTCCAGCGACAATCCGTCATCAAACATCGTGGACTCATGATCTCCTCCTCTGACTTCGTTGCATCGCGGTTCCAGAACCTGTCCGAAAACTCTCTTGCCACAAGGAGCGGAGCCGCTTCCGACTCCGGCCCTTCGATGGCGCTCAGGGCAGGTCGGCGCGGGAAGCCGCGCCGCTCCACAAGAGGCAGGCAGGTTTTCGGATAGGCTCTTATTGGGCCGCTTTGCGTGCTGCCGCAAGCTCAGCCAAATCCATGTTGTAGGCGCCTTGCAGCCCGTCCCAGACAGTTGCCGCCGCCGGCGCGCTCAGAAGGCCTATGATATTCAGGGCCGCGCGGTATTCGGCCGTAAAATGCGCTTTGCGGAATCCCGCCGCCACCATGTCCGGCTTGGACTCCGCCAGCGCCAACAGATCCGGTTTAGTTTGATCCTGCAAACGCTCGATGCAGGCACGCAACCGGGCGAAACTGGCCACCTGCGTACGCCGAACGCCCGGCGCTATCTGTTTATTATCCCAGAGATTGCCGATCGTGCGGTCACAATAGACCCGATAGTGAGCCAGCATCATCCATTGCCGCACAAACCGGGCGCCGTAGGCGACCGGATCCTGGCGCGCCAGGTAGTCAAGCCACGCCACCCTCTGGAAAAGCGTCTCGGAGTCCAGCAACGGCACCTCCGGCGCCTCCAGCGAAAACTCCTTGCCACCGGTGTAGCGCTGCTTGAGAGCCGCTTCGTCCGCATCCCAGGCGGCAAGGCGCCGCTTGCCTTCTGTCGCAAGGTCGGGTCCCTTGTAGAGCGCCACGCCCAGCGCCAGGGCGCGCTCGCGGGAAAGAAGCGTCTCTTCGAGCCCATCCACCGTCCTGGAAAGCTCCGCGGCAAACTCCGGCGCACCGGCCAGGGCCAGCGCCTGCAGCGCCATGCCTTGCGCGGCCATGTCCTTCGACGCCAGGGCTTCGCGCCCCGCCGACCGCAGGACGTCCACCGGTAGCCCGCGCATGCGATCGAGCAACCGCCAGCGCAGGTCGTCAGGGAACTGTCTGCGACCCAGGCAGAAATGCAGCAGCAGCCGGTCCAGTGCATCGGAAGCCGGCAGCGTCAGCACGTCTGTCAGTACCGCCACGGCATTCGTGTCGACAACGCCGCCCGCCGCGGCCAGCGACGCAGGTTCGGGCATCGGGGCGTCCGCACCGGCTCCAGGGGCACCCGCCTCGGCGGGCGGCGACTTGAGAATGGCGTCAGCCTCCTCCTGCTCCGCCAGGCGCCGCAGGGTCGGCAGAGCCGTCTCCTGACCGGGCCGGGCGCCCCGCGCGACAGACGGCTTGTCGAGGGCGTTCGGCGCCAACCAACGGAATACCGCCTCCGTCAGACGCGGCCAGGCCGCCCACTCGAAGAAGGCCGTCCTGCCGTCCTCGCTCTTCCCGCGATGATCGACCAGCAGGCACGCCACCCGTCCCTTGCCAACCTGCCGGCCCACGAGGATCGGGATATTCCCCGACTTGAGGAACACCTTGATCCCCGGCTCATCCTTCAGCGCCACTTCGTTCCAAACCCAGAAGGACGGCTTGTCCTTGAAGTCCAGGGGCAGCCCGAGTTCCGCGAAATCCGGCCCGGGCTCCATCGGGAGCGGCGGATCTGCGTAGCGGGTGTCCACGGTCACCGCGCACAGCACCGGCAGCAATTCGCGCTCGAGCACCGTGTACTGGTACCCGCCCTTGCCAAAGGCGTACTCGCCTCCGGTGAACAACACAGCGCCGCCCGCCTTAACGTAGTCCACCATGGCATAGGCATTTTCGGCGCCTATGGCGCAATGCGGAATGGCGGTATAAAGCAGCAGATCGAACTCCGGAAAGCGCTTCCACGGCAGGCCGTTCTGCAAGGCGTGCCCGCCGCCGGCCCGGAACAGCCCCACCAGCGGCGCGTCGTACACCTGGAACCGCGGCAACCGGATGAACGTCTCGGGCAGCCGCAATTTGTAGTCCATGGCGCCGCGCGCATGATAGATGTCGAAGCACCCGTCCCGGCGCGGGCTCAGGTCACCGAAGGCGCGCGGCTTGTCCTGGAGACTCAGGTCGGCGGGCAGGCTGCCGCCTTTCCACCACCCCTTCAAACAGTTGTTGCCGTCCATCGGGTTCTCGGCGCGAATCTTGAGGATCGCGGCGTTCCGTTCGGCGGGCGGCAACGCCGCCCGCGCGTTGGCCGCCTCGTCGATGGTGCGGCCCGTGCCGCCCGGCGACAGCACGCTCAAGTCCTTGTTCACTTCCCAGACGGCTTGGGACGGGTTGAGCACGACCTCGGGCATCGCGACCGTCGATTCCTTCTGGGCTCGTTTGGCGCCGACAGTTTTGGGCGGACCGTAAAGCTCGCCCAGTGACGGCCCCTTTTCGGCGACCTCCAGATCGATGACCGCCACCTGCCAGATCGTCACGGAGGGCACGGGGAAACGCCCGTCCTTGAGGGGCAGCGGCGTCACGTCCAGCGACTTCGTATCGATCATGTGCGCCGCCGTCGCCTTCATCCCTGCCGGCAGCGTCAAAGCAAATTCCACGGGTTCCGTGCCGGGCAAAAGCTTGTACTTGAACGGCCCGCCTTCAGGCGAACGGGTTTCGCCGAGCGGCACGTTGAGCAGATTGACCACTAACTGGCGCTGGCCGTTTGTCCATGGCGTCTCGTAGACGAACGGCTGCCACCACAGGCGGGTCGGCGCCGCCGGGGCCAGGACCTTTTCAGGCGCGTCCAACCGTCGCAGGCGCTCATCCAGGCAGTATTGCGAGTAGCGCGTCACGTACCGCCGGAATTCCAACGAGAATGCCCCGTAGGCGCGCGCCCCGGCCGCCGCCCACAGCGCCTCCTCTACCCGGCCGTCGCGCGGCCCCTGCGCGTAGCTGATCCCGAGGAAGTAACCGCCCCGCTCCCGGCAGAGATCGCCTTCGACCTGCAGGTTGCGGGCGATATAGTCGTAAGGCCCGGACGTGGCGTTGCCGATGGATTCGTTCATCAGCAGCCCACCGCCGCGGCAAAGCTCGTCCAGTTCGAAATCCTCCACCGCCCACTCGCGGCTGGGGTTCTTCTGGATGAGCAAATAGTTGTAACCGTGCTGGAATCCCGGGACCTGCGCCGCCACGATGTCCTTGAAATAGCGGACCAACGCCTGCGTCCGCCGCGCCGCGGCAGCGTCGTAGCCCCCGTCGTCGCCCCCGCACTGCCCGCCGCCGCGCGGGTGTCCGTCCCAGCGCACGGCGTCCCAGCCGAACATCTTCGACGAGGCGGCCATCTCCTCCGCCGCGATCCTAACCATACGCGGGGTGGAATCAGGGTTGATGGGACACCAGGGCGCGGTGAAGACGTCGAATGGCCGTTTGCCCGGCTTGGGCGTGCTCTCGTAGATGGCGAATTCCTTATTCCGGTAGAAATCCAGTCCCGGCACATTCACGCCCTCCCACATGCCGACCGGGTAAAAGTACTGGCCGCGATGGTCGTTCGGGTAGTCATAGGCGGTCTTCCAGCCGATATAGCCGCCCATGATCATCTTGCCGTAGGTGATGGCCGAGATGCCGTATTCGTGGGCGATCGCGATGGCCCGCTGCAGGCCCTTCTTGCTCATGTGGTAGGCGGTTTGGCCGGAGAACCAAAAGTCCGTCTCCGGCGTCAACTCGACCATGTCGTCTTCACCCCATGCGAAGGCCTCGAAACAGTTGCCGTACCCGGCCTTGGCGGCTTCGTAGTTGGCTCGCATCCGTTCCTCGCTCAGCTTGGTGCTGCCATGCCCGCCCCCCACGCCGAAGACCGCCACGCGCTGGAAGTTGGCGGCAATGCTGAAATACTGGGCCGCCTCGCTGACGTCCGCGCCGTCGGCCGACCGGTACTCCCCCACGAGCGCATAACCGAGTTCCTCCTCGGGCAGGCGGATCTCCGCGGCAATGGTCTGGGCCTGCGGTTTCAGTTCGACCGGCTGGCGGAATACCTCGACCCGGTCCTTCAAGCCGTGTTCCAGGAAGAGCCGCAACGTGCCATTGCCGCCCCGCGCGCCCACGTCCTCGACCGTGACGCGGGCCTTGAGCGTGGCGCCGGGAGCGTAGCGCACGCGGTCCACATCCACCTTCGCCACGCGGCCGGACCGCGCAATCGGCACGAGTTCGGCGGCATCTACCACGAAATAGACGGCCGACGCCGGCGCCAACCGACCGCCCAGATCGAAGGAGGCTTCGCCGCCCGGTTCAGCCCCCAACCCATCGCCCAATTGCGGGCCGCCCTGCTTGAGTTTGGCGGCTGTCTGCGTCTTCTCCACCACCTTCGCGTCGGTGGCGGCCGACAGCTTGATGGTCAGCGGCCCGCCTTTGTGAACGAATCGGACACGACGCGTCTCCGGTTGATGGACGCGGCCGAAGTCGGCGCCGCAAAACGAGAAGGTGTTGTCCGGACCGGCGGCAACCTGCAGGGTGGTCATGAAGGCAATCGCCTCGGCAACATGGGACGGCCGGAGCGTCAACCGCAGTTCATATTCGCCCGCCGGGGTATCATTGGGCAGAGGGATCGCGAGCGCCGCGGCCAGTTTGAGCGGAGAGGCAACCACAGCCCGCTGCCGGCCTTGGAGACCCTCGACCTCTGTCTCCGATCCACCCCGCCACGTCGCGCGGGGCAGGTCCAACCCGAAGGTCAGACCAGGCAGAAGAAGCCACACGCCCGCCATGCCATTCAACCAGCGTCTCATTGAAAGAATCTACCGGAACCGCTGCCGCGCGTCCACCGATGTCAGGCGAACGGACAACTTCACATCGCTGCGGGGCGAAAGCTGTTCCAAGCGCAGGAAGATGCCCCACGCTTGACCGGCTTTCGAGACCAGCGCGACAATGATTTCATGATCGCCCGCCGGAACCGCGAACGCCGGCGCCGCATCATCGAGGGCGGCCGGCGGGCATCCCTCGGGATCGCAGAAGATGGCGCGCCTGTCCACCCAGACTTTGACCGGGCCGTCATAGCCGAGGAGGGCGCGGAGCCGTGCCGGGCGCGCGCACCGGAAGCGGCAGGCGTAGTATACCAGGGCGTCTCCCGCTGTCTTTGCGTCACGACCGACCGCGGGCGCAAAAGGACCGGCCGTATAAGCACCCGCCGGCAGGCCCACCGCTTTTAGTTCATCATGCCGGTCGGCAAAGCACCCCGCGAATTCCCGCACCTGAAAGCCGGCGATGACCCGCGGTCCGGGCGCGGCGAGGCGCGTGACGTCCTGGCAGGGGAGCACGGGGCTGACGCGGAAGACGCGGATGAAGTCCGTGACCCGGCGTGCCGTTCGACGTCCCAGGGTGGGCCAGGGCGCTTTGGGCGGGTGCTGCTCGACCTCGCGCAGCAGCCAGTAGTTCCGCAACCAATCAACCAAGGCAACACCGGTGCTCCGCGCGTAAAGGTGCACTGTTTCCGGCAGATGGTCGTAATCCTCGTAGAGGAAATGCGTGAAGTCTTCGGGGATGCGTCGGCGAAGCGCCTGCAGGTCCCGGGCGCGCTCGAAGGCGCCCGGATACCCCAGCGCGGCCAGTCCGAACAGAGTCTGGCACTCGGCCCGCGTGCGTCCGCGATGGCGGGTGGCGAAGAAGGCAAAGCCGAAACCCCGTTCGCGATCAAAGGCCGGGTCCACGCCCTCCTGGCCCACGGCGACGTTCGGCTGCTCGCATTTCACCATGTCCGGGCCGCTGAAGCCCGAAAGGCCGATCTGCGCCTCGTCGAACGCCCGGTCGAAGAGCGTCAGCGGAAGGTGACGGGCGAAGTCTGCCCCGAGAATATCGGCGAGGACCGGCAAGTCGCTGCCCCAGCCGAAAGATTGAAGGACGTGATACTTGGGGTCGCGGAACAGGGCCAGCATCTTCTTCTGGCAGCGTGGCCATTGCGGATCCCGGGTGCGTTTCGCCGCCCAGGCGATTGCGGGGAGAAAGAAACCGATGCCGTGCTGATTCGCGGCGTTCCATTCGGTGAGGTAGTTCTTGTAGTAGAAATAGGTGAAGCCCTGACGGGCGTACCAACCCAGCGTTTGAACGATCATGTTGTCGATCGCCACCTGTTCTGCGGGTGTCGCATGCGGCCGGAACCGGTGGAGACCCGCGAGCAGCGGGCTGGCTTGGTCCGTGCCCAGGGGTTCGAGGAACTGGTGCATCACGGTTTCCAGTCCGCCTTTCCAGCCGCCGTAGGGGCGGAGAAAGGAACCGATGCCGTGGATTTGCGAAGCGGAATAGATGCGCCGGATCGTGTGCCAAAGCGCCCGGCATCGCTCCAGGCAGCAGGCCTCGCCCGTCACGGCGTACTGACGCATCAGGACATCCATATACAGGCCGGTGCTCATGATGCAGTCTTCGTAGGTCCACATGGCCCAGGGATTGATGTCCCCCCGCCGGGGAACCTTGATGGGCGTGATGAACGCCGGATCGTAGGGCCGCCCGGTATGGGCGTCGATGGCGGACATCATGAAGCCCTCCGGATCGAACAGATGCTCCTCGATGTAACGGGCCGCGGCCACAGCCGTGGCGCCGAATTGGGTCTCGATCGCTGACATGGTTACACCTCCGGGCTGCGGCGGCAGGGTCTCGACTTTCGACATTTAGCGTTTCTGACGTCCGGCGTCATGGGGGTGCATAGCGAACCTACCATGCACGCCGTGGTTTGGGGATCATCTCAGTCGTTTTGATACCCAGTCCGGATCACGGCGGCAGTCGAGGACGGCGCGAACTCGCGCCACGCCGCCGTCCACGCGATAGTACACGGCGAAGGGGAACCTTCTGGATAGCAGACGGTGGTAGCCATAGTGGACGGCATGAACGCCACCGTACATGCGCAGAGACTGAATATCGGACCACAGCGAATCGAGGAAGTACTCACCCAAGCCCTCGGCCTGTCGATCATAGAAGCGGTAGCCATCCGCCAAATCGGCGGTTGCCTCTTCGAGGACCTGGACCTTCATGTGATCCGCTTGCGTACCGCCTGTTTCGCCTCGCCAATGTCCAAAAACCGTGACGTGCCGTCTGTTATACGCTGTTCCCGAGCGCGCAGAACATCGGCGTGCCACGATGGCGAAGGGACATCCTCCGATACGCGGGCAAGGTCCGACCAAATCTCCTCAATTGCTTGAAGTTTGTCCGTCGCACTCATCCGCTCCAATGGAATGGCAATGTTCATGTCTCTTCCCCTTATGTCACAACTCTACCGCAAAGCGCGGCGGCGAGCAATCATCGTCGCCCATCTCGCGCCGTCTGCCCGAACGTTCATCCATCATGCGTGGCGCGGTAGCGACGTCGCCTGGATGGTTTGGTTGGCGACTTCGTCAAAAGACCGAATACACAGGTTTGGCCCTCACGACCTCGCCGGCCATATTCAGGACTACCATGAAATCCTGTGGGCCTTTCGGGCCTTTGGGGTAGGTCCAGTGATATACGACGAACACCACTGGCTGCTCCCTCTCTTCATCCTTGTCTGCCCACACCGAAACCTGCTTTGCTTTAAGGAGTTGCAACTGGGGCTGATGGGACGACCGGCGCTGCCTGTCAGTTGAACACCGGTATCGGCGCGGCATTACGGCTTCGCCCGAACCAGCGCCGCCACAGCTGGAACCGGGCTCTTGGCGAGCAGGGCTTCCGCCTCGGCCGGCGCCGCGCGCCCGCCGAACACCGCGAAGGCGAGTGGCGTCACGCGCCGGTCCTTCTCCGCCGCCATGCGCGTTGCCAGCGCCGGCCGCACCTTGTCGGGCACCTGCGCCAGTTGCCGGTACATCTCGCGCTGCCAGACGAGTTCGCCGTCGACCAGCGCCTGCACCTTGGCGATCCGATCCTTGCCCTTGTTGCCTTCATTCCGTGCGCGGGCAATGATATAGATATTCTCCAGCAGCGCGTCCACCAGGGGACCGGCCGCCGATTCGTCGCCGCAGCGCAGGGCCGACACCAGGGCCTGCTGGTAAAGCCGGTTGTCGCTCGACAGCACGTCGGCATACTCCTTTGGCCGCGGCGCCCCCGCGCCCTGCAACCCGGCCACCGCTTTTCGCACGACGGTCAGCGCCGCGCCATCGCCCACCTGCCCCAGCCCGGCCAGCGCGCCACCCCGAATCGCCGTCAGCATGGCGTTGGCATCCCGCTCGAGCACGGGCTTCATGCCCCCGCCCCCGGGTCCGTCGAGCAGGGCGCTCCCCCCCGCGTCTTCCTTCACCGCCGCGGCCTTCGGCTTCCCGGTTTCATAGAAGCGCCCGAGGACCGCAGCCGCATCGGCAGCGCGCGCGCCGCCGAGCAGCGCGAGCCCCAGCGCCGTCCTGTACGGCTGCCCTGACCCGATCATCTCCCGCGCCGGCTTCTCGCCTTCCGGGCCCACGAACGTCAGCATTGCCGGCTGTAGGGCCTCGACGACTGGCGCCGAGATATCCGCCGGCATCCCGGCCACGGTCCGCAACAGGAAGCCCGCTTGCGCGGTCCCGCGGCACCGCCGGGCCTCGCCCAGCAACAGCCCCTCAAGCTCGGCGCTCATCTTCGCGTCTTCGCCCAAGCTGGCTGTTTCCATTTTGGCCAACGCCGCTGCCACGCCCTTGCGCGTGCCCTCGGAGACCGCCGGCGGCCCGGCGGCCAGGTGCGCCTCGGCCAGCCACTGCAAGGCCGCGGCCTCGATGGCGGGCCACCCGTCCCACGCCCAAAACGCCGCCTGACCTTCCGCCGGGTCGCCCATAACCGTGCCCGCGAACACAACCACGCGACCCTTGCCGGACTCGCCGGCCACCAGCACGGGCGCATCGCCGGCAGCCAGCAGCACCCGGGCCCCGCTCTTCGGCGTCACGTCGTGATACCAGTACAGCACGGGCTTCCGGTCCCACGCCAGGCCGGCGAATCCGCTCCCGATGCGGTCAGCGCCCGGCTTGAGCTCGCGCCCAAACGCGGCCGTCAGGTCGGAACCCCACTGCTTCAAACCCGGGAACTCCACAGGTGCCACCGCGGCCAGCGCTGACTCCTTGTATGCCTTCCCGAACGCGAACCGCCCCCCGAGCAGGAACAGCGACCCTCCGTTGCGAACATAGTCAACCAGATCGTCGGCGCCCTTGCCGAAGGCCTTGGCGTTGACGTTGGCCACCACCACGACATCATACCCCGCGAGCCCCGCGGCGTCGGGAAAGTCCATCAGGCCGCCCCCGCCCTGATCGCCCGGGCTCGGCCAGCCGCAGCCTGTGCCATCCCACACCCACGCGTCATCAATCAGGGCCGTCCCGGCCCGGGCCAGCCCCTCGTCAATCCGGTATTGCTCGTTCCACAACCCGCGCACCACGAGCACCCGCAGCGGCGCCCGCGCCGCGGCCGCGCCGGCCCGCGCGACGCCCTCTTCCGGCGCGGCATTCGCCCAGCCGTTCGTCAGCCCCAACGCCAGGGCGCACGCCACGCCGCGCACGAACCGGTTCGCAGAGCATCGTACCCAGACACTGAATTTCTTCCTGTTCGAAGTGTGGCTGTTCACGGTTCATTCCCTCCTGCCGACACGGTGACGCCTTGCGCGACCGGGTCTCCGGCTTCGTCCGCCACACGCAGCGCCAGCATCCAGTAGAGCCACTTTTCGCACACCTTGGCCAGCACCGTATTGCGTCCCTTCTTCAACGCAACAGTCGCACGCCCTTCGTCGACATCCTGGAACTCACCGCAGCCGCCCTTGAACTCGACCGGCGCCCCGTTCACCCACAAGGCCAGCGTGTCGTCGGCTTTTCCCATCAGGAGTGCCATGCGATCGGCGTCGGACACGATCTCCGTGTAGGCATACGCGCAGCCCGGCGCACCGTCATGGCAATCCATCGCGTCGCGGAAGTCGAGCGGCAGGCGCCCAAGCGCCGGGGCCCCCTTCGCCTGGGTCCGCACCCACTTCACGGTTTTCCCGCCCATGCCCGGGTACGTCGCCTTGAGATCCACCTTCTCCTCGGGCGGAAAGGCCTTCTTGACCGAGCCCATCTCGAGATCGTTGGTGAACGGGCCAACCACCCACCAGTCCTGGATGCAGGTGTCGGACCTCTCCTTAAAATTCACCGGCGTTGCCAGTCCCTGCGCCGAATCAAAGTCCACCACGACCGCTGCCCAGATCCGCACCTCCGGCACGTTGAACGCCAGGTCGGTCCCCTGCAGCGCGTATTTCACGGGCGCATGGCCGGCATCCGGCACGGCTCCCAGCGCCCAGACCCCGCCCACCGTGGCCCCGGCGGGAAGATGCACAGTCACGGGCATTTCGCGGATTGGCCGCGGCGCCTTCATCGCCTTATCCGCGAACGGGTCCTTTTCCACGGGCATATTTACAAAGTGCAGGACCAGCCGGTGTTTCGTCCCGCCGAGATCGAGCGAGCGCGCCATCTCCTGCCAGCAGAGAAACCGCTCGGGCTTCTCAAACGACACGACCTTGGCGGGTTCCTTGAGCGGCCGCATGCGGTTGTCGTAGATGAATTCGGAATAGCGCAGCGCGAACCGCAGGTACTGCCCCAGTTCGCTGTCCGGCGTGTTGTAGTAGAAGTGCCCGCCCGCCGCGATGATGAGACTCGCCTCGTAATCAACCCCGAGCGGTGTCATCCTTTCGGTGTCCGTGCTGGCGTGGAACAGCATGCCGGGGCCCTGCCCGCCGTAGGCCCAGATCACTTCGCGCCAGTTCAGCATGTCCTTCGCGAACGCCGTCAGGTCATGACTGCCCTCGATCCGGATGCCCTCGGCCATGATCATCTGCCCGCCCCCGATCATGTCGTCCAGCGCGCCGGCTTTGTAATCATTCCACGCGAACGAATTGTAGCCGAAGCAGAACCCCGGGCACTCCCGCCCCACCCGCGCCCGGATCTCCCGGATCGCACGCACGCTCCACTGCCGGCTGTAGTACGAATCGTAGCGGATTCCGTCCCACCCGAACATGCGCTGGCTCCCGATGATCTGGTCGGCGTGCAGGCGGAATACTTCCACGGGAGGCACCATGGCGATCTGGTTATAACACCATGTGGTAATGCCCGGCGCCCGGACCTTGTGGTCCGCCATGTCCATCTGCGCCGGCCCCATCAGTTCCCAGTCGTACAGCACCGACGTGTTGTAGTTGGCGTTGCCGAACCAGTCGGGATGTTTGCGCATGACCTCCATGGCCGGCGGGCCGCTGCCGCCCCACAGGTTGGAATAGAACGTCCCGCCCAAGCCCTCGTCATGGCACGCCTTCAGGAGGTTCTTCGTGCCTGTGATGGTGCCCGGGTAACCGGTCTGCCCGCTGAAGAACAGCTCGGTTTCGGGCATAAAATCGAACATATCGCAGGGACCCCAGAAGAAGGCTTCGAACCCCGTGAACCCCTTGTCGCGAAGCCCGCGCGCCGCCTCGCGGGCGCGTTGCGGGTCGTCGAAGGCCGCCATGGTCGCCGGGTGTGCCGCCACGATCGCCGTATCCCAGAAGTTGCTGGTCACCGCGAACACGGCCCGACCGGTTTCGGGCGGCTGTCCCTCGACGGCGGCCTGAACCTGCGCCTCCGCCCCCCAATGCAGATGCGCCGTCTCGATGGCCGCCTCAATCCGCTGGGTTGTTGTCTGGCCGGGTTCCAGCGAAACGCTGCCCCCGGGGAGCGTTGTGGCCGGCCCCAGCCCGGCCGACCACGCCAGCGAGTACGCGGCCTTGACCGCGTTCGCGCCCGCGTTGCTGAATGACGCCAGCACCACGACCGGCTGCCCGGGCTTGTACACCAGCTTGTCGGTCCGCACGGCCACGGCCACCGGTGAGAGCCGCTCGATGTGAACGCCAGCCCCGAGGAGGTGGAATTTCTTCGACGCGGCTTCAGCCTTTGAAACCAGCGTCCCTTCGCGATCGAGGGAAAACCCGTCCGTCTCGCCCTTGCCCGTGCCCAGCCCCGCCTCGCCCGGTTCCACCCCGACCTGCGAGTTGCGGATTTCAATGGCCCGCTTGCCGAGAAAGCCCTTCGTCTTGAACGGATCCTCGGCCCGCCAGCCCACCTGCACCGCCACTTTGCGGGCCTTGGGCAGCGTGAAATCCACGGCCAGGTCGGCATATTCGTCGTTCTGCGCAAAATTCACCGCCGAGAAATCGTGACCCGTGTCATCCGCCTGCAGGTGTACCTGGACCAGTCCCACGGCCAGCGTGCCCAACGGCGCGGCCGCCACGTCGGCATGCAGCCGGTAACGCCCGGCCGGCAACGACTCGGCAGAAGCCCCCTTGAAGAGGAACCCCTGCTCCCCCGCGGTCAGGTCGCTCGTCAGGCACCGATCCGACGCCTTCGCCTTCTCCCTGAAAGCCAATGACTCAGCCGGACCGCCGAGCACCGGCACAACCGACACGGCCGTCGCGGCCCGGCCCTGGCCGCACAGCACCGCAAAAGCCGCCAGGGCTCCCGCGGTAATGTGCCCGTTTCTCACGCTGACAAACTTCATGGACAACCCTCCCGAGCGGGACACACCAGCAACGCGCTCCACGGCGGCATCGTGGGCAATCGCAACGTCCAGTAGAGTCCGTCCGCGCCTTCGGCCCGCAGCCGGCTTTCGCCTCCGTGCACCCCGCACGCCTGGTACGGCGCGGTCAGGTCCCGCGCCTTGAGTAAAACGCCATCAGCCGGGTCCAGGCTCGCGTTGATGAGCACGAACACCGGGCGACCGGCGGCATCGCGGCGGCACCAGAGGGCGATGCGGTGGTACGACTCGACCCAGGCCGGCAGCCGGTCACGGCTCAGCCAGCGGGTGACGGCGCGAAGCTGCGACGTCTTCGCCAGGCTCCCGAGCATCACCCACGGGTAATAGCCAAAGACGGCGACGCGGCCGCCCAGGCGGTTGTCGAAGACGCCCGCGCAGCAGCCATAATCCGTCGGCGTGAAATCGTGGCAGACCGCCAGCGGCCGCGCCGTGGGGGCCGTCGGCCGCAGCAGGTGCGTTGCACATGGCCAGAACGAAGGACGGCAATCCCGGTGCCATCCGGCAAAACGACCGTTGAGCGGGTCCGCGGTGAAGCGCTCGAGCGTGTCCGGGTGCCGGGTGCCGGCAACGTCCCACCCGGTCAGGTCGGACAGCCCCAGTTCCGCGAACCGCTGCAGGGCCGGCCCGTCCAGCAGCAGGCCGCCTGCCAGCAATTCGCGCAGTTGTTCAACCGACCACTCCAGCACACTGTCGCCCGTGAGGACCGCGGCCGCGGCGCCGCCGCGGGTGTAGGCTGGCGGCAGCCCCAGGGTGAACAGCTCGTTCAGGGCGTGAAAATCGCCGCCCCACGCGCCCGGCCCGGGCCAGTCGCCGCCGGGCCCGATGGCCGCGATATGATCGGGACCAAACGCCGTCCAGAGCCCCTCGGCCGCGCTCCGGCCCGCAGTCGCCACCACAGCATCGAGGAACGGGCGCGCATCTTTCACCGCCTCGAAATACGGACGATATTCGTCCAACGGATCGCCTGTGAGGTCCAGGGTGTTGAGCGCCACCCCGGTGCAGCCGGCACCCAGGGCCGCGGTGATCTCGGCCAGGTAGGCGGCCCGGCTCTTGTTCAGCACGATGTAGGGAAAATTCTCGTGCTCGTATTGGATATCTGTGACCGCGGCCGGCACAAACGCGTTCTGACGCCCGACGCCATGGGCTTTACCCAGCAGCCCAAGCGGGTTGTCGTCGGTGTAGAACCCGCCGCCCGGCCGGAACTTGACCGCAAGCCCCTGCGGCCCGGCCATGGCTGCGGCCCACCCGTCGAATCCGTAGCCGCTGATGGCCTCACCGGTCATCAAACCCAGGCCGATGCCGGGCGCGGCGCTGTCCACCGCCTCCCGCGCGAGCCGCAGAATGCGGGTCACATAGCGGCGCCCGTGCTCCACCCAGCAGCGCCGCAGGGCCGCGTTTTTCGCTTGTGACGGATCCTTGAAGGCCGCCAGAAGCATCTCCCGCGTCCAGACCACGCCCGTGGCGGCGCCGAATTCCGCCAGGCAGAACGGGCAGAAACAGCCGCAGGAAATCGCCTTGGGATGATGCTCCAGGCGAACGTCATCGTCGATCCAGACGAATTCCGGCCCGGCCGCGGCCAGCGCGGCATAGCACTCGCGGATGTATGCCTGGACCGCGGGATCGGCGGCGCAGTAACAACTCAGCGACACGGCCCCGGACTTATCGACCAGATGCTGCCACGGCTCGTTCAGCGAGTTCCCGGGATTCTCGTCGAGGTGCCCGAGGGTGGCCAGGTGGTTGATACCCGTGCGCAGCCCCAGCGCCTTGAACTCGGGCAGGATGTCACGCAGCAGCGCCGCGCGACGGCGCACCTCGGCCAGGGGCAGAGGCGGGTGGGTGACACTGGTGAAAAGCGCGACTTCCTCGATGGTGCCCGGGAACTCGCGGAGCAGGGCGAGCTGTTCTCGGAGGCGCGACGCGTCCGACCACGTGGCATAATGAACTCGCAACGAAATGACGTTCTTCATGTGGGTCCCGTCTTTGGGGTATCAAACATCGGGAGGTAGCGCCCCTTCGGGCTCACGCCCAGCACAGTGTTGCCGAGCCATTCGACGGTTACGGATTGATCGCGCCCCGGCACACTCTGCGGCGTGAAGACCTGCCTGAACCGGGGCACAGCCCAGCTCAAGGTCAGGTGTGCGCCGGGCTGCACCCCCTGGCAGTAGGCATACGCATTCGCAGGGCCGCCCCAGGCGAGCGCCACCGGCTCGGCGCCGAGGCGCAGTTTCACGGTGTCGAGATCGGCCCAGGCGGGCGGCCGGAGGAAGTAGTCGCCGCCCTGCCTCGCCTCGACCTCCATCGCGCCATCCTCGGGCCGGAACGCCGTCACCCCGGCCGCCTCATGGTCGCGCGAGAGGGGCAGGTTGACGAACACTCCTTCAGGACGCGCCACGACGATGCCTTGCCACGCCTCCCATAGCCCGCGCATGCCCTCCGGCGGACAGCACCCCATCATCTGGATTCCGTTCGCGTACAGTCCCGGGGCGCCCATGCTGGCGCTGGGATAGCCCACCCAGTCGTCGAACGCCGCCTGCGCCACAAAGCCGCCTTCCAGTTTCTGCAGTTCCACCAGCGCCGCTTCGATCTCAGCCGGCGTTTTGTCCCCGTGAACGCTTCGGAACAGCGCGACGAAAGCCGGCGTCAGAGCAAACTGGGCCCGGCGCAACTCGTTGCGCACGGCGCGTTCGACGTGGTCCCAGAACTCGGGCCGGCCGCCGCGCGCCAGGCAGGCGGCGATGCTGACCATGTCGCCGACCACGCAAATCTCGGTGCGATATTCGCTTTGAGGGATGTACTCCGGATACCACCCATAGTCGGTGCCCTGGCTGAGGACAAATCGGTAGGCGCGTTCGGCCCAGTCCAAGTAGCGCGCCTCGCCTGTCACCGCGCCCAGATGCGCCACACCCCAGACTTCATGGGTGTGCAGGTGGACGTGTTTGCAGAACGCGCCGGTTTCCGGGTCGATCCGCAGTTCCTCCATGTCCGGTTGAATGCCATCGAGATGTCCGCCGGCCACCGCCCGCGCTGCCGCCAGCGCCTCTTCGTCGCCGCAGCACTCCCAGTAGCGCACCATCGGTTCGACGAAGAATGGATAGTTGCGGGAATGCTCCCCGCCCCAGCCGGCGTTTTTGCCCGCGTCGCGCATGTGAAGCCATTCGCCGTTGCGCCAGGGCGCGGGCCCGTAGGGTAGGTATGCGCGCTTCCCATCCCAGCAGAGCAGATGGGCCAGCGCCTGGAAGACCGCCCGCGCCTCACCGGCCACGCGCGCCTCACGGCTGCGACCAAACTCTTCGGCCAGGCTGATCAGCCATTTCCCGCTCGCCCACGTCGAGACCCATTCGTGCTTAAGCCCTTCGATCACACTCGGCGTCTGCAGCGTACCGGCCCAGGCGCCCGGGTTCATCCACAACAGACTGTCCGCGCGCTGGTAGGACCGGATCCGCCGGCGCACGCCGGCTTCGACCGCGTCAGCCTGCGCTTCGCCGGTCATCTCGCGCATGTGCGCATACTGCCAGTCCATCCGGCAGTCGGTATCGCCCAGCGCGATCGGGTCGAAGCCGTAGGGGTTTGGCGGCAGCAACGGGACGTGGGCGGGCATGCCCAGGGGCCCGAGCGAAAACTTGCACTCGTAGTTGCGCTGCGGGTCGGGGTTACCGCGCAGGTAGTTCAGCGCCGCTCCCGCCATGGCCGGGAGCGACAGGTCATCAGGACGTCGAGGCCCCCGTAGCGGGGCGGCCTCGACTATTGTGATATCGCCGCGGAATTGTCCGGATAGCGTGCGGTTCATAACGAGCCGGGCTACTGCCGCGGCGCGTCAGGAGGCTTGGGCGCGTCGGGCGGCTTGGGCGCGTCCGACTTCCTGCCGTTCGGCGCCGCCGGCTTGGCGGTCAACTGGGCACGCTGTTCGTCGGTCAGCACCTGATCGATGACGAGCTTGGTCAGCTTTTCCCGCGCCTGGGCCATCACGTGCGGGTCCGACAGGGCCCCCTCGCCCACTTCCTTGGCGACGGTATCGGCGAGCGCCTTGGCTTTGGCGATCTGGTCGTCGCCCAGGTTGGAGACGCGACCGGCCCGACCGCCGGTCTCCTGCAGGAGTTTCTGCGCAACCCAGGCGGTGCGCTGCTCGGGCGTGAGTACCGCTACAACCGCGGCTGCCGTATCCGCCTGGAGTTTGGATCTCTCCGCCTGGTACGAGCTCAACGTTTCCCGAATTTCTTGGCCTTGTTGCTCAAGATCCCTGACCTTATCGGCGTTCGCATCGTCCCACTTGGCCACGACCAAGGCATGTGTCTTCACGACATCCTTGAGTTGTGCTTCCTGGTTGGTGGTCAGGCCCGCGGCCGTGGCTATCCCCGCGTAGTCGCGATAGGCCTTCAGGCCGATCCACGTGTCCTTCTGCTCAGGCGTGAGGATGTTCATGACCTGCTTGGTGAACTCGGCCTCGCTCTGGACCCGCGCCTCCTGGGCCGCCCTGCCCTGGTCCCGCAGTTTCTGCATGGCCTGCTGGTCATTGGCTTTCTGCGCAGCCTCCATCTCGATCCGCATCTTATCCCGATCATCGCGGCCTTGATTTTCCAACTCCTGCCGAGTGGCTTGCGCGGCCTGGTAAGCCTCCTTGATCTTGGCGATCTGGTCTTCGGTGAGGTTTAACTCCTTGGCCATGGCGCCCAAGTCCCCGGCGAGACCCTCCTGGCCCCGTCCGTCCCTGTCCCTGGTCCGGCCCTGGGGGGCATCCTGCCCCGCTGCTTCCCTGACGCGGGGGGGTTGGGCGGCGTCATCCCGCGCCGCGGCTTCCCTGACCCGTGGGGGCTGGGAGACATCGTTCTGCGGCGCTGCGCCCCTGACCCGCGTGGCTGGGGGGACTCCATCCTGCCCGAACGCCTTGCCGCTCGCCGTCGCCACCATTACCGCTGCCGCCGCGCACGCACAAAGTTTCCAGTTCACGTTGCCTCCCGAGCCGTTCAACCAAACGCCCTTCATTTTCTGTGCGGCACCA
Organism: uncultured bacterium; assembly: GCA_903895695.1. Taxonomy (GTDB): domain Bacteria; phylum Verrucomicrobiota; class Kiritimatiellia; order CAIKKV01; family CAITUY01; genus CAITUY01. The sequence continues at coordinate 71,921 of CAITUY010000223.1, forward strand.
TGCCGCACCCAAAACGAAGGACGCAGTATCGCAGAACCAATCCCCCTTGTCTATCGAGCCGACGCCGGCAGGCAGCAATCCTCATTATGACTCTCGTCACCTGCCGCCTTGCGCGGCAGGGACGGACGACTGACTGGAAAAGCCAGCTTTTCCAGCCAGTCGGATTCACCGGCGACGCAAGGTCGCCGGGGTCCAGTCACACGGGCCGCTTCCCCTTCCGGGCCCGGGTAACCCGCAAGATAGTACCGTCGCACGGCGGCAGTTCGAGCGCCACGCCGTCGCCGTCGGCACGAGCCGTGCCGTGCAGGCATTGGGCCAGCCGCCAGCCTTCGCCCGAACGAATCCGGGCGCTCAGCAGCAGCGGTGACTGGTTCACGGCCACCACGATGCGTTCGCTCGCGCCGATCGGATGTTCCGTAAGGGCCAGCAGCGGCTCGTCCTTGTGCATCGCCCGATCCGCCATGGCTTCGGCGGCCAGATGACTGTAGAGCCGCCAGGCGGCAGACGCCTTGGGGCCGTGGAAGACGCCCGGGGTGGTGGTCAACGTCATCTCCAAGGGCACGCCGAGGAAGAACACCCGCCCCTTGCCGAAACGGTGTTCGGACAGCAGCGGGCTGCCATCGGGCTCCACGGCCAGCACCGACGCACCCGTCGACACGGCGTTGAGTCGATAGCCGCCGGTGCAGGAAATGACGGGCCGGCCGGGAATACCTTCGAGTTCCACCTCGACTGAACCGATGCGGCGCTCGCGAACGTGCGGACGCAGGCCGGTCATGTGCTCGAAGTCGCTGGGCAAGCCATCGTCCACCGACAGATAGAGTGTGGCGCCGGCCGCCACCCGATCGAGCAGTTCCACCCAGTGGCGGCGGTAGAGGATTTCGTTGCCCCTGACACAGGGCACCAGGTAGACCGGCGCCTCGGGCAGCGACTGGCCGGCGTAGCGGAACTCCAGGTCGAAGCCGGCCTGCTTGGCCAGGATGAAGCTGCTGTACGCCACGCCCCACTGATCCTGGTCGCGGGTCAGCAGGCAGACCGCCTCGGTGCGCCGTGCCGGCAGGACGTCGAACGGCAAGGCGCCGAGCAAGGCGCGGAAGGCCTTGAAGACGTCGGCCACCGGTTTGCGGCGGCCGTCGATCGCGATCAGCCCCAACTCGCGCTCGACCGCGCACCAGTCGTAGGGCGCGTGTTCCAGGTGGCTCTGATCGTAGGCGCACCACCAGAGCGCACCGTGGCAATCATTCGTCAACAGCGAAAACAGGCAGGCGCGCACGTAGTCGGCGGCCACGGCCTCGTCGGCGATCATCATCCCGAGAGTACCGAATTCCTCGCACAGGCAGGGCTTGCCGCCCAGGTCGGCATAGAAGCGCGATTCAGCGGTGCCGTGCAGGATGGGGCGGATGGTGTTGACCGGGTCTTGGCCGCAGTGCGGCGTGAACACCGGATAGGGGTGGGTGGTGAGCACATCGGTCAGCTCGCCCTGATCCTGCATGCGCCAGACGCCTTCCGGCGACAGGCTGTGCAGCCCCGAAACGATCAGGCGGGTGTTGTCCACCGCGCGGATGGCGTTGGCAATCGTGGCCGTCCAGACATAGGCCTGCTCGCGCGAGACGCCGCCCATGCAGTTGCACTCGTTGCCGAGGTCCCAGGCCCACAGCGCGCGATGCCCGCGAAAGGCGCCGACGAATTCGCGCACGAACCGGAGTTCCCACTGGATGGCAAGCGGATCGGTCAGCGGGTGGTGCCCGGCCAGCGCGGGGGGGACGAAAAGCCGCCCGCTCATCCAGCCGGTCACCAGCCCCACGATGCAGCGCAAGCCGTGGCGTTCCGCGAGGTCGAGACAGACCGCGAAGCGTTCCCGCATCGGGGCGGAAAGCCCGGCCTGCCCCCAGGCGTCTTCCGGCAGCGGCGCCTCGCCGAAACGCATCTCCTTGACCGGGTTCCAGGCCGTGCCCAGCGCGTCGATCGGCTGGAAGTCGGGCCAGAGGGGGAAGAGGCGGATCACCTGCAAGCCGGTGTCGGCCAGGGCGCGAAAATCGCGGTCCACGACCTCGGGCTGCCAGTCCGACCACATGCGCGTCCCCGCATGCGACGCCCAATAATTGCAGCCTAGTGCAAACGAGCCCGGTACATTGAGTTCATTCATGTTTATGCCCGTCATACTACATCCACGGCGGCCAGTGAACACCAACCTGCGGCGGTCCGTTCCTGAGTGACCGCCAGTTCGATGGCCGGCCGCAGGGCCTGGGTGGTGTCCACGATCGCCAGAGCCAGACGGTACGCGCCCGACGATACCGCCGGAAACGCAAAGGCTTCCTCATAGACCGCGTCCTGGCCGCGGAGCCACCCGGACGGACCGGCGGCCGATAGCACGATGCACACGGGTTCGTCGTCCGTCGCGCCCAGCAGCGCGAAGGCGACCGCGAAGCGGCCCCGCCACGCCGGCAGGTCGCCGGGCAACCGCCCCCACCCCGTGTTGCGCCACGCGTGCCGGATCAGGGCCGGCTGCCCCCCGACCATCTGCCGCGGCACGCTCACGGTCACCGGCGACAGCCGGTACCCGCCTCGCAGTTGGAAGCGTGTCACCAGATCCGGGCACTCGGTCACCCACGCGTTGGCGTCCTCGAAGATACGCAGGTCAAGGGTGTTGGCATGGATTTCCTCCGCGTCGCGCAACAGCGCTTCGAACAGTTCGCGCCTGGAAGAGAAACCGTCGCCCCGCCACCACTTCTCGTTGCTGACCGTGTGCCAGTAACAGTTCTCGGCAAAGACCGGCGTTCGCGGCCAGTAACTCTTCAGCCGGTCCTTTTCCTCCTGCTTGAACCAGACCGGGCTGGCGAGGCCGTCGCGGCGGGCCAGGTAGCCGCAGACGCCGAGGATCTCGTCATCGATGTCTTTGCCCAGGCTCCAGTTCTGAAACTGATGGCCGAGCAACACGCGCCGGAAGTGTCGGCGATACGTGCGCACGATCCAGCGGATGCAGTCGCGCCCGAGCTCGACGTAGCGTCCAGGATCCTCCAGATGGAAGGTGTGCATTTCCCCCCAGCGTCCGAGGCCCTCGGCGTCGATGAAGGTCACCCGGGCTGGGTCGTCAAACTCCCGGGCGAAGGCGGCGACAAACTGCTCGAACTTCACACGGAAGACCGGATCCTCGAGGAAAGGATTCCATTTCGGCCCGCCGTCGCCCGGGTTCTCGACCTGCAGTTTGCCGCGGGCGCCGGCCTCGCGCACCCAGAGCGGCGTGGCCTGAAGCTGGCAGTCGGAGCAATCCACATAGACGCGAAACGCCAGCGTCAGCCCGCGTTCGCGGGCGCCCTCCAGCATGGCCCGGAAGTTGGCATTGTGCTCCCAGGCGTAGCGCCCCTCGACCGGCTCGAACTCGATCCAGGGCAGCCGGACGTAGAGGATACTGGCCTGGGCCGCCGCGGCGTCCATCTCCCGCCACCACGTCGCCGCGTCCAGATAGCGACCCGGATGACCCGGCGTCAGTGTCGAGCCGTCCTGATCGATATAGATCAGCCAGCCCATGCCGGGATTGCGCAGGGGCCGGCGCGTGTCTTCCGTGAACGTGCAACAAACTGTCGCCGGCGTGGGTTCGGTCATGAGCGTCTCGGCCATGCCGTCACTGGACCGTGAACACGGAACCGAGCGGGCCGACGCGCCAGACGATGGTGCCGACTTGCCCGTTGTCCGTGCTCCCATTGTAACCCGTTCCGCCCGAAACGTCCGTGATTCCGGTCCAGCTATCGTGACCGGTCGCGTAAATCGCGATACGCCCGCCGCCGCCACCACCGCCGGCGAAGCCAGGGGTGACGGTTCCGCCCCTAGCCGTCATCTGACCACCGCCGCTCAAACGCCAGCCGCGCAGATAGATGCCGCCGCCGGAGCCGCCGCCGGAGCGGTTGGCATAATTCCCGCCGTTCGCCGTAAGCGTGCCGTTAAGCGTGATGGGCCCGTTCGCCTGGATCCGGATCAGGCCGCCGCCGGCCGGCACGCCGGTGCCATTAACATAGCCGCTGCCGCTTCCCGGCTGGGTCGGCGCGTTCGAATTTCCGTAGGTGGCCCCGCCCGCGGTGATCGAAGTCCCGCCCAGCCCGCCGTAGCCGCCGCCGCCCGAGCCGCTGTTGAGGGAGCCCGTTGATCCGCCCGGGCCGCGGCCGGGGATGTCGGTGTTGCTCGCGCCGCCCCGGAAACCTTTGTTGTCGGCATTGATTCCCGCGTTCGTCAGCACCCGCAAGCTCCCTACCTGAAAGAACGGCGAGCCACCATTTTCGCTATGTGAGTAAGGATAGATCCAGCAATTGGTGGCGATCGCCAGTTCGCCGCCTACTGTGACCAGGGCGCCGTAGTCGACGCCGCCACTGTTCGTGGCGCCCGATGTCACAAACAGTTGCGCGCCGTTGGTCAGCATCAGGCTGCCGCCCACGGTCAGGAACGTATTGCTCATGTCGTAGCGTCCTAGCGAGCCCGCGATCGTGAAGTTGCCTGCGACCGTCAACGACTGGCCGTCCGCGAAAAGGAGCCAGCAGTTGCTCAGCGTCAGGCTGGACACGGCCCAATTCGTGACACCGGGCGCCATGATCCGGCAATCGCTCGTCAGCACGGTGTAGGGGAAGAAATTGGTATCCGCCACGTAGACCGAGCCGGGATAGCCATCGCTTCCGCCGCCACTCGAACTGTGCATTCCGCGCGCCGCCGAAAGCTGAACCGTTGGCTTGGGCGAGACGCCGAGTTGATCGCCTGGGCTGTACAGGACCGCCACACGCCCGCCGCCGGCGCCGCCCCCGCCGTTGGCGCCTGCGTTGCCGGCATCGGCGCGGATCGAACCGGCGCCCTGGATCGTGTCGCATGTCAGCAGAATGCTTCCTCCCGAACCCGCTCCGTTGCGGTCGCTGCCGTCGCCGCCCCGGGCCGTGATCGGACCGTTCACGATCGCGGCACCGGCCACGTCGAGCCGTACCAGCCCGCCGCCATTCCCGCCGAGCTGACTGGGGTTGTATCCGCCGCCGCTTCCGGGCTCCGCAGGCTGCGCGGGATTATCGTAGGCCACGCCGCCAGCGCTGGCGAAAGCGGCGCCCACGTCCCCGTGGCCGGCGCCGCCGGCACCCGTATTGCCGGTACTGGCCGTGCCGCCCGGCCCTTTACCCCTGTCCGTCGAGTTGACACCGCCCTGGTACCCCATGCTGTTCACGTTGATGGTGCCGTTCGTGGCGACAGTGAGATTCGTGCAGACGAACCAGACGCGGTTGTCCGCGTACCAGTGCCCATCGGCATTCGTCGTCTGGGCCGATTCCACGGCATGCGTCACGGTCCCGTTGATGGTCACATTGACGGCCGTCACGCTTGTGTTCGTGCCGTAGAACGTCAATGTGCTCCCCGAGAGAACAGTAAGCGCGGCCAGCGCCCGGGTCGTATTGCTCAACGTGGTGTTGTTGGCAATGTAAACCGTATCTCCAGCCACCGGCGGACGGCCTTTGCTCCAGTTAGTCAGGCCCCACCAATCCCCGGCCGCCACGGTCCCGTTCGAGCCGGCGACGATTGTGGCATCCGCGATGGTGACCGTGGCGCTGTTCTGCGCGGTCTGCGCATACGGCCCGGACAAGAGTGTCAGGGTGACATTGGGATTCCCTGCCGGAACGTCGCTCCAGATGGGATTGACCGCGATGGTCACATTGGAGACCCCGACACCCATCACGATGTTCGTGCCGGCCGGGCTGAGCGTGTAATCGGTTCCCAGCATGGCCGTGCCGCCGATCGCGTAGTTCACGGTGATCGCCAGGTTTGTCACGGAGGACGCTCGGTACACGGTGACCGTTCCGGGAACGGGCCCGGTTTTGGATGCATTCGGCGCCGTGGCGATTACCCCGACCTGGCCGGCCATAAAGACGCTGACCGGATCGGCCCACACCGTTCCGCCACTATTCTGCGCGTTGTAACGGTAATAGTAGTAAGTGTTCGGCGTCGGGAGATTCACCGGCATCGAGAGCGGGCCGACGGGCGGGTAGCCGGCAAAGGTGTTGGTATAGGCCCACGAGGCGCCGCTATTGGTCCCCGCGTCCGACGGCCCCCAATACACGGCAACCGCAGTCGGCGACAGCCCGGTCGCGACCAGATAGCCGTTCAGGCAGGCGGACGTGAGCGTGACATTCGTGGCGCCGAATGTCGCGTTGGCAATGGTCGGGAGCGGCGCGGGCGTCGCGAAACCCGTGGCTGGCGCCGCCCAGACGTCCCCAACCGAGTTGGAGGCGTAGAAGCGATAGTAGTAATTCGTGCCGGGAGCAAGGCCCGTGACGTTGGTGGTCAGGGTCGCTGGGCTGGCGATGACGCCTAACGTGCCGTTCGTGTCCCACGCGTTCTTGTTGTTGCTCTGGTCGCTGAGCCCCCAGTACACCCACACGGTCGTCGGGGCCGTGCCGGTCGACGTCAGGTATCCGTTGAGATTCGCCGAAGTATAGCTGATGTTCGTCGGCGCCAGATTCGCGATCAGCGGCGGCGCTCCTGCCTGCACCCAGCGGACGGTGCCGGTGTCGCCGGCGGCCCCGCCGCCGCCTGCGGTTCCTCCGACGACATTGGTCGTTCCAGACCAGAATTGGTATTTGCTCAGCACGGCGATGCGTCCGCCACTGCCACCGGCGACGGCATAAGTACTCGTGTTGCTGCCCCCGATGGCCGACATAACACCGTTCGATCCACTAAACGTAGCGCACTTGATATAGATCCCACCCCCTGACGCGCCGCCTGAGCGGTTATTATGATCGCCACCGTTGGCCGTCAACGTGCCATTGAGCGTGACCGTGCCGGACGCCTCGATACGGATCAAACCGCCGCCCGCAGGTGTCGGGTTCCCGTTGTAGTACCCGGCACCGCTCCCCGCGAAGAGGGGGGCATTCGGGTCGCCATAGGCTGGGCCGCCGGTAGTACCCGAATTGCCGCCCTTCCCGCCGTACCCCGCCCCACCCGTTCCAGGGCCGCCGCCGCCGCTGGCCGATCCGCCCGGACCTTTACCGTTGTCCGAACCCGAGGTGCCGCCCCGGAACCCCTTCAGGTTGGCGTCAAATCCCGCATTAGTTATAACGGAGAGGTTGCGCATCTGGAACAATGGCGAGCCGCCATTGGTCGTTTCGGAATAGGGATACACCCAGCATGTGGTGGCGACGCTGACGTCCCCGGTGACGCTCACGCGCACGCCATAGTCGAGCCCGCTCCCGTTGGTCACCCCGCCAAAGGCGTAAAGCGTGGCGCCGTTGGTCAGCGCGAGATTGCCGCCGACATACAGGGCCGTGTTCGTCGTCACGTCATACCGGCCGCTCGCACCCAGAATCGTCATGTCGTTGGAGACGGTCACGGATTGCAGCGATGAGCCGCCGAAGAACACGTAAGAGTTGCTGAGCGTCAGTCCTGACAGCACATAACTGGTCGTGTTGCTTACGAGAACCCGGCAACTGTACGGGAGCACGGCATACGGGAAGAAATTCATGTCGGGCACATAGATCGTGCCTGGAGCCCCGTTGCCGCCGGGCCCCGTGCCGTGGGCTGCGGATAGTTGGACCGCCGGTTTGGGTGACACGGTCGTCTGTGCGGCGGTGTCGTAGATCACGGCGATACGTCCGCCGCCGCCACCGCCGCCGCCCTGTTGCGTATACCCGCCGTCCGCGGCGATGAGCCCGATGCCTTGGAACGTGCTGCAGGTGATATAGATACCGCCACCCGAGCCGCCGCCTGAACGGTTGGTGTGATTGCCGCCGCGGGCCGAGATGGTGCCGTTAATGGTGACGCAACCCGTGGCCTGGATACGGACGGCGCCGCCACCAGGGGTGTACGGGGTGTTCAGGTACCCGCCGCCGCTGCCGGGGTCCACCGGAGCGCCGAAATCGCCGTACGTTGAGCCACCGGCTGTGGTCGAGTCGCCGCCGCGCCCCCCATAACCGGCCCCGCCACAACCGGGGTTGCCGCCGCTCAGCGTTCCCCCGGGCCCCTTGCCGGGATCGGTGGCGTTGGTGCCGCCCTGGTACCCCATGCTGTCCACACTGATGCTCTTGCCGGCGACCAGCGTGAAATTGGAGCAGACAAACCAGACGCGGTTGTCGGGGTACCACTTGCCGTCGGTATTGGTCGTCAGCGCCGACTGGATGGGATGCGTGACGCTGCCGGCGATTATGACGTTGTCGGCCTGCAAGGCGGTATTCGTGCCATTGAAGGTCAGCGCGCCACTGTTGGTCAGCGTGAAATAGGCGAGATGGGGTGTCGAGTTGCTGAGCGTCAGCGTGCCGTTGGTGACGATCACTGCGTCGCCGTCGGACGGCAGTGTCGCGCCAGACCAGCAACTGGTGTTGGTCCAGTTGCCCGTGCCGCTCCACACCCGCTTCGCGTAGTCGGCAATGGTCACCGTATCGTTGCTCTGTGAACCGATGATGTAGGCACCGGCGACCAGCGTCGCCTGGACAGTCTGCGATCCATCCACGAACTGATCCCAAAACGGCTGCACGGTGATGGTGGCGCTGGCCTGGCCGTCGGGAATGGTGACCGTACCGGCGAGCAGCGCGTAGTCCACGCCGTTGCTCGCCGTCCCAGCTACGGTGTAGTTGACGGCCAGGTTCCCGTTCGTGGCCGTGGCGGGCCGATAAACGGTGAACGCGCCCGATACAGGGCCGACTTCCGATGCGTTGGGCGCTGTCGCGACAATGGAAACCTGCCCCGGCAGAAAGGCAGAAGACGGCGAGGCCCAATTCGTGGCCGCCGAATTCACCAGGCAGAAAGTATAGTAATAGGTGGTATTGGAGGACAACCCGGCCACGTTCGTCGTCAGCACACCGAGCGGCTGATAATCGGGAAACTGGTTCGTATTGCCCCAGGCGGACGCGACGGTACCGCCATCGCTCGTGCCCCAGTAGACCAAAACCGATGATGGTAATCCGTTCGTGGTAATCAGATTCCCGTTGAAGGCCGCTGAGGTCAGCGTCACGTTTGAGACGGCCAGGTTGGCGATTGTTGAAGCATACCTCACCATCACGATGCCGGAACCGCCGGCGCCGCCGGCCAGCATAGTACTTATGCGGGACGCACCGCCTCCGCCACCGCCTGTATTGACCACTCCATTCGAGCCATAGTTACTTACAGCTCGCCCCCCCCCATTTCCGCCCCCGCCATTTCCGCCTTGCCCTTCAGGTCCGGCATTATTGTAAACGCCGCCTCCGCCTCCACCCGCGAACCATCCGGCAGGGAAGCCGCCGACCGTGGCAAACTGTGGGAGATTCGTCCCGCTGCCGCCATTGCCTCCGTTGGTTGCTGTCCCGAATACACCATTTGACCGTGCACCGCCGCCACCGCCACCCGGATAAGCTGTTCCTGTCGCTCCTCCATTGCCACCGGCGTTCCCTTGAGTGTTCGTTCCCGCTGCTCCATTCGCGCCCGAATACCCACCGCCGCCTGATCCGCCTGATGTCGCCGCGGAGGCGTTCCATCCGCCGCCGCCACCGCCGCCGTATGCGATCAAGGTTCCGAATACGGAGTTCGATCCGCGAAAACCAACGGTGCTGGCCGGACCGCCCGCGCCGCCCGCGCCGACAGTCACCGTGTAGGGTCCCGCCGTAACCGCCAGGCTTTGGGTGTAGATCAATCCGCCCGCGCCGCCCCCACCGCCGATGTCACCTCCACCGCCCCCACCGCCCGCCACAACCAACACCTCGACGTTGCCGCCTACCGCGACGGTGAAGTTGGTCGTTCCGGCGTTGGTGAACGTGTGGATAACGTAGGTGCCAGTGTTGACCATGTTGCCGCCGGTCGCGTTGACGGCGGAAGCCGTTCGCGCCGGTGCCAACATGACAATTGCCCCAAGAATCAAGAACAACCGCGCCATCATCTTCCTCATGCCGTCTCCTTGCTTCCGCATCTTTTGGTCCCCGTTGCCGCGTCCAAGATTGTTAAAGCCATAGTCCCCCCTGATGATACTGCAGCGCCTTCAAAATAATACATGGAGAGGCGATTCGCTGCATCAGGAATGTGGTCAGCAAGGCAGACGCATCCAAAAGCCTACGATTCCGTGACCCGCTGCGCTGGCAGGCACAGCGCTGCCAAATCTGAACCAAAAAGAAGTTGCAATCTCTCTTGTACTAAGTCATAACTCAGTGACTTACTTATGAATGCAAGAATTTGTCGCCCGGCATCGACCTTGGAGCGTGTGGTTCAGGCCCTGCGCGAGGAACTACGGCTGAATGGACGTGACGGCGAACGGCTTGACGCCATCACAAGACTGTCGGACCGTTTTGGGGTCAGCACCAACACGGTCCGTTCGGCTCTGACCATCCTGCAACAAGAGGGGCTGGTAGAACTCCGCCACGGCAGCGGCACCTATGTGCGGCAGCCCCCTCCCGTGGATAAGCACGTGGCGCTGCTCGCCGAAATCGATCTCCTGCATCCGACCGTTTCGTACTTCTTCCGCGAGATGTTCCGCCGGTTACGAGGACTGCTGATGGCCGCCGGGCACGATGTGCGGCTCTATTCCGGCACCAGCATCCCCGGGTCGAACGAACCCTATTCGACCGTCGCGGGCCGACACCTGGTTGCTGATCTGGATCGTGTCAGCGCCGTCGCGGCGTTCCTGATGATGCCGAACGAGCCCTGGATCGCGCCGGCCCGCTCGAAGGGCATCCCGATCGTCAGCAACGTGCCGGAACTCGGCCCGGCCGTGGGCTCCGATCGCGAGGAGATGATCCGGCAGGGCCTCCGGGCGCTGGCGCAAAGCGGACGACGCCAGGTCGCCCTCATTAACTGGGGCGGAACGCGCCTGGCTCCGGCCCCACTTCAAGACCGGTCGCTCCTGGATCTCTTCACGAGGACCGCGGCAGGGCTGGGGCTGGCGACGAAGCCGGAATGGGTGTTGGCGGTCGGCGACCCGGGAGTGGCCAGCGCCGGTTGGGAAGCGTTCCGGGATCTCTGGCGCGCGTCGCCTGCGAAGCCGGATGGCTTGGTCGTCACGGATGACCTGCTCCTGCCCGGCATCTTCGACGCGCTGCACAGTTGCGGGGTCCGTGTGCCCGATGCTTTGCTGATCGCCTCGCACTTCAACGAGGGCAGCCCGCTTCCATTGCCCTACCCGCTGATCAAGCTCGAATATTCGCCAGCCGAACATGCCCGCGCCATGGCCGATTTGCTGCTGGCCGCGCTGCGGGGCGAACCGGCGCCGGCGACGCCGGTGGTGCTCCCCCACCGCGTGGTCCTGCCGGGGGAAACGATGGCGGCGGGCAGGCACCGCGTGGCACGGGCGTCCCGCCCGTAGCCGAAACGACGGACACGACGGAAATTTTAGGCGGAGGAATAACAATGAATCGAATCACGATCGGACTGGCGGCGGGGGTACTGTTGGCACTGACGAGCCTGCCGGTGAGCGCGGCCACGCGGAACTGGCTCGGCGGATCGGCGACGTGGGACGACACGACGACCGCCAACTGGAGCGGGGGCGCGGTGCCGGTTAACGGCGACACGGCCAACATCACCAGCAACACGGCCGCGAACCTGTCCGTCGGCTACACGGCCACCGGTCTGTCCGCCTTGGGTACCCTGACCGTCAGCAATCCGGGCTCCGGGACCAACACCCTCTACCTCGACGGCAGCGACAGTCTCACGGTCACGAATCTGAACGTCAACGCCCGGGGAGCGCTCAACCTGTCCGGAGGCACGCTCGCCATTCCGGCGGGAGGGATCGCCTATGTGAATGGCGGCGCGTTAGCCCAGAGCGGCGGTCTCCTGGCCGTGAACAGTAGCGGAAACGGACCGATCTTCTACGGAGGCGGCACGGGATCCATGTCCGGTGGCGCGGCCAACACAAGGAGCATAACGGTCGGTGGCATTTCCGGGCGCGCCACGTTCACCTTGGACGCGGGCACAATCAACGACTACTGGGTGACGTACATTAAGGAAGGCGGAACGTTCAACCAGAACGGCGGGTGCTTCACCCAGATGGTGAACTATATGTACCTCAACGCCGGGTCCGCCGGCGGCGAGAGCAACAGCGTGTTCAATATGAGGGGCGGAACGAACTGTCCGAAGTACCTCCTCATGGGCGGCGCGGGGGTCATGACCTTCAATCAGTCCGGCGGCGTTGTAACCAACGTCACCGGGGGTATCGAAATGCGCGATACCGGCCCGATGACCTACAACCTCTCCGGCGGGTTCGCCTACATCCCGAGTCTTGTCAGTGTCGGCAGCTATGCCAACTCGCGCGCCGCGTTCAACCACACGGGCGGCACCTTGTCGTGTAATCAGCTCCTCATCAGCATGGCCACCGGCAATTACGACTGCACATACACGCTAAACGGAGGAACGCTCAACATCAATGTTCCGAACAATGCCCAAGCCAAGGTGTATCCGCATGGAATCTTCCAGGGCTACGGCACGGTGACGATGATCAACTACCAGTTCCAGAACGATGGGCGGGTCATCGCCGATGGTTGCGGCACCGACACCAACCTGGATCTGTCGACAGCCGGGACGATCCTCAATGCGACCGACAACACGACCAACCACGGGTGGTTTGCCATCAACAAGGGCAAGTTGCAGTTGCCGAAGATTTCCGTGGCGGCAGGTGCCAGCACGCCGAACTGGGCCGAAGCGGCCGCCGATCCGACCATCGACCTGGTCAACAGCGTGCGGCTGACCCTGACGGGCGCGACCGCCGGCAGCCTCACGGGTGCCCTGTACGCGGTCGACCGCAGCGATGTGCCGGCCGGACTCTACAAACCGGTCGGCGTCTGGACCTTTGGCGGGGTGACGACCACCGCAGCCACGGTGTCGTTCCGCTACGACGACGTGAAAGCTGCCGCGCTCGCCGTTGCGGAACCCAGTTTAAACCTCTGGCGTCACAACGGCACGACGTGGGTGGACGTGACGGCCACGCGGGACACTACCGCCAAGACGATTACCTCGTTGTCGGTAGGATCGCTGGCCACCCCGGCGTTCTTCGCGGTAGCGCCAACGCAACCGCCGTCCGAACCTCCCGTAATTCAGAATCGACCCGTCTCGAACGTGACCACTAACGGGGCGACGTTTAACGGCATGCTCGCCACCAACGGGTCCCTGGCCGCAACGGTGTACGTGCTTTGGGGCGAGACCAACGGCGCGGTCGGCGGTGTGTGGGCCCATTCGAACGCATGGAACGTCGGCGCCTGGGCGGATGGC